>CAZVMD010000319.1:0-8552 GCA_964628555.1 uncultured Myxococcales bacterium | reverse complement strand
GAGCGTGGCCGCCGGCTCACTCTGGCACCTTACGCGCGGTGGCTCGCGGGTGTGCCGCCGCCGGTTCCTTCCTGGGCTGACCCACGAGGGCGTCTCAGTGCGTGCACGGGCCAGCGGCGGGTTGCTACTCTGGTTGTATGTGGGGAAAGGCTTGCTCGCTGTCGCTGTGCCTGGCTGTGAGTGTCTCCCCGAGTCCGGTACAGGCTGAGCCTCAGCTCGCACCGACCGAGACCGGGCCAGTGCTCGTGGTGCCGCCTCCGCCACCGCCGCTGGGCGCTGGGCTGCCGTTTATGCCGGTCCCGGTGCCGGTCGGCAGTGTGCCGCCGCCTGTGGTGGTCATGCCGCCGCCGCCCACTGCCCCGATCCATCCGGTGCTGGTTCACCTCAACGCCGACGACCTCAACGCGACGCTGTCGGTGTATCGACGAACCGAGCTGCAGCCACGCTGGGGGCGGCACGGGCAGTACCTCAAGCGGGTGCAGATCTGGAGCTCGCTCTGCCGCATGCCGTGCGACGTCGTAGTCGATGCCGATAGTGTGTATGCCATCGACGGCCTGGGGATCCGCGACTCGGAAAACTTCCAGCTGCCCACGGTGGGGCCGGTGACGCTCAACGTCCGGGCTGGGCATCCCGGGACGCGAGTGGGCGGCATCCTGCTGACCTCGCTCGGCTCGATGCCGCTGGTCGTGGGGCTGGTTCTGGCCCCGATTGGGCTGGCCCGCATGAACTACCCAGAAGGACCTGGCCTGGCTATCGCCGGGGGCATCACACTGGGAGTGGGACTGTCGCTGGTGATTGGCGGGATCTACATGCTGGTGGTGGGAAAGACGCGGGTCTGGACGTCAGACGGGTATCGACTGGCGGCGCTGCGCGGGCCGCAGCTAGCCGAAAACGGGCTGGTGGTTCGTTTTTGAGCAGGCGCCCGGAGCAGCGGCCGTGGGCGGCACCAGGACGTTGGGTGAAGCAGGCGGTCTGGAAGCAGGCGCGCTTCGGCTACGGGGCGCTGAGCGCGGACGTGGCGGGATTGGCCGTCGCGTGCTGAGCTACCCAATCCGAGGGTCGCAGGATCAATGAGGCTCGCTGGCCTGCAGCTGCTTGAGCACGCTGCAGGCATTCTGATCGTTGCCGCGGCAGCCTTGCCGTAGGAAGTCCAGGCCTCGCGCTTCATCGCGAAGCTGAGGTTCGCTGTCATGATCCAGCAGCACAAGGCCGCTGTTCGTGCAGCCGAGGGCCAAACCAAACGAGCAGGCCTGCCGGAAGTAACGCAGGGCGCGCGCGGGGTGAGGTGGCTGACCTTGCCCGCGCAGAGCCATTAGGCCGAGCTTGTTGCAGGCATCGGGCTCACGGCGCTGACAGCCTTGCGAGAACAGCACCTGCGCCTGCGCCTCGTCATGGCCAACACCGTCTGCCAGGTACAGATAGCCGAGGTTGTAGCAGGCACGCGGCTCGCCCAGTGCACAGCCGCGCTCAGCCGCGGTGATGGCCTTGCCACGATCCGCGGCGATGCCTGGCTGCCCCTTGTCGTACATGGCCGCCAGGTTGAAGCAGGCAGTCCCGTGGTCCAGCTCACTGCAGGCCTTGCGCAGCAGCGCTTCGGCGCGACCCGGATCGGCAGTCGCAAAGGTTCCCTCATCGAGAATCACCCCCAAGTCGTGACAGCCCAAGGGGTACTTCAGATCGCACGCTCTCTGGTAAAGCGAGAGTGTTCGCTGCCGATCGGGTCTGGCCAGATGTCGGTAATAGGCGCCAAGTCCGTAGCAGCCCGCGCCCTGCCCAGCACTGCAGCGAGCTTCAAGCAGCGACAGAGCCTGACGCTTTTGCTCTTTGGCTGCAGTCCCTCGACTATAGAAGACGCCGAGCAACAGGCAGGCATAGCCATCATTCTGGGGGGGCCGTTCAATGTCCCCCTCATCCGGCGACGCCCGATGAGTCTCTTCCCCTCGTGGACGGGCCGACTTCGCAGCGTCATTCTGGCCGCAAGCGCGACGGAGCAGCGTCGCGGCCTGGTGACGATCGGGCGCAATGTCCTGGCCCAGCTGATAGGCCAACCCAAGCTGCGTGCAGCCGCTCGGATCGCCGTGGTCACAAGCCTGCTTGAACAGACCGATGGCTCGCTCAGCGTCGCGTGACAGATCGGCATAGGGCTCGCCGCCATCCACTTGGGTCAGCAGGATCCCGCCCTGGGTCGGGACCCCCGGCGGCAGCTTGACGCCGTCCAGCAACACCTGACCCAGCTTCACGCAAGCGCCCTGCAGACCGGCTGTACAGGCTCGCTGATAGGAATCCGCTGCGGTCACTTTTGACAAAGGAACCCCGTCGCCATTGCGGTGCAGGTCGCCTTCCTCAACGCAGGCCGCAGCATCGCCCTGCCGGCACAGCAGCGCCAAGAGCGCGGCGGCCCGCTGGGGGTTGCGCTCGGCAAAGGATCCCTTCCACAAGCGATGCGCCTCCGTGCGACAGGCAGCGCGCTTCTCGCCGGCACAGAATCCCTGGGGAACTCCCGCATCTGGTGATTTGCCCGACGGAGCAGCCTGAGGGAGCTCGGCCTGACTCCGGAGGGGAACGGCGACGAGCGCGCAGAGAAGGATCCAGTAATGGCTCGGCTGCATCGCGGCAACATGCCACAAAAAGGGGCGATCAAAGGCAAGTTCCCCACAGTCCAGCGAGCGAGCCGCGACCGCGCGGAGGAAGCGCGCCCAAAGAGAGCAGCGATGGGTCATGCAGCCCGCGGGCCGCCCTGGCCTGACATAAAGTAGGGCATGACCTCGCCTGCTGCGCCTTCTGCCCTGGGCCTGTCCTCCGAGCCTGAGATCACCGCGCCCGTCGATCTGTGCACGCCGAGCGGGCGACTGAATCGCGCCGCGATCGGCTTTTCGCGACGCCCGCTGCATCGCTGCAACCTGTCTGGAGCCTTTGGTCGCAAGAAGCGCTGGGACTACTGGGCGGTGACCACGGATTCCTATGTCTTTTCGATCACCTACGCCAACCTGGACTACTTGGGACTTTTGGTCGCGCAGTTCCTGCACTTTGAGTCCGGTCGGCTGCTGGAGCGGCTGCTGTATCTGCCGCTGGCGCCGGGCTTCCGTCAGCCCGAGACCGTGGCTGGCGCCGATATCCGCTTCGCCGGCCTGGGCCTTCTGCTCGACATCGCCGAGCAGCCCGACGGGACGCGGCTGCGCGCCCAGTTCCGCACGCTGGGGGGAGTGGCGGTCGATGCCGACCTGTTTGTCGCCATGCCGGCCGGTCACCAGACCCTGGGAGTGGTCATTCCGTGGAGTGATTCCCATTTCCAGTACACCTCGAAGCACAACACCCGGCCGGCCCACGGCCGCGTCATCGTCGATGGCCGCATCTTCCGCTTTGCGGCGGACAACGGCGCCTATGGCTGTCTGGACTTTGGCCGCGGCATCTGGCCGTACGAGACGGTCTGAGCCGCGCCGACGTCAGGGGATGGAGCGGCTGCGCTCTTGCAGCGAGCGCCGATACTGCGCTGGCGTGGTTCCGGTCCAGCGCTTGAACGCGCGATGGAACGAGACGACCTCCAGGAAGCCGAGCAGAAAGCCGACTTCGCCGAGGGCGATCCGCTCGTCGCGCAGGTAGCGCAGGGCCAGGTCGTGGCGCAGGGCGGACAGGACTTGCGCGAAGCTTGTGCCCTCGCTGTGCAGTCGGCGCTGCAGGCTGCGCGGGCTCATGTGTAGCTTCGCCGCGACCTGTGCCATCGCCGGCTCGCCCTCGTGCAGCACATCCATCATGCGCTGCCGCACGGCATCCTCAAAGCTGCGCGGCGAAGGGAGCGCCGACAGCGACTCGGCCAGCTGACGATCGAGCATCGCCAGCAGGCGCGGCTCGGCCTGGCGCTGTGGTCGCGCCAGCAGCGCGCGATCGAGCGCCAGCTCATTGCGCGGACAGCCGTAGTGAACCGGGGCGCGGAAGATGCGCTCTGCCTCGCTCACCTGCGCGGGTCGCGCGTGCGCAAAGCAGACCGCGCGCGGGGCAAACTCCTCGCCGATGGCGCGGCGCCCCTGCAAAATGGACAGCGCCAGCAGCCCCTCGACGGGATGCCGCGGCGGCGTACTCGGCTCGCGATGATGGCCGTGCCACAACCGCGCGACGTCTTGCTCTTCCTCTAGCTGCAAAAAGATCCCTTGGTGAACCAGGCGGATGTAGCGGCCGGCCAAGCGATAGTGATCGCCCAGCGTGGCACAGCTCCGCAGCGCAAAGGCCAGCACGTCGAACAGATCCTCGGGGCAGCCAGCGACCCACTCGGCCAGGTGCAGGCCAAAGTCGGGGTCGGCGGTCAGTCGCGCGGCGGCTTCCCACAGGCGCAGCTCCTGCGTGTGCAGGAGCTCGCTATCAGCCCCGGTGAGCAAGCTCGGGCTCAGCTCGGCCGCCGCCAGCAGCAGCGGTGGGGCTACCCCCAAGCTGGCGGCAAAGCTGATCACCGCCACGATGGCCTTGGTCGCTCGAACGCGGCTCATGGCGAATGCTAGCGATGGCCGTCGGAAGCGGTCAAGGCGATAGGCGAATGCCGGCGAATACCGACAACCACTTCTGTCGCGATCACCCCGCCAGCGTGGCCGAGCGATGCACCTGCTGTCCTGCCCTGCCGACGACGGCGCCGGCGGCGGAAAAGAGCTCGCGGGGCGGCGGCCGGCTGCGGGAAAATAGCGGGGCACAGGCGGGGGCACCAGCATGGCGAGCGAGTGGCCGTCCTTCTTTATGCACATTGCGGCCGGACCTGGGCGGGCGTTTTCGGCGGTGCCGCTCGACGAGGATCCGGGCGGCAAGCGCTGTCGCTACAACGTGCGCTTGCTGCAGGCCGGCGAGTTCGTGCAGCGCGAGATCGTGTCGGTAAGCGGCCTGCCCCGGGACGCGACGCCAGCTGCGCAGCGACGCTATGTGCTGGAGAGCATCGAGCGCTGGCTGCAGACCGCTGCGAGCGAAGCCGATCTGCTGGCGCTGCGTGTGCAAGCTGGCAAGCTGCCGCTCGGCCGACTGCTGGCCGCGGCGCTATGTGGCTATCCGCCCGCCGAGCAAGCCCGGCAGCGCTGCCAGGCGACGCTGCCAGAGACCAGCGCTGCGAGCTCGGAGCCAGCGCAAGAGCTGCTGCGTCAGCTAGCGGCGCTCGGGCCCGACGGGGCGGGCCTAGCGGTCGGGGCGCTCATCGCCATGCTGCACGACCTGTACCTGCGCCTGCCCGAGCGCTTCCAGAGCCCTGAGATCGCCACGACCCTGGCCGCGCTGCTCGCCTGGCGACAGCAGCCCGACGAGACAAGCCGACAGGCGGTGAGCGCGGCTCTGAGCCTGCTGCCAGCGGCCCAGGGCGGACGCTATCGCTCGCCGATCTATCCAGCGCTGGAGCAGCTCGCCGCGGCCCTGTCACCGCCGCACACCGTCGCGCCGCTGGTCGCCGTCCTGCGCCTTGCGCTGAACTGGGCCAGCAGCGCGGAGCTGCCCTATCGCTTCGGTCGACTGGAGGCGCTGCTCCTGCCCGCGGGGCAGCGCGACGTACTGGCGAGCTGCCTCGGCTATCCCGCCCAGCTCCCTGTCGTCGAGTTGCCCGTCGAGCAGCGCTATGAGGTCGTCACCCAAACCCACAGTCATGGCGATATCTATGAGCTAGAAGAAGATACGACTTATTTCATTGTCGATCGTCAGTCGGGGATCGCGGTCATGGAGTTTCGCAGCAGCGACTTCTCGACCTATGACGGCAGCTGGGTGCATCAGTCCTCCTCCGGGGTCACCAGCGTCGCCATCACCGCCGATGGCCGGCATGTGCGGGTGCGACAACAGGGGCAGGAGAGCCTGCATGCGATCCCCGACAAGGAAGCGCCAGCAGCCGCCCCGAGCACGCCCAGCACACCGAAGGCAGCGAAGGCAGCGACGGAGGAGCCGGTCGCAGGCGGCGGCAAGCGGCGTGGACGGCGGCGCCGCCAAGGCAAAGCGAAGAGTGCGCCAAGCGGTCCCGAGTGCCCGCGCTGCGGCAGCTGCCAGCGCACCGAATGTACCCAGACCGACCTGCTGGAAGGCTCCTTAGAATATTATTATTTGGTGCATACCGAGGTCCGTTATCATTATCACTGTGCTGATTGCGGAACTGACTGGGCGGAGGATGCTTATTTATAAACATAGCCAGTCCCGCGCTTGCCCGAACCGGCGGGGCCGGACCCGGCATAAAGTAGGGCATGACCTCGCCTGCTGCGCCTTCTGCCCTGGGCCTGTCCTCCGAGCCTGAGATCACCGCGCCCGTCGATCTGTGCACGCCGAGCGGGCGACTGAATCGCGCCGCGATCGGCTTTTCGCGACGCCCGCTGCATCGCTGCAACCTGTCTGGAGCCTTTGGTCGCAAGAAGCGCTGGGACTACTGGGCGGTGACCACGGATTCCTATGTCTTTTCGATCACCTACGCCAACCTGGACTACTTGGGACTTTTGGTCGCGCAGTTCCTGCACTTTGAGTCCGGTCGGCTGCTGGAGCGGCTGCTGTATCTGCCGCTGGCGCCGGGCTTCCGTCAGCCCGAGACCGTGGCTGGCGCCGATATCCGCTTCGCCGGCCTGGGCCTTCTGCTCGACATCGCCGAGCAGCCCGACGGGACGCGGCTGCGCGCCCAGTTCCGCACGCTGGGGGGAGTGGCGGTCGATGCCGACCTGTTTGTCGCCATGCCGGCCGGTCACCAGACCCTGGGAGTGGTCATTCCGTGGAGTGATTCCCATTTCCAGTACACCTCGAAGCACAACACCCGGCCGGCCCACGGCCGCGTCATCGTCGATGGCCGCATCTTCCGCTTTGCGGCGGACAACGGCGCCTATGGCTGTCTGGACTTTGGCCGCGGCATCTGGCCGTACGAGACGGTCTGGAACTGGGCCTCGGCCTCGGGGCGACAGGACGGACAGGTGGTCGGGCTGCAGCTAGGTGGCCAGTGGACCGACGGTACGGGCATGAACGAAAACGCGCTGTGCATCGGTGGCCGCTTGCACAAGCTCGGCGATCTGGACTTCCTATACGACCGCCGCGACTTCAGCGCGCCGTGGCAGATTCGCAGCCGCGACTCGACGCGCATCGACCTGCGCTTCATTCCTTTTTATGAACGAAAGAGCGCGCTCGATCTGCGGGTCGCGGCCACCGAGATCCACCAGCTATTTGGCCGCTTCAGCGGCACGGTGGCCGATGATGCCGGGCAGCGCCTGGTGATCCGCGACCTCATCGGCTGGGCGGAAGAGCACCGCGCGCGCTGGTAGTCCCTGGGCTGCGGCTTGGCCGCGACAGTCGCCGGGCCGACGCAGTATGCTGCCGCGCACCCGCTGCCCAGGAGGCGACCATGGCCCACTCTCTTTTTCAACATCCCACGCCGCATGTCCGTCCGCTGCCGCGAGCGCGCAGCGGTAGCCCCCGCCTGCTGCTTTTGTGCCTTGCCGGACTGTCGTGTGCGCAGCCCGAGCCGGTGCCACAGACCGCGCAGGGCGTGCCGCAGAGTCCGCTGCTCAGCGAAGTGACCAGCGGCGTCGCACCAACCGATCCGGCGCTGCAGTGGAACGCCACCTGGGTGCAGAGCAGTGCCAGCGACTTTGCCTCTTGGCGGCGACGCGGCATCAGCGTGCGCAGCAGCGAGGGCGGTGGGGCGGACGTACAGATGGCGGCAGCGGGAACGCCGCTTGACTGTCCCAGCGAAGACATCGATGGCGGCAGCGCGCAGTTTGATCGCGCAGCCGGGCTGTGCGCCGGCCAAGAGCCACAGGTCAGCGGCCTGCCCGCCGACGTCCACTACTACAGCGGCACGCCGTTTTACTTCAGCACGCTGGTGTCACCCGAGGTGCGCGTCCCCGGCGGCATCGATCATCTGATCCCGTCGTGGCAGGCGACCACGCCGGCCGGCACCTGGATCCAGCTACACGTCCGCGCCAAGCTGGAGGGCGGCTGGAGCGGCTGGTATCGCTTGCCGATCTGGTCGTCCGATGCCGCGACGATCAAGCGCCACAGCGTCAAGCTGCCCAGCGATGCCACAGGCGGCGTTGATGTCGATACCTTCTTCCTCAAGAGCCCGCAGAGCGGCAGCGCTTATCAGCTTTCGGTGACCTTGTTCTCGACGACAGCGGGGGTCTCGCCGACCCTGCATATGGTCGGCGCTGTGGCCTCGCGCGATCAGAAGATGTACCCGCAGACGCCTGCCGATCAGGCGGTGTGGGGACAGAACCTGCCGGTGCCGGGACGCTCGCAGGGCCTGCCAGAGTACAAGGGCAAGGGCTACGGCGGCGGCGGCGAGGTCTGGTGCAGCCCGACCTCGACCAGCATGGTGCTGGAGTACTGGAGTCAGCAGCAGCAGAAGCCCAGCCTGAACCTCAGCGTGCCCGACGCCGCCGCGGCCTGCTACGACTGGGTCTATGACGGCACCGGCAACTGGCCGTTTAATACCGCCTTTGCCTCGTCGCTGGGCCTGTTCGGCATCGTCACCCGCCTGTACTCGATGAGCGAGGCCGAGCAGTGGATCAAGGCCGGTGTGCCGCTCATCATCAGCATCTCGTTTAAGGCCGGCGAGCTTCCCGGTGCGCCGATCA
>CAZVMD010000318.1:0-8562 GCA_964628555.1 uncultured Myxococcales bacterium | reverse complement strand
GCTCGGTGGCGATCAGCAGCATGCCGATGCTCATGCCGGCCTTGAGCGGGATGGCATAGGTCGGGAACGGCTTACCGCCGAGGCTGGCGAAGGCAGCGCGCGAGTTGGCGAAGGTGTTGACGCGGATGCCGAACCAAGCCACGCCGTAGCTGCCAGCGATGCCGACCAGCGAGAAGATGAGGATGATGACGACCCGCATGATGCGCTCGCCGCTTGGCAGATCGTGCAGCGCGTTCATGAAGTAGGCGGCCATGATCACCGCGATAAACGCCCACAGGATCATGATGAAGCGGCCCTGCGTGACGAGGTAGGTCTTGCAGGTCTCGTAGATCAGCTCCGAGATCTCGCGCATCGAGCGATGCACCGGCATGTTCTTTAGCTGGTTGTAGATCACCAAGCCAAAGACCATGGCCAGGGCACAGACGCCGAGACCGGCCATCAGCAGCATCTTGCCGCTCATGCCGAGGAACTGCACCGACGACAGGTCGGGCAGGACCAGCGTCGCTTCGCTGACGTGTTTTTCGCCGCTGGCCAGCGCAAGCTGCGCGTACATGAAGGCCAAGAGCGAGGCCAGGCTGGCCGCCACCTTCGGCGCCCAGCGCGGTGCCCAGCGCGGCGAGCCCACGGCCAGGACATCCCCGCCGTGAGAGTTTCTGGTTCGGTTGGCAGTCACCCTGCCGTGTTCGCTACCCATTTCTGACTTCCTCCGAGGCTGATTTCGAAAAAGTGGGCGGAGTTATAAGTCGGAGCCGCGGCGGCTGTAAAGCACGATCAGCGTCGGGGAAAAAGTCGCTGGCCTCAGCGACGGAAGCCGGCCTAGCACAGCTCGCCGTCGACGAGATGGATGGTGCGCGTCGTCAGCGCGGCGGCCAGCGCCTCATCGTGGGTGGCCAGGACGATCGCGCCGCGGTATTCCGACAGCGCCCGCTGCAGCCGCTCGATGGTCGGCAGATCCATGTGGTTGGTCGGCTCATCCAGCAGCAGCGCCGAGGCGCGCCGGCCGAGCGCCAGGGCCAGGGCCAGCTTGCGCGCTTCGCCAGGCGAGAGCGTGGCGGCCTGGCTCGGTGCCCGCTGCCGCAGCACTTCGGGAGAAGAACCTAGCGCGGCCACCAGGCCCAGGACTTCTCCCTGGGTGGCGCGATCGAGGCTGTGCAGGGTGGCCAGGTGGCTGCGGCTGTCGCTTTCACGTAGCTCCTGCGGCAGGTACAGGATTTCTCCCTGCTCGATCGCCTCCTCCTGCCCAGCCAGGAGCGCGCGCAGCAGCGTGCTCTTGCCAGCCCCGTTGCGACCGGCGATGCGCAGCCGATCGTCCCGCCGCACCGCCAAGCTGACCTGCCGCAGCACCACCTTGCCGTGCGCGCACAGCGTCTCGGCCTGCAGGCGAAAGACAAGCGGCTTGGCCGAAGGAGCCAGGCTGGCCTGCAGGCGGCCGCCGCAGGTCACATCGCGCTCGACGATCGGCACCGCGGCCTGCGCCCGCGCCAAGGCTGTCTGCTGCACCGCGACACTGCGACTGGCACGGGCTGCGGCCCAGGCAGCCAGGTTCTGGGCACCGATGCTGCGCGCGTCGGCATCGTGCCGGCTGCGCATCCGCCGGCTGGCATGCGTGCTGTGCTCGGCGGCGGCGGCGGTCTGTCGGGCGGCGGCCAGGCGGGCCCGGGCCTGCTGGACCTGGCGCTTGGCGCGCTGGTGCTCAGCTAGCTCGGCGGCACGCTCGCTCTCCCAGGCCTTTCGCGCCTGGCTGTAGGGAAACGGCCAGGCCGACAGCCGACCGCCGTGCAAGCGCAGCGTGGTCTGCGGCAGCCGATCCAAGAGCGCGCGATCGTGCGAGACCAGGACGCCAATGCCGCGATAGCGCCGCAGCGCTGAAACTAGCCAGTCGCGCGCCTCGGCATCTAGGTGGTTGGTCGGCTCATCGAGCAGCAGCGCCGAAGGTCCCTGATGCAGGATCTGCATTAGCTCAGCCCGCCGCACCTCGCCGGGCGAGCCCGAAAAATCAGCGCCAGGTAGCTGGGCCACCCGCACCACGGCGGCGCTGCGCGGCGTCCGCTCGATGCGACCACTCGTCGGCACTAGCTCGCCGGCCAGCAGGCGCAAGAGCGTCGACTTGCCAGCGCCATTTTCACCCACCAGGCCATACCAGCCGGGCAGCAGCCGCAGCGAGATATCAGAAAACAGCGGCGCATCGCTAGCCAAGCAGAGCGAGACGCCGTGCAGAGAGAGCACAGACATGGAACCTCCTTCGGTTCGAGCTTCGAGCGGAGACGACTGGCCGAGGCTTAGAAGGAGGTGCGATCCATGTGGGCGCGCCGCGAGCGCGCGGCTTCATTTCTATCACGCCAACCGCGAAAGAAATAGGAAGCCGAGCAGCGAAATCCGCGACCTCGCGGCGCCGCCCAGCGCTCGCGGCGCTCGTCGGGCGCTGCGGCTAACAATGGCCTGGCTGAGTCCGCTCAGCGCGCGTTTACCGTCGAGCCCGGCTGCGAAAAAGCTGCGCTGGGGGCTTCCGGGAGTGTCAGGGGCCTGTGCTAGGGTCGCCGCCTCTTGTCATGGCTGACCAACTTTTGAGTGATTTGGCATCGCTGCGCATTGATCGAACCGAGAAGACTGGCGTGGCCGAGCATGGCCCCCCGGGACTGCACGGGCTCGGACCTCCGACGGGCGGCGGGGCGCGCTACACGGATGCTGGGCCGAGTCGCGGGCAGAGGATCGCGCGCTCGCTGGCTTGGCTTGTGGGGGGCGGAGCACTGCTCGCAGCCGGCTATCTGTGGGGCTATCCAGCGCTGGCGGCGCGCGTGTGGAAGGCACAGGTGGCGCTGACCGAGGTCGCGCTCTTGGCGCCGACCGGAGCCGGGGTGCAGGTCGAGCTCTCGGCGACGGGCTACGTCGTGCCGCAGACGGTCTCGAAGGTCGGGGCCAAGGTGCAGGGCCGGGTGGCCGAGGTGCGCGTACGGCAGGGCCAGCGGGTGCAGGCCGGTGACGTGCTGCTGCGCTTAGATGAAGTCGAGGCGCGAGCCCTGCTGGCGACGAGCAAGGCGCGCGGACTGGCGGCAGTGGCCCGGGTGCAGACCGCGCGCGCCAACCTGGCCGAAGCCGAGCTACAGGCGGGACGAGCCCGCGGCCTGGCCGACAAAGACGTCGGTCCGCAGGCCCAGGCCAGCGATCTGGAAGCGCGCGTAAAGTCGCTGAGCGCGCTGCTCAAAGCAGCAGAGGCCGAGGCGGCTGCGGCGCAGGCCGAGGTCGAGACGCAGAAGACGGCGCTGTCGCAGCTTACGGTGATCGCGCCGATCAGCGGTACGGTGCTTAGCAAGCCGCCGGAAGTGGGCGAGGTGGTCGGCCCGCTGTCGAGCGCGACCACGACGGGTAGCAGTGCCGGACTGCTGGAGCTGGCCGATCTGTCGCGCGCTTCGCTGGTCGTCGAGACCGATGTGCCGGAGGGGCGGCTGGCGCGCGTCAAGCTCGGTGGCCCGGCCGAGATCGTGCTGGATGCCTATCCGCAGAAGCGGCTGCGCGGCCGCACCCTCGAAGTCCTGCCGCGGGTCAATCGAGCCAAGGCCACGGTGCCGGTGCGCGTCGAGTTTGCCGACGAAGAAGCGCTGGTCGGGGTGCTGCCCGAGATGGCGGCGCGCATTCACTTCTTGAGCAAGCCGCTGTCGGATGCCGCGCTGCGCGAGACGCCCAAGATCCTGCTGCCAGCCAGCGCGCTCACTGAGCGCGACGGACAGCGCGGTGTGTTTGTCTACGACCGGCAGAGCGAGACGGTCCGTTTCACCACCGTGACCCTGGGACCCAAGCTGTCCGGCGATGCCGCCAGCAGCGAGTCAGGGTCCTTCGAGCTTATCGCCGGCCCAGCCCCCGGCAGCAAGCTGGTGCGGCTGCCCGATGCGGCGCTGCGCAGCGGTCAGAAAGTCAAAGAGAGCGAGAGGAACGAGCCATGAATTCCAGCCCGCAGATCCCCCAAAAGGCGGCAAGCGCCGTCGCCCACAGCGATGTCGCGGAGCACGCGCGGCCCAGCACCGCCGAGTCGATCATCGCGCTACGCGGCGTGCGCAAGACCTACTTCCGCGGCAAAGAGCCGATCCATGTGCTGGCCGATCTCGATCTCGATGTGCCGCTGGGTGGCTATGAGGCGCTGATGGGCCCGTCGGGCTCGGGCAAGTCGACGCTGCTCAACCTGATCGCGGGGCTCGATCGGCCCAGTGCCGGCAGCCTGCGCGTGGCGGGGGCGGATCTCGGCGCGCTGTCGGACAGTCAGCTAGCGCGCTGGCGAGCCAATACCATCGGCTTCATCTTTCAGGCCTACAACCTGATGCCGGTCCTGACCGCGGTCGAAAACGTCGAGCTACCGCTGCTCTTGACCAAGCTGCCGGCCGCCGAGCGCAAGCGCCGGGCCCAGACCGCGCTGCGCGTCGTCGGGCTGGAAGATCGCATGCACCACTATCCGCGCCAGCTCTCAGGCGGCCAGGAGCAGCGCGTGGCGATCGCGCGAGCGATCGTCAACGACCCGCAGGTGCTGGTGGCTGACGAGCCGACCGGCGATCTCGATCGTCAGAGCGCGGACGAGATCCTGACGCTGCTTGAGCGCATGAACCGCGAGCTGAAAAAGACCATCATCATGGTCACGCACGATCCCGCTGCCGCCGAGCGGGCTCACATCACGCGGCGCCTCAACAAAGGACAGCTGATATGAGGCTGTCGGCGCTGTCGGTTCGCAATGTCTGGCGCAATCGCTTGCGCGCGACGCTGACCGTGGTTGGCATCGGCGTGGCGATCGTCGCCTTTGTCCTTCTACGCACCGTGCTGTCGGCCTGGACCGTCGGGGCGGAAGCGGCGGCCAAAGATCGCCTGGGCACGCGCAACAAGGTGACCTTCGTCGTGCCGCTGCCCAAGCGCTACATCGAGACGATTCGCCAAGTGCCGGGCGTGGTCGAAGCCAGCTACGCCAGCTGGTTTGGCGGCAAAGACCCGCGGCATGAAAACGAGTTTTTCGCCTCGATGGCGGTCGAGACCAAGACGCTGTTTGCGGTATTCGATGAGCTGGTGGTCGCGCCGGCCGATCGCGAGCGCTGGCTGGCCAACCGCAAGGGAGCGCTGGTCGGCGATGTGCTGGCCAAGAAGCTCGGCTGGAAGGTCGGCGATACGGTGACGCTGCAGGGATCGATCTATCCCGGCGACTGGCAGTTTCAGATCGAAGGCATCTATGGCTCGACGCGCAAGGTCGTCGATCGCTCGTCGTTTTTCTTTCACTGGGACTATCTGAACGACTCGCTGCCCGAAGGCAGTCCGCTGCGCGATCGCATCGGCTGGGTGACGACGCGAATTGCCGATCCCGCCCAGGCCGGCTCGATCAGCCAGGCCATCGACAAGGCCTTCGATGAACAAGAGATTCAGACGCTGACGATGAGCGAGCGAGCGATGAACCTGTCGTTCCTCGGCATGGTCTCGGCGGTGCTCAAGGCCATCGACCTGGTATCGCTAGTCATCCTGTTCATCATGATGCTGATCCTCGGCAACACCATCGCCATGAGCACGCGTGAGCGCACGCGCGAGTTCGGCGTGATGCGGGCCATCGGCTTTCTGCCGCACCACATCGCCAGCGCGGTCTTGATCGAAGCGATCGTCATCGGCGGGCTGGGCGGCGGCCTCGGGCTGCTCCTCGCCTATCCGCTGGTCGAGCGCGGCATGGGCCGCTTCATCGAAGAGAACATGGGCTCGTTCTTCCCTTACTTCCGCATCCACGAGCACACGGCGATGGCGGCGATGAGCTTGGCGCTGCTGCTTGGACTTATCGCCGGCCTGCTGCCTGCCTATCGCGCGGCTCGGCTCAATGTCATCGACTCGCTGCGGCGGGCTGGTTAGGAGGCGCTCATGATCCCCATCGCATACAACCTGCGCAGCTTGGCGGTGCGACGGACCACCACGCTGGCCAGCGTGCTGGGCATTGGTCTTGTGGTCTTCGTGCTGGCCGGGGCGCTGATGCTGTCAGCCGGCATCAAGCAGACGCTGGGACGCAGCGGCCAAAGCGACATCGCCATCGTGCTGCGCAAAGGCAGCGATGCCGAGATGGCCTCCAGCATCGAGTCGCCGACCCTGGCTTTGATCCTGTCGGCACCCGGCGTCAAAAAAGACGAGTCGGGCAGCCCGATCGGCCTCGGCGAGGTGCTGATCGTCGCGACCCTCGACAAGGTCGGCGTCGACGGCGTGTCGAACGTGCAGATCCGCGGCGTGCCCGAAAACGTCACTCGCTTTCGCAAGGGCGTACAGATCGTCGACGGTCGCGCCGCTCACCCTGGCACCGATGAGGTGATCATCGGTCAGCGCCTGCGCGGTCGCTTCAAGGGGCTGGAGCTGGGTCAGTCCTTCGAGCTGCGCAAGAACCGCCAGGCCCAGGTGGTCGGCGTGTTCAGCCACGAGGGCTCCTCGCACGAGTCGGAGATCTGGGCCGACCTCGACACCGTGCGCTCGGCCTATGGCCGGGCCGGGCTGTATTCCTCGGTGCGCGTGCAGCTCAGCTCGCCGAGTCAGTTCGACGCCTTTGAGGCCACGCTCGAAGGCGACAAGGCCCTGGGCCTGGATGCGCTGCGCGAGGATCGCTACTACGAAAAACAGTCCGAGGGCACGTCGATCTTTGTCACCGGCCTCGGCGTGGTCATCGCCATCATCTTTTCGATCGGCGCGATGATCGGCGCGATGATCACCATGTACGCCTCGATCGCCAGCCGCAGCCGCGAGATCGGCACGCTGCGCGCACTCGGCTTCTCGCGCCGCTCGATCATGGCCTCGTTCCTCCTAGAAGCGCTGGCTCTGGCGCTGGCCGGCGGGCTGCTCGGCGTCGCACTGTCGCTGGGCCTGGGCACCGTGCGCTTCTCGATGATGAACTTCGCCAGCTGGTCCGAGATCGTCTTCTCGTTCTCCCCCACCCCCAGCATCCTCCTCACCGCGCTCATCTTCTCCGCCCTGATGGGCCTATTCGGCGGCCTCTTCCCCGCCCTGCGCGCCACACGCATCTCGCCACTATCAGCGATGCGGGACTAGCGCGACTCGCTGCGGCCTAGAACTTGATACGGCGCGTTGCGATCCTGCCAGCCGACGATGCCGGCATGCAGACCCGTTGCGGCAAGTTCATCCGCATGTAGCGACTGGCGCAGCAGGCTACTGATCGATTCGCGACTCGGCTGCTGACGTCCGCCGCGACCCAGCGCCCCCCTCAATCCGACAAGCAGAATATCGATCAGATCGTGCCCGCGACAGACCCACCACGGGTCGGCAGTTGGCAGCGCATCTAGCTCGGCTGGTATTGCATCGACAGAGAGCGGCATGCCCAGACGCACCCCTTCGGCATAGAGCGCGTCCAGCTTCACTTGCCAGCTCGTCGCGTCGATGAAGTTGGCCGCCTTCAGCTGCTCAAACGGCAGACTCCAGCCGCGGCGCAGGGCCAGCCAGCGCAGCTGGCCAAAGGGCAAACCTCGTGACAGCAGCGCCGCACGCACGCCGCCCTCTTTTTCGTTCAGTCGTCGTAGCGCATCGGGATCTGCCAGCTCGACGAGCGCCCGATCTAGAGCCGGCGAGCGCATGAGCAGACATTCCAGATCCGCGGCATCGCTGCGCACCAAGTTGTCTGATGGCAGCGGTGTCCCGATCAAAGTGTCGAAGTCGTCATCGACTACCGCCAGCGCCCCGCGAAATCGCCGCTGATCCAGTCGCACTATCGCCGCCTGCGCGTTGCGCTTGCCGCGGCAGTCGACTAAGTGGCAGGACGCTTCATCGATGCGCGAGCGAAAGAAGCGAACATCGTCATCACCTTCGATCAGCAGGAAGCTGCCGGTGTGAACCATGCGCTCCATCAGCACTTCCGCCTCGATCGTGCCCGGCGTCTTTTCGTCCGCGGGATGCCGACCGGCCATCACACGGCCTCGGGCTCGCTTTCGCCACCGAGCGCCACCATCAGATCGGCCCGATCGCCGATGACAAACGGCGAGTGCGTGCCCACCACGATATCGATCTGCGACAGCTTGGCGATGGCGATCAGGTTCGATAAGAGCCGCTTCTGCCAGCTCACATGCAGCGAAAGCTCAGGCTCATCGATCAGCACTAGCGTGTTCGGCTGCGTCACGAACAGCAGCTCATAGTTCAAGACGAGCTGGTGCTGCTCGCCGGAGGACAGCATGTCCAGCTTCAGCGGACGCCCCGCGTGGGTCTCGACGACTAGACCTTCCTGGCGATCAAAGCGCAGGCGCTTGCGCAGAAACTGCGGCGTCACACTCAGAAAGAGACGCAAGCGTGCGGCGAAGTCCGACAGCACGCTCAGCTTCTTTTCGGTGTCGGTGACATACAGCGTCATCGCCCGCCGCTCCGTCTCGTCCAGAGACGCCAGGCTCGATAGGTCTGGTGGTGCGACGTCACCCGAGTCTAAGAGCCCCAGCCCCTGCAGATCTTTCTGCGTTGCCTCCAGCGCTTCTAGCTTGGCTGTCAGCGCATCGGCCGACAGGACTGGCCCTTTGCCCTTGGTAATGACGCGCTGCGGATATGAGCGATCGAGCGCTTGGCTTTCGCGGCCATAGG
>CAZVMD010000317.1:0-8575 GCA_964628555.1 uncultured Myxococcales bacterium | reverse complement strand
GGGCACGATCAGCACCATGGGCACGACGCACAGATCCTGAAAGATCAGCGTGCCGACGATAAAGCGGCCGTGCGGCGCGTCGAGCTCACTGCGCTCGGCCAGGAAGCGCAGCACGATGGCGGTGCTCGACATGGCAAAGACGAAGCCGTAAAGCAGGCTGCGCCCAAGCGGCTGGCCGCAGCCCAGGCTGATGCCCAGCGTCACCGCCGTGGTCAGCAGCACCTGGGTCAGCCCGCCGAGGGCGACGCTGCGGAAGATATGACGCAGGCGGGCCAGCGAAAACTCCAGGCCAATGGTGAACAACAGCAGCACCACGCCCAGCTCGGCCAAGGTCTCGATCGAGCCTGTCGAGTGCAGCAGCCCCAAGCCCTGCGGGCCGATCAAGGCTCCGACCAGAAGCAGGCCAGCCACGGTCGGCAGGCGCAGGCGGGCCAAGATTAGCGTGACCAGCACCCCTAAGCCGGCGATGAGCGCCAGCTCTTGCAGAAACGGAATATGTCCCATCGAGCACTCCCCTCTTTACTCCTTGGGTAGCTGGCCAGGGGATGGCGGCCCGACGAGAGCCGCCCAGCCGAGCGCGGCCGGATAGCGCGCCAGCCGCCCCTGACCAGGATGGATTCCTTCAGTGTTCCGACCGAGCGCGATCAGCAGTTCATGTTGGTCGCGATCAGCAGGACCAGCAGCAGCAGGCCCAGCGCCGCGAGCGGCAAGCTGCCCCGGCTCGTGGACGACGCGGCCTCGGGCTGGCTCGCAGCGGGCCCGGGAAGTTCGGTCGACATAGCTCTCTCCCTCTGGTGCCGAAGCACCGGTTGCAGTTGCGTAGCGAACGACGACAGCTACGCGACGGAGGGAGGAGCGCGGGCGCGGGCAGCGCGAGCCCACAGCCGCCGGATCGGCGACTGGCTGGGCCCCGTCTGTAGGGTGGTCTGCGCCAGGGCCAGGCGAGGCAACAGCCTCGGCAAGACGGCCAGCAGCGCACTCTTGCCAGCCGGCGGTCGCGGCGCGCCCCCACGGCGATCAGTATGCAGACCCGAGCGCTTGCTAGCCCCCTGCAGCGCAACGCGATCGTCCTTGTGCGCAAGCCGCTTGGCGCCGCGACTGACGAAGTCGGCCCGCACGCCTGGCGTCGTCATCAGAGCGATGACGCACAGCACAAGCAGTGCAAGACGACGGATCATGCCGAGCAACCTAGGGTGAAGGGAAAGTGGCTGGCCGGTCGCGCGACACCGCGGACGCAGGCGGCGCAGCCAGACTTTACGACGCTATCACGCCGGGTCGGCGGCAACCACGACAAGCTGGTTCCCGCCCCTGCCTCTGCCGCGCTGGGCTCGGCGATCGGGATCGCGCCGCGGCGACGCCGAGCCCAGCCTGGACTACCGCAGTCGCTAGATCTTGTTCGAGTTCACCGAGCGAGGCTGGCTGCGCCGGCGCAGGGCTTCGACGCTGGCGTTGTCGCCGCGCTGCACGAAGAACGCTTCCAGCTTGCTGAGGCCGGCTGTGACTAGCGGGTGGCGGCGCCCGTGTGACAGCTCAGTCAGCCGTACGCCGCGTCGCAGCATGCGCTCGGCTAGCTCGGGCTGCCCCTGCGCCTGATAGAGCTCGCCGAGGAGGTACAGGCTGGCGATGATGCGCCCGTCGAACTGCCCCTTGACGTCTTCGAGATAGGCGATGCCGCGCTGGGCGACACAGGTGGCCAGCGTCGTCTGCTTTCGCGCCGCGTAGAGCTTGGCCAAGCGCACACAGGTGTTGCCGCTCAGCGCGATCGGCGGCCAGCCAGCGCTGTTCCACACCCGATAGGCAGCGGCCAGCGACTGCTCTGCCTCGACGGGAAGCTCGGCCTCTTGCTGCAGCGAGCCGAGCAGATCGAGCAGGCGACCGCGGTTGGGGTGGCTGCGATCGCCAGTCTCGAACTGCGCCAGCGCCTCCTTGATCTTGGCGACGGCCTCGACGAACTTCTCGTCGCTGCTCAGATCCAAGGCCTCGCGCATCAGCTTTTCGACCCCGGCCGGCAGATCGTCGTTGATGCGCAGTCCCTCGGGGGTGGCCTCGCGCTTGGGCTGGTCTGGACAGCCGTACATATCGACGTAGACCCGCTCGGGCTCACCGGCGCATGGGACCTCGTACAGATCGATGATGTGGCGCTGGCTGTTGGGGCCAACGTTGCCGCGCCGCGCCGCGCCGCCGGCCGCCGAGTCGCCGTTTAGCGGGTTGGTCCCGTCGCGGCAGCGGAAGACCCCGGCCACGAAGGCATAGCTGTCTCGCGCGCCGCAGCGCAGCACCGGGTTCTCTTTGCTACTGCCCGGGGCCGGGTCACTGCCGTCGAGCGGCCAGCTCTCCAAGACAGCGATCGGGCTGCTCCCGGTCAGCACGCTGGCTGCGAACTCACCCGGTGAGCACTCGACCAGCGAGCCGCCCGCCGCCGGGGCTGGACGCGACGCCACGCCGGCTGCGGCCGGCGGAGCCACCGCCGCTGACGAGGACGAGGCGGCCGACCCCTTGGCTGGAGCCGGACCACAGCCCCCCAGCAGCGCGAGCCAGCCAACGAAGACCCCAAGCCTCCCGGCTACGGCCGAGCAAATTGTTTTCTTCATTACAAAAATCTACCACCGATACCGCGCTAGCTGAGGCCCCAGCCAAGCGGCCGTGGCTCCGCCGCTGTCGCCGTCGACAGAAGCGCCGCTGTCCCCCTGCGCTACACCCGGCGGGCCGGGTGCAAGCTCTGTCCCCGGCTTACCGAGAGCCGGGCTCGTCGCCGCCGCTGCGGCGCGTGCAAAGAGAGCCAGGTCCGCTGCGCTCGACGCAGGGCCGGGGCTACTTGGCGATCGAAGGGCTAGTTCGGGCGCGCTGCCGGCTGGGCCGGGGCGGGGGTAGACGCGGGAGCGGTCGGGGGCGTCGCAGTGCCGCCCTCGCCGGAGCCAGTGCTTGGACTTAGCTCGCCAGCTTCGGGCGTGATGGTCTCGGGCTGACCGATACGCTCGCAGAACTCGCCGTAATCTCCGCTACAACGGTAGCTAGCGCGTCGGTTGCAACCCATCGCACGAAAAAAATCTTTCGCGTTCTTGTCTGGCTGCTCGACCTTGACCTGATCCTTCGGGCAGCGAAACTCGGCGGCGAAGCGATCAATGACCGTCTGCGGTCGCAGGAAGCATCCTGCGACGGGAAGAAGCCAGATAAGCACCCCAGAGAACAGCAGTGACCTGAATGACATAAAAACCTATCGTAGCCAAATTTTTTGTTTCGTATAGTGCAAATCTTTTCGATTTTCGGCCCCGCGAAATGCGCAGCTGGCTTCCCAGCCAGCCCGGGACGGCCCGCCAGGCTGGGCCCGACGGCGGCGGCGTGGGCTAGGGCGAGAGCGGCTTGAGCCGCGGCCGCAGGATGACTAGCGGCTGCAGCATCGAGTTGCAGATATAGAGGTGGACGGGCTCGCCGTCGAAGACCGCGCCCTCGGCCGACAGCGCCAGAAGCTGCAGGGCGGCGCGCGTCTCGCGATCGATGTGCTCGCGGCGGGTATAGGGCGTGCTGATGCGGACCTCGTAGCTCTTGGCGGCCGGCCCGCTGGGGCTGCCGGGCGAGCGACGGACCTGCACCAGTCCATCGCGCTCGGCCAGGCCAAAGCGACGCAGGAAGCGAGCCGTCGAGCGGGCCTGCGCCTCGGTCACCGGCTCGTCGTAGTACAGCTGCAGCGGGCCGTCGCTGATGCGCTTGCCCATGCCGACCCCAAACAGCCAGCGCAGCGCGAACGAAGGCAGGCTCTCGGGCCGTGCATCTTCTTCATAGGCGTTGGCGGCCACCGCCTCGGACGGCGTCGGATTGCAAGCGGCCACCGCGCCTAGGGCGCAGAGCCCCACTAGCGGAAGCCAGAAGCCTGCCGGCTCTTTTCGTGTGCAGCGTTTGTGCCCGGTCTGTACTGCCATCCCGACCCCTGCGGCCGCGTCCCCATCACGCGGATGCCGCGCCATTTTAACACGAACAATTTATGTAATTTCAATCGCATTTTGCACACTTCCCGTCGCTGCAGCACGGCCGCCACGGCTCGGGGGCCGCCCGCTCGCCTGCGCCCTCCCCTCGCCGCCGCAAGCAGCGGGGCTAGCGCGGCGCGGGCACGGGGCGGTGCAGGCGCGCCAGGATCTACAGGTCGATGCGCTCGTAGCGACACAGAGCGACCAGCGCTTCTTCCATCAGTCGACGGGCCCGGCTGGTCTCGCGATACAGCTTGGCGTGCATCTCGGCGTCGGCGGTGTCGCGGTTTTCGCACTTCTTGGAGTACTCCTCGAAGGCCGACAGGCTCGACACCAGCTCGGCCATGTGGTTGGGACACTCGCAGCGCACCGACGAGGTGATCTCCTGCAAGCGACCGAGCTGAGCCGGCGTAAACAGCCGCGCCGTGCCGACGGGCAGCGGAGCACCAAAGTCATCGTCGCCGCCGATCAGCCGCGAGCGCGGTCCGCCCGGCGTGGCGCCCGAGGGGCTGCCGCTTGACCCCGGCAGCGCGGCATGGCTGCCACTTTGGGCCGCGGCCTCGCCGGGCTGCAGCGTGTCGCGCACCAGCAGGCTGAGCATGTTCAGCCGCAGCGCCGAGAGCGAAAGGGGCGCTTTGATGGCCCGCGTCCGCTCACCGACCGCCGCCAGCTGACGTAGCTGCTCGCGCGCTGCGAAGGAGTACAGCACCAGCACCAGCTCCGCCCCGGTCAGCTGCATCAGCTGATCGAGCTCGCTGCGCCGCGGCTCACCGTGCGGCGCGATCTGCGCCAGATCGACGGCCAGCACCTGCGGCCGCAGCCCCGGCACCCGCTGCTTGAACTCGGCGAGCGAGCTGCCGCTCCACACGACGTCGATGCCAGATAGCTCAGGCGGTGGCGGCCCGCCGGCGGCGTGGACGCTGCGCAGCTGGGCGCTGAGGTGTTCACTGAGGACGGCGATTCGCACCATGTGGACTCTCCCCGATAGGTGGCAGGTGGCGCCTCGCGCGTGGGCGGGCTGGCGAGGAACGTTCTGCTTGGATGCGCGCCGGCGCTAAGCTGCGTCGTAGGCCCTAGGGACACTCGGGGGGCGGCCGGCAAGCCGCGCAGATCGTGGCGCAAATCGTCCCCGACAATCCAGTACACTGGCAGGACGATGTCGCCTCCTCCTGAACGCAGCCCGGCCCAGCCGCCGCAGGCCAAGATCATCCGCGGCACCGGCCCGGGCAGAGCCAATCCCATCGAGACCTGGCGCCTAGAAGCCGGGACCGCGGTCTGCGAAGTCGCGCCCTCGCGCGGCGGCATCGTCACCCGCTTTTCCGTCGATGGCGACGAGATCCTCTATATGGATGAAGCGACGCTGCGCGACCGCAGTCAGAAAGTGCGCGGCGGCATCCCGGTGCTGTTTCCCATCGCCGGGGCCTTAAGCGGCGATCGCTATACCGTCGCTGGCCGCAGCTATGCTCTGCGGCAGCACGGGCTGGCGCGGCAGGCCGCTTGGTCGGTGCACAGCGTCGGCGGGGCTCGCCTGGTGCTGGAGTTTCGCAGCACGCCAGCCACGCAGGCCAGCTTCCCCTTCGAGTTCATCTATCGCCTGGCCATCGACATCGAGCACGCCGGCTTCCGCTCGCTGGTCTTAGATAGCGAGTTTGAAAACTGCGGCCGCGAGCCGATGCCGCTACACCACGGCTTCCACCCCTACTTCCACGTCGCCGACGCCGCCAAGCCGCGCACCCGCGTCGACATCCCGGCCAAGCAGCTTCTCGACAACCACAGCGGCGAGCGCGGCGAGTGGCGCGGCGAGATCGACTACTCGGCCAGCATCCAGGATCTGCATCTGTCGGAGCTCCACGGCCACACCGTGACGCTCGACATCCCCGGCAAGCCGCGCCGCACCCTTTCGTTTAGCGAGAGCTACTCGCAGATCGTGGTGTGGACCACGGCGCTCAAGGACTTCATCTGCATCGAGCCCTGGAGCGCGCCCGCCGACGCGCTAAACACCGGCATCGGCCTGCACACCGTCGCCCCCGGCGAGATCCACCGCGCCTCGTTCACCATCGCGGTCTAGCCCCCCGCCCGCTTCGCCCCCCCCCGAGCGAGCCGTACCGGCGACTGCTTACGGCACCGGCACGCCGAGGTGCGCTAGCTCCTGCGTCGAGAAGAAGAAGGCGATCTCCTTGCGCGCGTTCTCGGGCGAGTCGCTGCCGTGGACGGCGTTGCGCTCGATGTTCTCGCCGAACTTGGCGCGCAGCGTGCCGGGCGCCGCCTTGGTGCTGTCGGTTGCGCCCATGACCTCGCGGTACTTGACGACGGCGTCCTCGCCTTCGAGGACCATGGCGACGATCGGGCCCGACGACATAAACTCGGTCAGCTGGCCGAAGAACTTGCGCTCGCGGTGGACGGCGTAGAACACCTGGGCCATCTCTTTGGTCAGCTTGGTCAGACGGAACGCGACCGGCTTAAGGCCGCTCGCCGCCAGGTCGGCCAGGACGTGGAACTGATGGCCCTTGGCCACCGCGTCGGGCTTGATCATGCCAAGGGTGTATTCGATCGCCATGATGGACTCCTTTTTTGTGGATGCCTGCGTGTTGAGCTGCGACAGGATGCGGGATGTGGAGCGCTGCGAACCGCCAGCGTCGTGGCGGCGAATCATGCCAGGTTCCGTCGCCAGATCAAGAAGCCTGCAAGCCAGCCGGCGCTTCGAACCTTAAGGACGCGGGGGAGACGGAGCGCCGCCCGCCTGGCCGGGCTTGAAGGCCGACAGCGCCGCGACGAGGAGGCCCTTGGTCTCCAGCCGCTCGGCACACAGCACCAGCGGCGCTTGGTAGGGGCCGGCGCGACAGATGACGTAAGGCTCGATGTCGCTGTAGCTGGCCTCGCCGAGGCGCTCGAAGCGACCATCGCTGGCGACGACCACAGCCGCCGGGGCCCGCCGCTCACTGGGGGTGGCCGAGGCCGCCCCGGTCTCGGGCAGGAACTGCAGCCGCAGCCGCAGCCCACCCGGTCGCCGGTCTTGCAGCAGCAGAGCGCCGCCGGGCAGCAGATACAGGCGATTCTCACCGACGCTAAGCGCTGGCTCTTGCGACGGTGGGGCGGGCTTCTCGCCGACGTCCGGTAGGCCCCGCTCGATGACGTCGCGGCGCCGCAGCGAGGCCGACTCCAGGCTCAAAGACAGGCTGGTGCCATCGGTCCGCTCGATCAGCAGCCCGTCGTCGCGCCGCTCTAGGCGGCGCAGCCCGCTCGGCAGCGGCGGGACATAGCTCAGCTCGGCGGTGGGCAGCGAGTAGGCGCGCAGCTCACCCGACTGGTACAGCGTGATCAGCCGACCATCGTCGAGGATCTCGGCGTTTTCGACCTGTGGCGAGAGCGCCGGTGCCGGCAGCGCCACCACCGTCGCGGCGCGGCTGCTGCCATGGGCCTGGGTGTCGATCAGGAGCGGCTGCTGGCTGCCAAAAAAGGCAAAGCGCCCGCTGCCGCTCGTCGCCAAGGGGCCGAAGCGAGCATCGGCCTGCCGCCACAGCCCGGGCACCTTCAGGCAGCGCGCGGCGCTCCGCTCGCTGGCTCGCTCGCCGGCCAGCAGGCACAGCTCACCGTCTGGCCCCCGGCCCTCGGCGGCGCCCTCGTCTTCGGCTGCGGCCTCCTTGCTCGACGCTGCGACCGTCCACAGCGCCCCGCCCTGGTCCAGCGGCAGGATCGACAGCGGATAGGGCAAGCGCTGCGGCCGCCGTCCGAGCCCGCTCGCAGCAGCGCTCGGCAGCTCGATCACCTCGGCGCTGGCCGGCAGGGATACCGAACCCGGGCTGGCCGCCTGTGTCGCCGCCGGACTTACCCCCTTGCCCGAGGCGAGCTTGCTCTCGGCGATCACCACGGCTCGGGCATCGGCCAGCAGCGAGAGCAGCAGCGCCCCAGGCAGCGGACGCGGCAGCGGCAGGGCCCGCGCCAGCTTGTGCTCCACGGTGTCCCACAGGCAGAGCAGCGACGGGCTGGCCAGGGTCAAAAGAAAGTGACGCTCGGGCGAGATCAGCCAGGGCCGACCGCGCACCGTGGCATAGCGCTGCGTACGACACTGACTGACCGCCGGATCCGAAGCCGCGCTGGCGCTCGGGGCGGCGCTGCCACTGCGCAGCTCGGGGGCCTGCGATGGGGTCTGCGGCCACTCCATGCCACTGCTGGCGTCATAGAAGCGCGGCGCCCCGCCAGTCGGCAGGATGGCCAGCGTGCCGTCGGAGCGGCTGGTGTAGTCGGTCGGCTCAGTCGGCAGCGCGATCTCGCCGTGCCGCTCGCCGCGCTCGCAGGCAAAGCTGCGCAGCCGCACCAGGGGGCAGGCCGGGCCGCTCCGCTCGCCGCAGTCGAGAGCGAACAGCCGGCGACTGTCCGGGCTGAACGCGAACAGCTCGGCATGCCGTCGCTCGCCCAGGGCCAGGAAGTCGAGGCTGAGCGGCAGCTCCAAGATCAGAGTCCCGGTCGGCAGCGCGAACAGCCGCAGGATCTGATCATCGGCAAAGCTGGCGACGCGACGACCGTCGGCGCTGACCTTGATCTGACGGATCGTCGCGGTGTGGGGCGGCAGGCGCAGCAGGCGGTAGCTCTGGCGCAGATCGACGACCGACAGC
>CAZVMD010000316.1:0-8580 GCA_964628555.1 uncultured Myxococcales bacterium | reverse complement strand
AACGTAACCCACGCACATCCTGCGATCCGGAGCCGGTCGCCTCATACTGACTAAGTCCGCCCCGAGCCGCAGCTAGGGACCGGTCGGCGGCGAAAGCGCAGCTCAGGCCGCCACCAGCTTTCGATATAGTGCGCCGCATGCACTCGCTGTCTCGCTTGTCGCCGTTCGGCCTCGCCTGTGGCCTGAGCCTGCTTGGGGCCTGCTCCCCATCCGAAAGTAGCCCGCCGCCCCCGCCGGCCTTGACCTGGGAGCGCACCCTGCCTCCGACGAGCAGTCTGACCTGGCCGGTCAGCGAGCGCGGCTTTGGCGTGGTGCGCGGCATCATTCACCTCCACTCGGTCTATTCGCACGATGCCTGCGACGGCAAGCCGCAGCTCGCCGGCCAGCCCAACGCGCCCTGCCTGGCCAGCCTGCGGGCTGCTCTGTGTGCCACGCGCCAGGACTTTGCGTTCCTGACCGATCACGCCACGCTGATGGCCGACAGCCCCTTTGCCGATCTGTTTCTGACCGACCCAGCGGCTGGCGATGTCGCTGAGCGCGCCGTCGAGGCCGATCCCAGCGTCGATGTGGTGGGCAGCGATCTGCGCTGTGCCGCCGACGTCGCGGCCGGTCACCGCGTGCATCTGGCCGTCGGTGGCGAAAACGAGCTGATGCCCGTCGCGCTTCGCCGTCACCTGGGTGCCACAGCGGCCGAGCGTCACACGGCCATGCAGGCGGGCAGCGCCGATGCCGTCCGGGCCTTTCATGCCGCCGGCGGCGCGGTGCTGGTGGCCCACGGCGAGTCGCACTCGCTGGAGCAGCTAACGCAGCTTGCGGCAGCCGGGCTGGATGGCATGGAGGTCTATAACCTGCACGCCAACATCGATCCCAAGATCCGCGGGCCGTACCTCGGGCTCGATCCGGTGGGGGCCTTGGTGGGCTTGGTGCCGTGGCTGGCTGGGCGGCCGGTCAGCGAGGGAGGACCCGAGCCTGATCTGGCCTTCTTGGGCTTCCTGTCGCCGAACGAAAACCAGCTGGCCAAGCTCGACACCCTGCTCGCGGCGGGGCACCGGCTGGCTCCGGTGCTTGGCTCGGACATCCATGAGAACAGCCTAAAAGAGCCACTGTCCGACGGTGAGCGCGGCGATGGCTACCGGCGCCTGATGCGCTGGTTTGGCAACTACCTGCTCTTGCCCGCCGACCGGACCAGCCTGACCACCGGGCGGCTGCGCGAGGCGCTCTCGGCCGGCCGCAGCTTTGGCGTCTTTGAGATCTTCGGTCCGCCGCGCGGCTTCGACTTCTTTGCCCGTACCCGCGACGGCATGACCGTCGAGCTCGGCGGGCAGGCGCCGCTTGGGTCGCGCTTGCGGGTGTCGCTGCCGCGTCCCTTCCCGGCTGAGCTGCGCGGGGCCGAGCCGCTCCTGCGCCTATCGCTGCGCTATGTCCGCCTGACCGCGGGGCCGGGGCCGGTCACGGGACTGCAGCCCAGCGAGGAGGTGCTGTCGCGCACCTTTACCGCCGATGACCTGGCCGCACTCGGACCGGGCGTCTCGCCCCAGGTCGAGCTAGAGACCTCCGGCCGCCCGGCCGGCGCCTATCGCATCGAGGTCCATGTCGTGCCCCGCCACCTGCTGCACCTCGTCGGAGAAAACCCAGCGCCATTTGGGCATGAATACCCATACCTCTACAGCGCTCCAATCTACGTAAGATAGCTCTTGTCGAGCCGAGGAGGACCTCATGCATCGTCTTCATTCGCACCCACGTGTTTTGTCATCGCCGGGTCGGTCGTTTGCGGTCGGTCTGGCGACGCTGTGGCTGGGCCTTGGGCTGTCGATCGGCGCGGCGCCGCTGGCCTGGGCCGACGGCTGCTATAGCTGCGGCGGCGGCAGCAGCGAGGCCTGCAAAGAGTACTGTCGCTACACCGGCAGCGACACCTTCGAAGCCCGCAAGGGCTGCGAGCGCAAGGGCTGTCGCGTCGCCGGTCCCGCCGCCTGTCCCGCCGCCGGAGCCAAGATCTGCCTGGCGCCGAGCGGTCCCAGCCGCGATTCGGCGGCTGCCGAGACCGTGGCCTGGTGTGCCGCGCCGCCGCTGCGCTCGCCGAGCTAGCCCGCCCGCCCAACCGGAAGCGCCTTGAGCGATGACCCTGCCATGAGCTCCGCCCTGACCTCTGCCTCGCCGCCCCCCGATGAGCTAGCTGCGCACGCCGATCGCATGGCCGAGCTCGAAGGGCACCTTGGGCACAGCTTTGCCGATCGCCGCCTGCTGCTGTCGGCCCTGACCCACCGCAGCTACACCAACGAGGGCGGCCGCGGCGAGCAGAGCCACAACGAGCGCCTGGAGTTCCTCGGCGATGCCGTCCTTGGCCTGCTGGTGACCGAGCTCTTGATGAGCCACTGCCCCGACAGCAGCGAGGGCTATCTGTCGCTCCTGCGCTCGCAGGTGGTCAGCGAGAGCTCGCTGGCCGAGCGCGCGCGAGAGATCGACCTCGGCTTGGCCCTGCGCCTGGGGCGCGGCGAGGAGGCGCATGGCGGGCGCGACAAGCCCTCGCTGCTCGCCGATGCCTACGAAGCGATGCTCGGCGCGCTGTTTCTCGACAGCGGCTTTGCCGTCTGCCAGATCGCCGCCAAGCGCCTGCTCTTGCCGGCCCTGCTGCGCGCCCATAAGTACGGTGGCAGCGACGAGAAGTCAGCGCTGCAAGATCTGCTGCAGCGGGTGCGACAGGTGCGCCCGCGCTACGAAGTCATCGCCACCTCTGGGCCCGAGCACGAGAAGATCTTCGAGGTCGCGGTCTTTCTGCACGAGCGGCAGCTTGCCACCGGCCGCGGTCGCAGCAAGCGGGCCGCCGAGCAGATCGCCGCCGCCCAGGCCCTGCAGATCCTCAACAGTGAGCTGCTCTAGCCCCTTGTTCAGCCCCAGATTCGGCCAAATTGGCGCGAATTCCGGCGCTTTGGCGCGAATTCGCCAGGTGGGCTCGGCGGGCGGGCTGCCGCCTATTCCTCGATCAGGCCGACCACGACGCCGAGCTTGACCCGCGCCGTCACCTGGCTGCCCTCGGCGTGGCGCTGCCACTCCGCCTCATCCTGGGCCGTGTAGTCTTCGCGCCGCCCGCCGCCCGGCTGCGCCAGGTGCAGCTTGTAGGTCTCTTTCTTCTGGCCGGCTCGCTGGCGCGCTGACAGCCCGCTGACCGGCGGCCAGCTCGGTGTCGCACCGTCGCGATCGCTGCTGGCTCGCAGCACCTGGCTCTCGCGCCACACGGTATCGACCTCATAGCTGCAGTGGTTTTCGTACACCGGCTCTTGCTTGTACTTGGTGCGCGTCTTTTTGACCTGGCGCAGCCGATAGCGCGCGCACTCTCGCTCGCTCTTCGACACCGTCTTGTACTTCGGCTCCCACGACAGGCAGGTCTTTACCGAGACGCCGCCCTGTGTCTTATAGCCCTGCTCGGTGCAGCGCTTGCCGTCCTCGACCTCCTCCTGCACCGTGCGCGTCTCCCAGGCCTCGCAGTGGCTGCGATCCTCTTCTTCTTCGAAGTAGGTCTCGGTGCCGATCGGCACGTCGATGTTCTTGCGGAACTTGCGCTCGCAGGCGGTGTTGTAGGCGGCCTTGGGCAGCTCGGACTCCCAGTCGCGACCGGCTTTCTTCTGCAGCGTCTCGACGGCGATCGTGCGCTCCCAGCTCCGCCGCTCGACGAGGTAGCGGACCTTGCGGCCGGGGCTTCCGAACAGCCAGATCAGGCCCAGCAGCAGCGCAAGCAGGATCCACAGCCAGAGCCGTCGGCCGCTCGCCGGTGGCCTGGCTTGACCGTCGCTGGCTGGCGCGGGCTGCGTCGGCGGCAGCTTGGCGTCTGCGGGCGCTTCACCGCCACCGCGCGCCTGCGTGCGCTGGGGGCGATACTCAGCGGCGGCGCTGGCGCGGACCACCTCAGAGGCGGCCTCGACCTGCGACTCGCTCAGCGGACCCGAGCAGGTCGGGCAGCGCTCGCTGGGCTGGCCTTTTTTGGCCCCGCTGGTGTGGATCGGGGGTACCTGGGTCTTGCAGAACGCGCAGTACAGCCAGGGGCCGGAAGCCAGGGCCCGTCCCTGCTCCCCCTCGATGCGCTGCTCGCTGGCCACCGCCTGCGCGGCATCCTGGCCCTTGTCGGCGCCGCAGGCCGGGCAGCTAGTGCGCGTGCCGGCGATACCGGACTCACCGCAGCTTGGGCAGCGCCAGACGTTAAGGACGATCTCGGGCTTAGTGCCGCAGGCACGACACTGCTCGGGTAGCTCGGCGTGGACCTCGCCGCACTCGTGGCACTCCCAGCGCATGCCATCACGATACTGCAGACGGCGATCAGCCTCAGAGAAATGCGAGCAAAAATCGGATACGATGCAAGAGGATGCCCGCTCTTTGTGCGCCCGCTACACCCCCCCAGCTAGGCCGTGGTTTGGGCCGTAGTGTAGGCCGCGGACTGGGGCCCGAGGGGCAGGTGTCGCGATCCCGCCGGCTGGGCCACGGCGTGCTCCTGTGGCTGTGTCTGCTCCTCGCGCTGCCGGTGCGGCCCGTCGTGGCCGGCAAGCCGCGCTGTCGGCTAGAGCAGGTCGATCTGTCGTCGTTCGAAAAGAACAAGCAGATCAAAGTGGTGGGCGGTCGCGTCGAGCTCGAAGGCACGCTCAGCCCGGATCAGCCAGCCCCGGTACATCGCCTGCTGCTCGGCGGCAAGGCGGTCGCCAAGGCCGAAAAGATGGAGCTCTTTGAGCGCAGCGGTCGCGATATGTACATCGCGCTGCTGATCGAAAACTCGGCGCTGTATGCCCCGTCGATCGAAAAGATTCGCGAGGCGATCAAAGAGTTTCTTGAGTCGATGCCGCCGCGCGTCAAGGTGCGCTTGATCCTGTACGGCTACGAGATCGAGCAGCAGCCCAACTTCATGCCGGCGCAGGCGGTCACCCCGCTCCTCGACGACATTAACCCCGACGATCAGGGCGATGTGCAGCTCTTGCGGGCGATCACCGCTGGCTTGGCGGCGCTCAACAAGGTGCAGCCGGGCAAGGACAAGGAAGGGCAGCCGCTGCCTGAGCCGCGCAAGCTGATGGTGCTGCTGTCCGACGGGCTCAACGAGCTGATGGATCGCAAGAGCTTCCGCCGCACCGGCGACCTCTTGCGGCACAGCAATGTCTCGCTGTTCCCGATCGCGTTCTCGCCGCGCGACGATCGCGGTCCGCTGCTCAACCTGGGCGAGCTGGCCAAGCGATCGAGCGGCACGTTTCGCTGGGCGCAGAAGGACGAAAACCTCAAAGAACAGTTCCAGAACCTGTCGGAGGAGCTGCGTCAGACGCCGGTCTTTACGTTCAGCAGCAAGAAGCTCGATCTAGAGGATCTGCGCCTCGGCAGCTTTGGCCTGCAGTGCGCAGAGCTGAAGTCGCAGAGCTTCGAGTTTTCCGGTGTGCCGCCGAAGAAGCCGAGCCGCTGGTGGCTGTGGCTGATCGCCATCCCGCTGTCGCTGGTGGCGCTGTGGGGGCTGGCGCAGCTATTGGTCGTGATCTTGAAGCGGCGGGCGGCCAAGCTGGGTCTCGCGGTGCCCGGGAGCGCGCCGCCGGCGACGGCGGTGCCAGGTACAGCGACGCTGCCGGTCGGGGCGCAGGGGCCGGCTGGGGTGTATCAGCCGGTGCCGATCCTGCCGGGGGGGCGGCTGTATACCGCGACCTTGATCGGCATCGGGGCCGGACAGCTGGGCGGGCAGCGCATCAAGGTCGAGGCCGGCCTGATGGTCTGCAAGGGCCCCTATCCCAACACCGCTGGCGTGCTCTTCGTCGGCGACGATCCCAGCCTAGGCGAGCGGCACTGTGAGCTGCGTCGCGATGGCGCGGGCTTCGCCTTGTTCGACGCCGGCGCTGCAAGCGGGACCTTCATCAACGATCGCCGCGTCACCTCGCCGACGCGCCTGCAAGACGGCGACATCATCCGCCTCGGCGCAGCCACCCAGTTTCGCTTCCGGCTGGACGACTGAGCCGTGCGTGCAGCATAACAAGGCGGTATGAGCTCAGCCTGCGCGCTTGTCGTCGAAGACGAAGAACCGTTCCGCGCCGTCGTCGGTGAGATCCTGCAGAGCGCTGGCTATCTGGCCGTGCTGTGCAAGAGCGGCGAAGAAGCCATCGCGCTGGCCGAGGGGCGGCCGTTCGATGTCGTGATCAGCGACGTGCGCCTGGGCGATGGGGCTGACGGCATGGATGTGCTGGCCGCGCTGCAGCGGCTGCAGCCACGCACACCCGTCATCTTGATGACGGCGTTTGGCGACGTCGAAAACGTCATGAAGGCGATCCAGCAGGGCGCCTATGACTACATCTCGAAGTTTCCCTTTCAGCCGCGCGAGCTGATCCAGACCGTCGAGCGCGCGCTGGAGCGGCGGCGCCTGCTGGCCGAGAACCGCGGGCAGCGCCGCGAGAGCCGCAGCCCCAAGCGCGAGATCGTGGGTCGCTCGCCGGCCATGCTGGAGGTCTATAAGCTGGTCGCCCGCGTCGCGGCGTCGATGTCGAGCGTGCTGGTGGTGGGCGAGTCGGGCAGCGGCAAAGAGCTGGTGGCGCGGGCCATCCACAACCACTCGCCGCGGGCCGGCGGACCGTTTGTCGCCGTCAACTGCACCGCGCTGACCGAGTCGCTGCTGGAGTCGGAGCTGTTTGGACACGCCAAGGGCGCTTTTACCGGCGCCATCGCCAGCAAGCGCGGCCTGTTCGAAGAGGCCGGCGGCGGCACGCTGTTTCTCGACGAGATCGGCGACATCAACCCCAAGATGCAGGCTCAGCTGCTGCGCGTCCTGCAGGAGGGCGAGATCCGTCGGGTCGGGGGCAGCGAGCCGATCCGCGTCGATGTTCGCGTCGTGGCGGCGACCAACCGCGACCTGGAAGAAGAAGTCCGCAGCGGTCGCTTCCGCGAGGATCTGTACTTCCGCATCAACGTCGTGACCATTCATCTGCCGCCGCTGCGCGAGCGCCGCGAGGACATCGCGCTTTTGGTCGATCACTTCCTGCACAAGTACGCCCAGCGCGAAGGGCGCAGCGAGGCTGGGATCGCCGATGAAGCGATGCAGCATTTGTCACACTACGGCTGGCCGGGCAACGTGCGCGAGCTCGAAAACGTCATCGAGCGGGCGCTGGCGCTGGCCAAAGGCGGCATCATCCTGCCCTCGGATCTGCCGCGCGAAATTCGCGGCGAGAGCGAGCGCCTGGTCGGGTCCTCGCCGGTCGCCAGCGGGGCGATGGCGCTGATCGAAGATCGCCCCACGCTGGCCGAGCTAGAGCAGCGCTATGTGACGCTGATCCTGCAGCAGGAGGGCGGCAACAAGAAGCGCGCCGCCGAGATCCTCGGCATCGATCGCCGCACGCTGTATCGCACGCTAGACCGGGGCAGTGATCGCAGCAGCGGCCGGGCGCCCGAGCGCAGCGGATCTCTGCCAGTTGGTGCGGCAACCGGCAACGGCGATCGCTCGGCTGAAAACGACGAGAGCTAAGCCAGCGGAAGTCGGGACGCCGCCTCAGAGCGCTGCGACCGCGCGCAGACCTTCGGCCACAGTGCGGAGCGAGAGCTGCATGGCCGGCACAAACAGGCGCTCGGTAGGTGCTGGCAGGGCACGGGCGATCCGCTCGGGCTGCGCCTCGCCAGTGCCGGGGGGCAGGCCGGCGACGGGGCCACAGGCATCGGCGAGGTTGGCCAGGGCGGGCACGGCGCTTTCGCCATCGCCAGCCGTTGCGGCGCCGGCGGTGAAGCTGAGCACGGTCTCGCGCAGCGAGAGCAGGCGCAGCATCGAGCAGAGATGGGCGGCCGGCAGGTCCAGCAGCGAGGTCAGCGGCGCGCCGGCAAAGGTGCTGCGAATGGCGGCGAGCTCATAGGCCGCGGGTAGCTCTAGGCCGCGGGCGGGACTGCGCAGCACCAGCCGGCGGCCGCGCCGCGTGGCATCTTCCAGCATCTGCTCGACGCTGCGCAGCGCTGCATCAAGGTGACGTCCGGCCAGTGCGGCGCGCAGTCCGCGCAGCTCCTGCGCTGCACTGTCGTCGTACAGCAGCACGCCGCGCCGCAGCTTGCCGAACAGCGCCTGCCACAGCCGCTCGCCGCCATCGCCGCGCTCGCCGACGCTGCCCAGCGACACGATGACCTCTTCCGCACCGAGCTGCACCGCCAGATCCATGGCTGCTCGGGTCACCGCCACCGCGGCCTGCGCCTCCTGCCGATCGAGGGCACAGGGACGGGTGTGCCAGGCCGCAGGCTGGCCGAGGTGCAGCGCCCCTAGCTGCGCCTCGACCGCGCGCACTCGCAGCTCCTGGCGGCGGCGCCCAAGCGCCAAGACCAGCGTGCTGAGATCGGCCGGGATGGCGTCACTGGGCACGAGGATCAGGGTCTGGGCGCCCAGCCGCAGAGCGACATCCAAGTAGCCATCGGCATCGCGGGCCGGCGAGGCATACGAGGTCGCCAGGGCCACCTGCGCGCGAGCCGGCAAAGCGGGCGCGGGTTCAGGCCGAGCAGGGCTTGGCGGGCTTGGTGGAAGAGGGGGCGGAGCCATGATCGCGAATCCTTACCGCCCTTCCAGTAGTCGAGACAAAGCCGTTTGACAATACATGACAAGTCATTTAT
>CAZVMD010000315.1:0-8748 GCA_964628555.1 uncultured Myxococcales bacterium | reverse complement strand
GAAGGCATCATGCGCGTCGCCAAAGACACCCTGGAAGGCAACCTGCGCGGCGTCATCGCTGAGCTGTCGCCGGAAGAGATCAACCAGCAGAAGGTCATCTTCCAGCAGAAGCTGATCGAAGAAGCCGACAAGGATCTGCAGCGCCTGGGCCTGGTGCTCGACAACCTGCAGATCCAGAACATCAGCGACGACGTGGGCTACCTGGGCTCGGTCGGTCGCGTGCGCACGGCGACGGTTACCAAGAACGCCAAGATCGCCGAAGTGAAGGCCTCGGCCAGCGCGCACGTGCAGAAGGCGCGCAACCAGATGCAGGCCGAGCTAGCCAAGATCGAGACCGATATGCAGGTCTCGCAGAAAGAGAACGAGCGCCGCATCGTCGAAGCCCGCACCCGTCGCGAGGCCGAGATCAGCGAGGTGCGCGGCCAGGTGCTGGCGCAGGTGGCGGAAGCCAAGGCGCTGCTCTTGCAGTGGGAAGCGCGCACCGAGCAGGTGCGTCGCAAGCTGCAGGCCGATGTGGTGGCGCCGGCCCAAGCGCGCAAGAGCAAGGCTGAGGCGGATGCCAAGGCGCAGGCGGCTTCGATCACTGCCCAGGGTCGCGCGGCAGCCTCGGCGCTGACCAGCCTGGCCCAGGCCTATACCGCGGGCGGTCGCAATGCCCGAGAGTCGCTGCTGCTGCAGAAGCTGCTGCCGGTGTTCGAGCAGCTGACTGGCACCATGAAGGCGATCAAAGTCGATCGCCTCACCGTCCTGCCCATGGCGACGGGCAGTGGGGGCGCGGGCGGCTTCGGCCCGGCGGTGGTGGTCGCCAACGAGCAGGTGCGCGCCGCGACCGGGGTCGATCTTTTGGCTGGGCTCGGCCAGCGCTTCGGCAGCCCCGCCGCAGACAGCGAGCCCGCCGCCGTCCCGCCGCCGCCCCCCGCCGCGTCACGCCCCAAGCGACCGCGCGAGTAACGACCAGACCCGACCCCTTCCCTTTTTCGGAGGACACGCATGTCGCATTCCCAGACCCTGGCGCGCAGCCTGGCTGCCCTCGCCCTTGTCACGGCCACCGCCAGCTCGCCTTCGGTGCAGGCCTTCTGTGGCTTCTTCGTCTCGGGCGCAGACGCAGCGCTGAGCAACAACGCCTCGCAGGTCGCGCTTCTGCGCAAGGGCAGCCACACCTGGCTGACCATGTCGAACAACTACAAGGGTCCGCCGGAAGACTTCGCGATGGTGGTGCCGGTGCCGGTCGTGCTGAAGAAAGAGCACGTCAAGACCCTCGATCCGAATGTGTTTTCGCGCATCGATCAGCTGAGCGCACCGCGCCTGGTCGAGTACTGGGAGCAGGATCCCTGTCAGCCGATCATCGAGTACGACAAGATGGCCATCGCCAGCGGCGCGCCGATGATGGAGCGACGCGGCGGCGGTGGGCCCCAAGGCGGGCTGGGCGTGCGCATCGAGGCGCAGTTCGAGGTGGGCGAGTATCAGATCCTCGTCCTGTCGGCACAGGAATCGACCGGCCTTGAGAAGTGGCTGCACCTCAACAAGTACAAGATTCCAAACGGCGCCGCGGCGGCGCTGGCCCCGTATGTGCGCGACCAGCAGAAGTTCTTTGTCGCCAAGGTCGATATCAAAAAGGTCAAGCGCGACAGCCATGGCTTTGTCGTTCTGTCGCCGCTGCGCTTTGACTACGACTCGGCCGAGCTGCGCCTGCCGGTGCGCCTGGGTCTGCTCAATGCCGACGGTCAGCAGGACCTGATCGTCTACATCCTGCACCCCGAGAAGCGCTTCGAGCTCGCCAACTATCCCAACGTCTTTATCCCCACCAACATCGAAGTGGCGAACAGCGTCCGCGACTCGTTCCCGGCCTTTTACGCCACGCTGTTCGACGACACGCTGCGACGAGCGGGCGGACGCGCGGTGGTCACGGAGTACGCGTGGCAGACCACCTCCTGCGATCCCTGTCCGACGCCGCCGCTATCGGCCAGCGACATCTTCACGCTGGGCGATGACAGCCTGGCCAAAGCCGCCGCCGCCGGGGGAGGGCCGATGTCGCCCGGACGAGCAGGAGGGCCGTTCTTCGGCGCTGCCCCGAGCTATGTGCTGACCCGACTGCACACCCGCTACGACAAGGCCACGCTGTCCGACGACCTGGTCTTCCGCGAGGCCAAGCCGGTGATGGGCGGACGCGCGAACTGGGACGGGGGCTTGGGCGACAACGGCGCGCAGGTGCAGGCCGGCGGCGTCAGCAACTTCCAGGGCCGCTACATCATCCGCCACTACTGGGAGCAGCCAGTAAAGTGCAGCAATCCCCGCTACGGCATCTGGGGTGGACCGCTGGGTAGCGGCACTCAAGAAGGCAAGCCCGGCGCGGTGCGCCCCGCGCAGGACTTGGCCAACGCCAGCCGGGGCGGTGTGAACCTGTCGCAGGTCATCACCTCGGCGGTCAAAGAGCTTGGCATCAGCGCCAAGCCGCGGCCGCTGCGACCCGGCGAGAAGCCGGCCGGCAAGGCGCAGTAAGCAGACAGCGCCAGCCGCGCTTTAGGGCTTCTTTTCCGGCGGGGGCTTGAGCGCGGCGATGCGCTCGTAGAAGTGGTCGTAGAAGTCGCTGCGACGCGCTTCGCGCTGGCTGGCCTCGCCGGGCTTTTTGGCGTCCTGCTCGGCCTTGAGCGCAGTCCGCTCGGCTTCGGTGTTGTCGCGGCCCAGCGCATCCAGCGTCGCCCGCTCGCGGCTGACCAGCGCCGCTTGCTTCTCGATCTCGGCCGGGCTCGCGCCCTGGGCCTGCAGCGCGTGCAGCTTGGCCTCAGCGTTGTCGACCAGCCCGGGGTACTGCTGCCGCGCCCGCAGAAACTCGACGATCGGCTCGCCCTCGCCGATCGACTTGGGATTGATGTGCTCGTGCGCGCTAAAGTGCGGCAGCGTCGCTTTGGTGTAGCTGTTGGGGTTGGTGTCGCCCTTGCCGTGCGATGACAGCGAGGTGATGTCAAGGTGATGCTCGGCCGCCAGGCTCTGCGTCAGGTTCCACACCGAGCGCTTCTGCGCCCCCGAGATGTCCTCATAGATCGTGTTGTCGTTGGCCTTGCTGATGCCGGCCAGCGCCTTGTCGTCGTAGCCGAGCAGGCGCTCTTTGAACTCCGGCGACAGGTTCAGGTCTTCGAACTGCTTGCGGATCGGGGTCTTTTTGCCCTGTGGATCCAGATGCACCCCCGGCCCCACGACCTCGATGCCGACCGTCGAGGCATTCCAGCCCGCGGCGTGTGACACCAGGCCATCGGAGGGCGTGACCAGCATCGGCTTGCCGTTTTCATCGATGAGGTACTGCGCGGCGATGCTGCTGCCTTTCTTGATGCGCTGGCGATAGGTATCGAGCGTGCTCTGCGCCGAGCTGTTCTCGGTGCGGTGCAGGACGACGCCCTGGGTGGTGTCGCGCTTGCCATGCGCCAGGCCGCCGTAGGTCGCGGTCAGATCCTCGACGCCGGGATAGAGCCCGGGCACCTTCGGCTGGGCCGCCTCAGACGCTGCATCAGTCGGGGCCGCGGCAGGCAGGCCAGGGCCGAACATCTGCGACAGCGAGCGCTCGAGGTCTTTGGTCAGCGGGCCACCCGCCCCATGCAGCCCGGCCGCCGGCGTTGGCTGCACCGGGTGCGCACTGTCGGCTGGCTTGCGCCGACGCTCGACCTCGGCATCCCAGGGGGAACGGTGCAAGTGGTCGGGATCGCGTTCGACTTGCTGCTGCATCGCATGCCCTCCGCCACCCGAATCCGCCTCGCACAGCCAGGGCAGCGACGCAGCGGTGGCCCGGAGTTATCGGCTGCCCGAGCAGCGCGGTTGCCGACGCTGACTCGACGCTGACTCTGCCACCTGCGCCTACAGTCGGCCTAGGCGCGACCGAAGCGTCGCTCAAGCTCGGCCCGCGGCAAGCGGACCAGGACCGGCCGACCGTGCGGGCAGTAGGGGCTGTAGTGGACCTCGTCCATCGCTGACAGCAGGCCGCGGACCTTGGCCTCGTCGAGGACATCGCCGGCCCGGACCGCCGAGTGGCAGGCCATGGTGGCGAGCAACAGATCGGTGCGGGCGGCCAGCGTCTCGCTGCGACCGTGCTCTTCCAGATCGTCGAGCACCTGACGCAGGAGCGCCTCGGGATCGCGCAGGCTGCCAGCCCCCCGGCCATAGCTGCCAAGATCCGGGGCCGCCAGCAGGGCGAAGCTGCGACCGCCAAACGGCTGCAGCTCAAAGCCCAGGTTGCTAAGCTCGCGCTCGCACTCGCCGATCAGCGCCACCCGGCGGGCGTCAAACTCCAGGCTGACCGGAAACAGCAGGCGCTGCGACGACAGCGGGGCCTGGCGATGGGCCGCCCGCAGCCGCTCGAAGACCACCCGCTCATGCGCGGCATGCTGATCGATCAGCAAGAGCTCGTCGCCCTGCTCGCACAAAAGGTAGGTGCGATAGAGCTGACCGAGGTAGCTGGCCTCGGCAAGCTGCAGGAACGGCAGGCCGCCCTCGCGGCCAGCGAGCGGCGGTGAGGCCCGATCCATAGCCTGCTCCGGTTGCTCATCCGCAGCGGCCGCGGGACGCAGCGCAGCGACGGCGGCACTCGTCTCGTGTCGCCGGGGCGGGAACGGGCCCAGCTGGGCCGGGTCAGCCGGCTCGCCCTCGCTGACGGCGTCAGAAGCTGAGCCGGGCTCACTCTCGCTTGGCGCCGGTGCTGGGGTGGCCTCGGCGTCGCTGCCCGGGGCGTAGAGCTGCACCGCTTGCCGCAGGCGAGCCCGATGCTCAGCCAAGCCGCTCGACGGGGCGAAGGCCGTAAGGGGGAGCTGATGTTCCGCCACGCGCGGCCGGCTGGACGCAGCCGGGGCAGCCGGCGAGCCGCCATGCGCCGCCGACGACGCAGCAGCGCCATAGGCAGGACGCGACTCGGCCAGGATCGGCGTGGTCGCACCGACGGTGTAGACGCGCTCGCCAGCGGCCGCCGCAAGCGGCAGCGCTCCCTCGGCGCTCTTGACGCCGCGCAGCCAGGGCGCCTTGGCGCAGACGCTGCGCGTCGCTTCGCGCACCAGGCTGTACACCGCATCGGCCTGCACCAGCCGCACTTCCAGCTTCTGCGGATGGACGTTCACATCGACGCTCGCCGGGTCCAGGGTCAGGTGCAGCACGAGCAGCGGATAGCGCCCTTTTTCCAGCAGCTCACCGTAGCCCGACAGCGCCGCGTGCAGCAGCGAGCGGTCGCGCACGAAGCGGCGATTGACGAGCAAAAAGACGTTGCGCGGCGTCGAGGTGCTGTCGCTCGGCGCCCCGACGTGAGCCTCGACCGCCATGCCGCTGACCGCGGCCTGACCTTCGTAGAGCAGCGGCGGGCCGACCACCTTGCCACGCGCCGAAAGCGCCGACCGCGAGCGCTCAAGCGCGCTCTTATGCGGCGGCAGATCGAGGGTGATCTTCTCTTTTTGGCGCAGCCGAAAGTGGACCCCCGGAAAGGCCAGAGCCAGGCGCAGCAGGGTCTCGGCGATGTGGCTGGTCTCGGTGCTCTCGCTCTTCATGAACTTGAGCCGAGCCGGCACGTTGTAAAACAGGTCGCGCACCTCGAACTGGGTGCCGACGGCGCCGCCGATCTCGCGGCTCGGGCTCTGCTTCTGCCCACCCTCGATGAGGATGCGATAGGCGGCCAGCGCATCCTGGCTGCGGGTGGTCAGCGACAGCCGCGACACTGAGGCAATCGAGGCCAGGGCCTCGCCGCGAAAGCCCATGGTCTCCAGATGAAACAGGTCATCGGCCGAGCGCAGCTTCGAGGTGGCGTGACGCAGCAGGCACAGCTCGGCGTCGCCCGGACTCATGCCCGAGCCATCGTCGGTGACCCGGACCAGCGCTAGGCCGCCGCCTTCGATATCGACGTCGATGCGGTTGGCGCCGGCATCCAGCGAGTTCTCGACCAGCTCTTTGACCACCGAGGCCGGGCGCTCGACGACCTCGCCGGCGGCGATCTGGTTAGCGAGCTCTTCGGGCATCAGGGCAATACGCGACACGCAGGCTCCTCCAAAGTGCGCCTATTTCTCGCCAAGTCGCCCACCGAAGTCAATCGGCGGGGCAGCCGAAGCATGCGCCGCGTCGTCGGCAAGTAGCGACGCACAGCGAGGCAGTAGCGGACGCGACAGGAATTTGGTAGCCAATCAAGGATGAGTCATCACCGTCATGCCTCGCCGGCCGCAGCCCACGGGACAGGTGCCGCTCAGGCAAGCTCTGGGTCCGGGGACGCGCACGCCTGCGACTGCGCTGGACACCGCCTGGCGCAAGCCCAGGGAGCCGGCGGCAGCGCCGCAGTCGGTCACGTCGGCTGGCTGTCGAGCCTGGCCCCCATCCTGGCCTGCGCCCTGTGCCCGGTCTGCCTGTCGGCCTATGCGACGATCCTGTCGGCGCTCGGGGTCGGCGTCGGGGTGGCGCTAAGCGCGCAGCAGCATGCGCTCCTGGTCAGCCTGGCGGTGGCGCTGGCGCTGGGGGCTGGGCTGTGGCGAGCCCGCGTCACACGGCGCTATCACACGCTGGCCTTAACCGGCCTGGGCTGCACGCTGCTGCTCATCGGCGAGTACGCCGGAGACAACCGGCTGCTCATCGGCGTCGGCATGGCCCTGCTGCTCGGCTCGATGCTGGCCGACCGGCTGCTGGAAGCGCGAGCCAAGGCGGCAGCGCGGCGCAGCGCCCCCTCAAAAAACTGAGCCTGGCCTCAGAGTTTCGCCGCTCGTCCCCCTGCCCTGCCCTCGTCCTCCCTCGCTGGCCCCCCTCTCCTGGCCGTTGCACCGACGGCTGGGAGGCTGGCACGTGCCCTGCTTAGATTCGCCCCATCGCCCCCTGCGTAGCTGCATTAAGGAGTGCTCCATGTCACCGCTGTCGCCCGTTCCGCCCCGTCGCTCTGCCCTGCTTGCCTCGCGCTCGACGCGCCTTTTGGCCCTGACCGCTGGCCTGGCCGTCTCGGGCTGGGCCCTGGGCCTGTCCACCCCGCCCGAGGCCGCCGCCTGTGGCTGCTTCGCGCCGCCGGATCCGTCGGTGCCGATCGTGCAGGCCGGCGAGCGCATCCTGTTTGCGCACCAGAACGGCGAGGTCACGGCGCACATCCAGATCCAGTACCAGGGCAAGCCCGGCGACTTTGGCTGGCTGCTGCCGCTGCCCGCGGTGCCAACCGATCGCACCGGCAAAGAGGGCATCGATCTCGGCGTCGATGAGCTCTTCACCCAGCTCATCAGCACCACCCAGCCCAAGTACCGCCTAAACCGCGTCTACGAGCAGTGCGGCAGCGGCCTGTCGCGCGGCGGCACCAACGCGGCGTTTGGCGCCGCCGATGCCACCTCCGGCGCCCCCGAGGCAGCCCCGCCGCAGGCCCCATCGCCGCTGGTGATCAAGGACAGCATCGGCCCGTACGAGTACGCCGTGCTGCGGGCCGACAGCAAAGACCTGATGTTCAACTGGCTGAAGGACAATAAGTACTTTGTCCCGACCGGCACCGAGGCGGCGGTAAACCCGTATATCCGTCCCGGCGCCTACTTCCTGGCCCTGAAGCTGAAGGCGGGCCTCGATGCGGGCGACCTGCAGCCGGTGGTGCTGCGCTACAAGTCTGACCTGCCGATGATCCCGATCATCCTGACCTCGGTGGCGGCGACGCCGAACATGGGGGTGCAGGTGTGGATGCTGGGAGCCGGTCGCGCCATCCCGCGCAACTACTATCACACCGTCGTCAACGACGCGCAGATCGACTGGCTGACGGCCGGTCGCAACTACAACGACGTCATCATCAAGGCGGTCGGCGAGGCCGATGGCAAGCACGCCTTCGTCACCGAGTACGCCGGCTCGCCCCAGGTGATGCGCGGGGTCCTCGATCGCCCCGGCCGCTTTAGCGCGCTGCCGACGCTGGCGACCACCACCGATCCGGTGAGCTTCGTCGAAAAGACGCTGACCATGTTCGTGGTCAACAGCCAGCTAACCAGCCTGCTGTCGCGCGCGCTGCCGCTGCCCGCCGCGCTCAGCCAGCAGGGCGTGACGCTGACCAACTACTACCAGCAGATCCGCTCGTTCCTGCAGCGCCCCGAGATGTTCCCCGACATCGCCACTGCGCTGGCCGAGTTTCCGACCAAGGCGCCGATGCTGGCCAACGATCTGAAGCTGAAGATCGCCGACCCGACGCTGGAGGCCGGCGCACTGTTCAACCAGCACTCGACGATGACGCGGCTTTACACCACGCTGTCGCCGGAGGACATGAACAGCGATCCGGTGTTCAGCTACAACCCCGGCCTGCCGCCCTATCCCAACGAGCACACCGCCACGCTGACCTATCACTGTGGTGGCTTCTTCTCGCAGCAGCGCTATAGCTCCGCGACGCTGGAGCTGCCCTCGGGGCTGCGCCGCTCGTTTTCCATCGATCAGGTCAACGGCGGCCAGTATCCGCCGCTGGACGCGCCGTATAGCGAGCAGATCCAGATCCTGCGCGAGACCGGCGAGCCCGAGATCGTCGTCGACAACAGCGATGCGATCCGCCGCGCGCTCGGCCTCGGTGGCTGCTCGCTGACCGGCGTGGCGGCCCGCGGGGTGGGCAGCAGCACCGCGACCTCGCTCGGCCTCCTGCTCGGCGCCAGCGCCCTCCTCGCCCTGCGCTCGGCCCGACGGCGCAGCGCAAACGGCTAGCCACGCTCGCCGCGCCGTCATAGCCTGCCCTGGCCAGCGCCCCCCGTCGCGCTGCCCTGCCGATGCCAAGCCTGCTTAAATCGCCCCTGCCTCGCCTGTTTCAGC
>CAZVMD010000314.1:0-8764 GCA_964628555.1 uncultured Myxococcales bacterium | reverse complement strand
GCAGCGCACGATCTGGAAGTAGCGATCCATGCCCGCGACCATGAACAGCTGCTTGAAGATCTGCGGTGACTCGGCCAGGGCGTAGAACTTGCCGGGGTTTAAGCGCGACGGCACCAGGAAGTTGCGCGCCCCACCCGGCGTGTACTTGACCATAAACGGCGTCTCTAGCTCGAGGAAGCTGTTCTGGTGGAAGTAGTCGCGCGTCACGCGGTACAGCTTGCTGCGCAGCTGAAAGTTCCGCTGCAGCACCGGGCGACGCAGGTCGAGGTAGCGATACTTCAGGCGGATCTCTTCACGCGTATCGACGTCGTCGTCGAGTTGGAAGGGCGGCGTGTCAGCCCGCGAAAAGATCTGCAGCTCGGAGGCTTCGACTTCGATCTCGCCGGTCGCCAGCTTGGCATTCGGCTGTCCGCCCGAGGCGGTGCGCAGCACGACCTGACCGCGGATGGCGATGCAGAACTCGCTGCGCAGGGCGTCCGCCGCGGCATGCGCGCCGGCCCCGCCACTCGCCGCCAGGCGACGATCGATATCGGGCCCGAAGACGACCTGCGACAGACCACTGCGATCGCGGAGGTCGATGAAGATGCGCCCCCCAAGATCGCGACGGCCAGCCACCCAGCCGAACAGGACCACCTGCTGCCCCACGTGGCTCGCGCGCAGCTCACCACAGTAATGTGTACGTTTGTGCTCAACGATAAACTTCGACATGGCGACGGCAGTGTAACAAACAAGGCCGCGTAATCACTATCGTTCTTCGCGCTCGCCACTTCGCCCGACTTGGCCGCGGCGCGATCGGCGAGGATAGAGCGAACGCGACTGCGGAGGACCTGATGAGCGAGATCCTAAGCTGGGCTGAGCGCGCATGGCGCGGTGAGCTGACCGAGACCTTCGTGAGCCCACTGAGCACCGAGGTGGGGCTCGTCGAGCTTCTGCCCAAGACCGCCTTTGTGGCCGCCTTCGCCAATGCGCTGGCGCTGGATACCGGCGAGGGCTTGGTGCTGATCGATACCTCCAGCATGTTCCACGCCCACTCGATGCACGCCGCGGTGCGCGCCTGGACGCCGAGCCCCCTGCACACCGCGGTGTACACGCATGGCCACGTCGACCACGTCTTTGGCCTGGCGCCGTTCGAGGCCGAGGCGACGGCGGCGGGCCGGCGCGTGCACGTCATTGCCCACCGCGCCTGCCGCGATCGCTTCGATCGCTATCGCCTGACCGGGGGCTATAACGGCATCATCAACGCGCGTCAGTTCGGCTTGCCGGTGCCGTTCTTCCCGCAGGACTTTCGCTATCCCGATCAGCTGCTCGACGGCGACTTGGCCCTGACGCTCGGCGATGTGCAGATCCTCTTGCATCACGATCGCGGCGAGACCGACGACCATCTGTGGGCCTGGGTGCCCGCTTCGCGGACTCTTTACACCGGCGATCTGTTCATCTGGGCCTCGCCCAACTGCGGCAACCCGCAGAAGGTGCAGCGCTATCCGCGCGACTGGGCCCAGGCTCTGCGCAAGATGGCCAAGCTCGATGCCGAGCTCCTGTTGCCTGGCCATGGTCCGCCGATCTGCGGTCACAGCCGCGTCCGTCAAGCCCTCGACGAGACCGCCAGTCTGCTTGAGACCCTCGTCGAGCAGACCTTGGCGCTGCTCAACCAAGGCGCCCCGCTCGATGAGATCCTGCACAGCGTGCGCGCCCCCGCCGAGCTGCTCAGCCGTCCCTACCTGCGCGCCACCTACGACGATCCGATGTTTATCGTCCGCAACCTCTATCGCCTCTATGCCGGCTGGTGGGATGGCAACCCCGCTCAGCTCAAGCCAGCGCCCGAAGCCGAGCTGGCCGCCGAGCTTTCCGAGCTAGCCGGCGGCGTCGATATCCTGCGCCAGCGCGCCCTGACCCGCCTGAGCGAAGGCAAGCTGGCGCTCGCCGCCCACCTGATCGAGCTCGCCTTCCGCAGCGCGCCGCAGGACCCCGCCGTACGACAAGCCTGCCAGCGCATCTACCAAGCCCGCGCCGAAGCCGAGCCCAGCCTCATGGCCAGGGGCATCTTCCGCTCCGCCGCCCGCCGCGCCGATCCCAGCTAGCCGCGCCTCGGCTTGCGGCTCAGGAGGCGCGCAGCGTCGTCAGCAGCTCCACGGTATGCCCATCCAGATCGCGAACTACCGCCCGGCGCCCCCACTCGCCGTCGCGAGGCGGGGAAACGACGACCGCCCCCACCTGCACAAGGGATGGCAGCAGGGCATCGACATCGTCCACCTTGAACCCGACTCGGACGGATGGGCAGGCTGGCTGATCTTCAGCAGTCGGATACAGCTCGAACACCACGCCGTCGACCTCGGCTGAAAGGTGTTCCGGTCCGGTGCCATGGCGGTGCTGAATGAAGCCCAGACCGAGCATCCGGTAAAACGTCGCGGCCCGTTCGATATCGGTTGAGCGGAGAACGATCAGGTTCAGTCTTGGCGGGTGTGCGGGCATGGTGGCTGCTTTCATAGGATTCAAGGCGACACTAGAACCTATTTACATATAATCCTTAAACATGTTTTCTCCATCCTTGAGGATTACATATCGCGTTCCCAATGCATCCCATATCTGCACATAAATCGTGCCGTCTTCGTTTTCCCCAACATCGATAGAGATATTATCTTCTTGCTCGTTCGTTTCAACCTCGATTTCTTCACGTTTATCAACATATCCCTCAACAGCCTCCGGCTCCTTGGTAATTGACATTTTTCGATTGCTGCAGTTTCTTATTTTGATTCTTATCTTCATTTTCCTCTTGCCTTTTGCGCCTTAACTCTGGCCTGTGGTCCTTCTGGCACCAAAGGGGAAGGCACATCCTTCTTGGCCTCACAAGGATCGGGGGGCATCTATCTTTTTATTAAATATCGTTCGCGTGGCGGGACTATTTGGTACTGGTTATTGGCAAATTTCAACAGGAATTGTTTGATATGCGCTATGAGCGCCTCGGTTAATATCTCGCCCTTTTTTCGCGTGGCCAGGGTCGGATCGCCCCAGGCACCGGTGGGTGAATAGACGCCGGTCTGGGTCTGCGGGTTGCGCGACAGGGGGCCGGGGCCGCGCTCGGGATGTATGTCAGGACGCGCCCGCTCCATATGGACGACCGCGGGCGCCATGTGCAGAAGCAGCGAGGTCTCTAGCTCGTCGGCGTGGGTGCCGGCGCTCTGCTGGCGCAAGCGGGCTTCGACCTGGGCGGTCGCGGTCAGCAGGTCGGTGTACTCGATGACGATGCCCGCCGCCGCCAGCCGCAGCCGGGCCGGCTCCAGCGCCCAGTTGGTGCTGATCCCGGTATTTAAGAAATAAATCCGCCGTACGCCATGCCGCGCCAGAGACTGCGCGATATCCTCGATGGTATCGTGGAATGCCTCCAGCCGAATATTCACCGATCCGGGGTATTCGACAAAGGTGGGATAGTAGCCATAGGGAATCGTGGGCAACAGCACAATCGCGCACTCGCGCACCAGCCGCTCCGCCAGATATTCCGCCATCAGCCAGTCGGTGTTTAGCGGCAGGTGCAGGCCGTGCTCTTTGCAGCGCGCGCCGATCGGCACCACCGCCACCCGGCCATCGCGCAGCACCGCCTCGGCCTCGGCCCAGCTCAGGGTCTCTAGGCGCTCGCCGGCCGCCGGGGCGGGCTTGGCGGTGCTGGATGCAGCTGGCTGGGCCACGCTCGCCCCGACGCTGCCGAGCAGCCCAGCGGTCAGGCGACGACGCGACAGGCCAGGCGGGCCGCTCACGGCTCGGACCTCGACCGCAGGCGATGCAGCAGGTTGGCGCGCACGGCTGGCCACTCGCCGGGCAGGATGCTGTACACGCAGGTGTCGCGGTAGCTGCCCTCGGCGGCTGGGTGCAGGTTCAGCTGATGATTGCGCAGAATGCCGTCGAGCTTGGCCCCCAGTCGCTCGATGCCGGCCCGGCTCTGTCGGTTGTGCACGTGCGTGCGAAGCTCCACGGCGATGCAGCCCAGCGTCTCGAAGGCGTGGCGCAGGAGGAGTAGCTTGCACTCGGTATTGACCGCCGTACGCTGCACCGCTTGGCGATACCACGTCGAGCCGATCTCAAGGCGCCGGTTGCTGGCGTCGATGTTCATATAGGTGGTCATGCCCACCACCTTGCCCAGCCCGCGGTGCCACACCGAAAAGGGCAGCATGCTTCCCTTTTGCTGCAGCTCAAGCCGGCGTGCGATCTCGCCAGCTAGCTGCTCTGGCGACGGCACCGAGGTGTACCACAGGGTCCACAGCGCGCCGTCCTGCGTCGCCTCAAGCAGGTCGTCGTGATGGGCCATCGACAGCGGCAGCAGCGTCACGTGCTGCCCAGACAGAGTGATCGGAGTGCAGAGCGCGGCCATGGCGCAAGCTAGTCTGCCTGCCGGTGGCCAGCTAGTGGAAAGTTCGGGAAAGAACTGTGATAAGGTGTCTATGCTCGTCGCTGCCATCGGACATGACGACTGGGGGGGGAATCCATGGCGACCTTTGTCGGAGTCGGAACCAGCACTCATCGGAACACACGCCTCGCGGCGCAAGAGGCGGCCAAGCAGGCCCTGGCAGCCGCCGGCACGGCCAAGGCCGATCTAGTCTTGGTCTACGCCAACATCGGCCACGACCCGCACCTCCTGCTCAAGACGCTGCGAGCCGAGACCGCGGGAGCCGAGCTGATTGGCTGCTCGGTCTCGGGCTGCATCAGCCGCGGCTTCGCCGATGAGTCGAGCTACTGCGTCGAGGTGCTGGTCATCGCCTCCGATGAGCTGAAGTTCCACACCGCCAGCGTGGCCAACATCACCGAGGACGCTGAGGCCGCTGGGCGGGCGCTCGGAGCAGCCCTGCGCCCGCACGTGTCGGACGATGCCTCGGCGATTCTGTTTTATGCCGATGCCTTCACCCTGAACTACTCGGCGATCAAAAAAGGAATGGACGCCGAGCTGGCCACCGAGCGCTTCATTCCTTTTTTGGGCGGCGGCGCCAACAACGACGTCAGCAGCACACGAACCTTTCAGCTGCATGGCGATACGGTCTACGAAACTGGAGCTGTCTGCACCCTGATCCGCGGCGCGCAGGAGGTCATCGCGATGGCCACGCACGGCTGCATGCCGATCGGCATGGCGCAGCAGGTCACCCGCGCGCAGGGCAACGTGCTGCTGGAGCTCGACGGCAAGCCGACCTTGGACGTCATCCGCAGCTTCATCACCGCCGAGGAAGAAGCCAACTGGCTAAGCGCGGTCGGCAACCTGTGTCTAGGCCTGGAAGTGCCCGAGGCGGTGCGCAGCGACTATGACCGGCTGTGTATTCGCTACATGGTCGGACGCGATCCGGCGGCCGGCAGCATCACCATCCAGACCGAAGTAACGCCCGGCACCCGCATCCATCTGGCGCGGCGCGACAGCGAGCGCATGGCCGCCGACGCCTCGCGCATGGCGGCTAGCCTGCGGGCTCGCCTGGGCGAGCGGCAGCCGAAGCTGCTACTGCACTTTGAGTGCACCGGCCGCGGCAAGCTGTTCATCCGCGATCAGGTGCGCGCAGATCTGCTGCAGCGCGTGCAGACCGCGGTCGCACAGTCCGTGCCTTGGTTCGGCGCCTACGTCGGTGGCGAGATTGCACCGATTGGCAGCGAGAACATGTTCCACAACTACACTGCCGTGGTCGTGGCCCTGCTATAGCGCTACCTGCGCCCCGCTGCCGACGATGGAACGCGAGCCCAAACCACAGTCCGATCCGAACGCCGCTGCTCCGGGCGCGAGCCCGCTGCCCAAGCCAGAGGAGCTCGCCGTGCTGCAGCGCGAAAACCAGCAGCTTCGCGAGGAGGTCCTGCGGCTGCTGCGGGTCGAGTCCAACCTGGCGCGCGACAATGCCGCGCTGGAGCGCCGGTCCGCGGCCTATCGTCAGCTGTCCGAGCTTGGCAAGCGCTTCAACCGCGGCATCGCTCAGCACGAGATCGCGGCCGCCCTCGTCCAGTTCGCGCTGTACACCGTCAACCTCGAGCGCTGCGCGGTCCTGCTGCGGGTCGGTGAAGAGTTTCGCACGGTCGCTGCCGATGGCTACTTCGATCCCGAGGAGGAGCAGGCGATCGGCGCCCTGGCGCTGTCGCTTGCGGAGCCGCTGCTGCTCGCCCTGCAGCAGAGCGAGCAGCCCAGCCTCCGTACGCTACAGGAGGCCAGCGCGCTCGATGGGACGATGGGCAGTGCTGATCCCATCGCGCAGCGCTTCCTGCTTGATGAGTACGCGCTGTTGCCGCTGCGCGATGAGACCAGCGGCAAGCTGCTCGGCTTCTTGGTGGCGGGGAGCTCGCGCCGCAAGGCCTCGCATCACCACCGCATCCAGCCCGGCGAGCCGCTGCTGCTGTCGCTGCAGAGCCTGGTCGAGCTAGCAGCGGTCACGCTGCGCGCCGCGACGCTACGGGAAACACTGCAGGCCGAGCGCCGACAGCTGGAAGAGCGCGTCAGCGAGCGCACCATCGAGCTTGCACGGGTAAATGAGCTCTTGCGAGTGGAGCTCAAGGAGCGCGAGAGCAGCGAGCAGCAGCGCGCCGCACTATATGAGTCCGTCGTGCAGGCGCAGGCAGCCCGCATCGCCGAGCTGTCGACCCCCATCTTGCCGATCACCGACCAAATCCTGGTGCTGCCGCTGATTGGCGTGATGGACGCGCAGCGCATCGAACAGCTCAGCTCTGCGGTGCTAGAAGGTGCGGTGCAGCGTCGAGCCCGGGTGGTGCTGCTGGACCTGACCGGTGTGCAGTCGCCCGATCGCGGGCTGGCGCTGGCGCTGGGCAAGACAGCGCGCGCCTTGGGCCTGGTCGGTGTCCGCACGCTGTTGACCGGCATCGGCGCCGAGCTCGCCCGCATCTTGGTGACCGATGGCACGCCGCTCGAATCGCTGAGCACCAGCTCCAGCTTGCAGGCCGGCATCGCCGAAGCTCTACGCTTGGCAGCTGCCGCCGGCATGGCGACGGAACGACCCGTCAGCCCGCCGCCCAAGCCTTCCTCCCGACGCTTCTAGTCAGCGCCCTGGCGCTGCGGTGTGAGGTACTCATGTCATCCTCCCGTCCATCCGCCCGCAAAACGACTCGCTTGGCTGCCACCTTCGCGCTGTGCGCCTGCTGGCTGCAGAGCGGGATCGGTCATGGCCACGCTCTTCTGACCTACCCGCAGCCGCGCGACAACCTGGATACGCACAAAGATCCCAACGGTCCCTGCGGCGTCGCCAAGACCAACAACCCGACAGTGATCGCGGCTGGCTCGCAGCTTAACGTCACCTTCACCGAGACCGTCGATCACCAGGGCTGCTTCGTCTTTGACCTGTCGACCGACAACGACGTGACCTGGCAGCAGCTAGCGGTGGTCAAGCACAAGACGATGCCGGCCACGCCGCGGCCGTACAGCGCGCAGGTGCAGATTCCCAGCACCGCCACCTGCAGCAACTGCACCTTCCGCATGCGCCAGATCATGTATGGGCTCGACACCGATCCCTGTCCGCCCGCTTCGATCCCGGCAGGTGCAACCTATTACTCGTGCGCCGACGTCACGCTGACCGGCAGTAGCCCGCCGCCCGACATGGCCAGCAGCGTCGACGCCAGCCCCCCGACCTCAGGCGGTGGCGCGGGAGCGGTGAGCCAGGGCTGCCAGTACATGCCCGGCCTGCCCGTCGGCGCCCTACCCGCCGCGCCCCTCGCCGCGACCTGGCTGGTGGTCCTGGGACTGGGGCGGCTGCGGCGACGTGCTGCCAGACGCTAGCTGCGTCCGTCTGCGGCGGCCTGCAGCGACGCGATGTCGAGCTTGTGCATACCCAGCATGGCCTGCATGGCCCGGCCGGCCCGCGCTGGGTCGGGGTCGCCGAGCAGACGAGGCAGCCCGCTCGGGACGATCTGCCACGACAGGCCATAGCGGTCTTTAAGCCAGCCGCAGCGGCCAGGCTCGCCCCCCGCAGCGGTCAGCTTGTCCCACAGGACGTCGATCTCGCCCTGCGTCTCACAGCGGACAAAGAGCGAGATGGCCGGCGTAAACGAGAACAGCGGTCCGCCATTTATGGCCATAAACGCCTGTCCTGCCAGAACAAACGTCGCGGCCCACAGCGTGCCCTTTGGGAATGGGGCGCCCTCGCCATAGCGCTGCAATCCCAAGATCTGCGAGTCGGGAAAAATTTCCCGGTAAAAGGCAATCGCCTCCTCGGCGTTATCATTAAACCATAAACAGGGAGTGATCTTGCCAGTGTTCGTTTCAATCTGCATCGAATTCGGGTTCTCAATGTCTTTCATGTGCGTCAGTCCTGGATGGGGGTTCGGATGCGCTGAGCCGAGCCCAGGCAACAGCGCCGGCGGCCCAGAGCAGGAACTAGACCGCCGGGCTCTGACAAAGTCATCGCCGACGACCAACTTTTTGCGGCCGTGCTCGCTAACCCAGAGCCCACTCTGGCCGCCCAACCCGACGAAGAATTGACAAAGGCGGTCGGAATCGGTAAGGCTTGCCCGCTCGATATCAACGCACAGGAGCTTGTTGCAATGTCTCGTCTCGCTCAGCGGAACCGCACCTTGTCTGTCCCGGCCATGGCCCTCTTCGGTGGGCTCACCCTCACTAGCCTGCTTTCCGGTGCGGCAGCCCAGGCGCAGCAGAAGGTGGCTATCGTCGATATGCAGCGCGCGGTGGCCGACACCAACGAGGGCAAGCGCATCTTGGGCGATCTTCAGAAGAAGGCCGATTCCAAGAAGAAGGAGCTTGAGGCCAAGCGCGACGAGATCCAGAAGATGGGCGAAGAGCTCAAGAAGC
>CAZVMD010000313.1:0-8787 GCA_964628555.1 uncultured Myxococcales bacterium | reverse complement strand
TGGTGGTTTTGGACGGCGGTCGGAGTCGTCACGGTCGGTGTCGCTGTCGGGGCGGGGCTGGGGGCGTATGCGAGTCGGCCGAACCTGACTGGGGTGACGGTCCTGGAGCCATTTAGGTAGTCGTGGGCAGGAGTCGGCAGCGTGTCGTCGCCGCCGGAGCGGGCCCCAAGGAGGATCACACCATGCGCGCTGGCTATCACGCCTTCCAAGCTGCTCTGTGCTTGTGGCTGCTGCTGTTTGTCTCGCTGCTGTGGGGAGCCTGCGGCGGACCAGCGGATGTGATTGTCAGCTTGGCCGACTGGCCGGCCGGTGCCGAGCGCCTGCGGGTCCGCACAACGCTCAATGGGCAGGCGGGCAGCGAGCAGTACGTGTCGCGCGACAGCAAGCGCTTCGTCATTCGTCTGCCCGAAGGAACGCGCGGCACGCTGCAGATTGAGCTTTTGGCTCTCGATGGCAACGGCTGCAAGACGGCGACGGGGAGCGTCACCCAAGAGGTGCCAGCTGGCCTGCGTGGCTTCGTCGAAATCAGCCCGCCGCTTGCGAGTCACACGCCCCCCCTGTGCACCGTCTCGGTAGTGGTGAAAAACGGCAGTGGCAGCGTGGTCTCACAGCCTGCGGCGATCAGCTGCCGCGATGGGGCGGCCGCGGGCTGCAGCGCCGATGTCGGGCTGGGGACCAGCCTGCTCTTGCAAGCCACGCCGGGGCGACGCTCGTTCGGAGGCACGTGGGGGGGCGCCTGCACGGGAAGCCAGCCCTGCACGCTGACCGTCAACCGACCGCAGGACGTGTCGATTTACTTTACGACCGCCGCCTGCAGCGTCGATGCCTGGTGCTGGTACAACCCGCTGCCCACCGGCAACAGCCTAAACGGCGTCTGGGGCAGCAGTGCCAGCGATGTCTGGGCCGTCGGTGGACAAGGCACGCTGCTGCACTATGACGGCATCGCTTGGAATGGCCTGCAGTCGGTCACGGCGCGCGACCTGTTTGCGATCTGGGGCAGCGCGGCCAGCGATGTCTGGGCGGTCGGGGATGCGGGCACCGTGCTGCACTTCGATGGCCAGTCCTGGAGCGTCACCGATCTGGGCCTGGCGAACCAGCTAAGGGGCATCTGGGGCAGCGGCCCCAGCGATGTCTGGGCTGTCGGTAGCAGCGGCAAGCTGCTGCACTGGAACGGCACTCAGTGGCTCAGCGTCGACGTCGGCACCTCCGCGTCGCTTAACGCCATCTGGGGCAGCGATGCCAATAACATCTGGGTCGCTGGCGACAACAACACCAACCTGCGCTTCGACGGCGTGCGCTGGTCGCCGTTTTCGCTGCCCGCCACCATAAACGCTGCCGCTCTTTTCGGAACCAGCGCAACGGAGGTCTGGGCAGCCGGCAGCAACTTGCTCTTGCGCTACAACGGCGCGACGTGGAGCTCGCTCGGCAGCCCCTCGGGCGCCTCCATCCGCGGCCTCTTTAGCAAGGAGGCTGGCCGGCTGTGGATCGCGGGTGGCTACGAAGCCTCAGGCTACACCTATGGTTACATCCACAGCTGGAACGGCAGCACATTTAGCACCGCCGTAAATGGCCAGCGCCCCAACTTCAACGCAATCTGGGGCGCCAGCGCCAACGACATCTGGGCGGTCGGCGGCTATCCCGGTCAGTTCGAGAGCGCCGGCATCTGGCACTGGGACGGCCTGAAGTGGACGTCCTTGTACACTCCGCTCGCTGGACGCATCGTCCTGCGGGACGCTCGGCCGATCAGCGCCAGCGAGCTCTGGGCGGTCGGCGACATGGGAACCACCCTGGCCTGGGACGGTCGCGCCGTGCGGAGCGTCGCGAGCGGCACGACGCAGACCCTCACCAAGCTGTGGCCGATCAGCCCCACCGACATCTGGGCGGTCACCGGCTCTTCGAACATCCTGCGCTGGGACGGCAGCGCCTGGAACACTGCATACGGCGCCGGCAGCGGATACTACTGGACCGATGTTTGGGGAGCCGCCCCGAACAGCCTGTGGTTTGCAGGCACCTACTACAACTCCACAGCGAACATGTACACGGCCTATGCGCTGCTCTGGAACGGATCTTCGTACAGCATGCAGACCGTGGCCAGCAGCCGCTTTTTGACCGCCATCCATGGCCGATCAGCGACGGATGTTTGGCTAGTGGGCTACAGCACCGGGGGCACCTATGCGCCAGTGGCGTATCGCTACAATGGCTCGTTCTGGGCGGCGGTCGGCGTTACCGGCGGGCCCTCTAACGTACTAAATGGCGTCTGGGCTGGAGGCAGCCAAGAGGCCTGGGCCGTGGGCACCGCTGGCGGGCTGTACGAGCTGCAAGGGGGCGTGCTAAACGCTCGCACCAGCGGCACCAACATCAGCCTGCAAGCCATCGATGGCATAAGCGCCGCTGAGCTCTGGACCGTCGGTAGCACCGGGACCATCCTGCGACGCAGCGGCAGCGCCTGGAACACCGTGCAGTCCGGCACCGTTCGCGAGCTTATGCGCATCACCCCGGTCGGCGCCAACGATGCCTGGGCTGCCGGCTGGTACGGCACCCTCTTGCGCTACCAGCCGTAAGCGACCGCAGCTAGCGGCCCGGTGACCCCAGATAGTCCGGGCTCTCGCGCCAGGCCGCGGGGCTGCTCCAGCTGCTCGCCGGACTGCGCAGGTCGACGAGCTCTAGGGTGTGGCCACCACCGTCGGTGCGCGCCTGCCAGGCATCGCTGTAGGCGAAGTCCTGGATCGTCAGGTTCTGGCCAAAGGTCAGCTCGATGCGCTCACCGCTGTTCGACAAGCGATCGCGATACTGGCCCGCCACCGGCACGTCGCTGCCATAGCGAGCGCGGAAGTCATCGAGGTTTTCGACCACGACCACGCGCTGGCCGGGGGCCAGGAACTGCACCGGGCTATCGGCGAAGCGGAAGCGCACGCCGTTGGTCAGCGCGACGTTGCGCAGATCGACCACGCTATCGCCGGTGTTGGTGATCTCGATGAACTCTTCGTGGCGATCACTGCGCGGGTGATAGTTGATCTCGGTGATGCGCAGCGCGGTCTGCTGAACGACTGCGGTCTGCGGCGCAGCGACGGCAAACTCAAGTGGCGCTGACCAGCGGCTGAAGCGCCCGCTGCTGTCCAGCATGCGCACGCGGGCCCGATGCACGGCGCCGACTCGCAGCGCCTCGGTCGGCACAGTGATGGTGTCCGCGAAGCTGGTCAGGATCGAGCTCTGCCAGGCCGCCTGCACTTCATAGCGGCGCGGACTCTTGAGGTCAGGCGGCGTACTAGCCGGCGTGATCTCGGCGACTCGCCACTGCATGCCGGCGAAGGTGTTGTCGCCCTGCGGATCGGAAAACGCGCTGCTCTTAAGCACGATGCCGTCGGCCGGAAAGCCAGGGCTGCCGACGTAGCTAATCGTCGGTCGGTTGGGGACAGCGGCATCGTTGATCTCGGTCGACAAAAAGTTTTGGCCATAGCCCGTGAGCGTGAAGTCCTTCAGCCAGCGCACCATGCCCGCGTGATCGGGACTGACCAGCGAGCGAGTCACCGTGCCGCCCTGAAAAGTCGTGGAGGCCGGGCTGCGATAGAACGCACCGCGATGGTTGGTGGTCGTGCGCGGGTGATAGTTCCACATCGCCTGATCCAGCTGGGCAAAGCTCAGCGCGCCCCCCAGCGGCGGCTGGCCGACGAAGGCCGCCTGCTCATCGATCAGTCCCCCGAGCTGATCGTCAGTGAACAGCAGGTCCTTTAGCTCGCGCCCGCGGTTGCGATACTCCGTCATCAGCTCCGCATGCTGCAGGATCGAGTTCTGCAAGTTGATGACGCCCGACCAGTGCGTCACCGGCATGTACAGCATGTCCAGATCCCAGGGCATCGCCGTCCACAGGTTGGTCACCGGGTTGTGGTACTGGCAGTGGTTCCAGCCATCGCGCAGGTCCATGTTGTTGACGATGCGATCGACCGAGCGGAACGAGTAATAGCCCGGCAGATCGAGGTTGCTGCGCCACCAGCCGATCGGCTGGCTGCTGTTGAAGCCGCTGCGGAAGCTGTCGTAGTCCGCACTGGTCGTCGGGGGTAGCGGACCTTGGTTGCGCTTGTCACCCTGCCCGCCCTCGATCTTGTACACGTTGCCGTCCGGCAGGTCGCGCTCTTCCAGGAAGGCGCCGTCCGTGTGCTCGATGGTGCCGTACAGGCCCCACAGATCGCCGCGGTACTGATCGGTGGCGTGCGTCTCGGTCGCCTCATCGATGACCCGGAACTGCAGATAGTTCATGTGCGGCGCAGGCACGCCGGCTAGCTCATACAGGCGAAAGGCGACGCTCTCGTCCAGGCAGGCCATGCCGCGGTTCGGCGGTACCCAGGGCGTGGCGCAGGCCGACAGGTTCATGGTCCGTAGGCCGGCCTTGCGGGCCCGACCAAAGTCATCGCGGCCAGCAAACTCATGTCCGCGCTGAAAGTGAATTCGCCACTTGTTCTTGCCCGAGACATAGACCGAAAACTCGCCGCGATTCTCGAACTCGATGTGGTCATAGACCATGCTGCCTTCGACGAGCGTGCCAAAGAAGTGCATGCTCTCGTAGCCGCCGACGTACTGGCTGTTGGTGACATCGATCTCTTGCGCGATCAGGTGATAGATCGGCAAGCGATTGAGGACATCGGGGCCAAAGTCCTGCAAAGGTGTCGTGCCCGGCTGACTGGCGCCGCGCCAAGCCGGCACTCCGTCATAGACGAAGTAGGCGAAGTTCGGCTGCGGATCGTCGGCATAGGGCACGCGCAGGCTCTGCGCCTGGCCATCTTTGGCGGTGATGCGATAGCGCATCAGGCGCCGGTGCTTGGCCAGGCTGCCGTCGAGCGTCACGCTGTAGGTGCCATCGCCGGCCTTGGCATCGCCGCCCTGCCCATCGTCGCGCAGAGGCAGGCTGACCCAGCCCATGAAATACGCCGGGTCGCTCAGCCGCACATAGGCTCCCGGGTCGACGATCTGGTACTCCAGCTTGACCTCGCTGATGCCATCGGGATCCGTGAGCGCCACCGTGATGACGACGGGATCGTTGCTGCGCGGCGCGCTGGGCTGATGCTTGACGCTGGTGATGATCGGCGGCGGGTTGTCGTCATAGGTGACGTTGCGCGCCCCCGGGGTCGGCCCGGCCTTGGCCGGCGTGCCACTCGGCGCCGACAGCCGCCAGCTTCCCCCCAGCCGCCCGTCGAGGCTGGGATTGATAAGCTCGATCGAGTAGCCGGTATCGCCACCGCCGGTCGGCCAGGGGAAGCCGCGGCCATACTCGACCTCGTCGCGGCGCCGGCCTTTTTCGTCGCGCAGGATGACGCTATCGCCGCTCGTCGAAAGCCGCCCGCTAGACGGCCCCAGCGCCGCCATACCGGCAAACTTCGCCGCGAACACCGTCGGGTCCTGCGCCACCACCAGCATCGCCCCGGGGGCCAGGCCGGTCCCGGCTGGGAACGTGTAGCTGATGCCACCTGTGATGCGCCAGCCCGACAGATCGATCGGGCTCTGGCTGACGCTGAGGATCTCGACGAACTCCTCCCGCGCCGTCTTGTCGACCGGCGCAAAGTGGATCTCGTTGACGATAGCCAGGCGCGGCAGCGGCGGATCATCGGGCGGATCCGGCTGCGGCTCCATCATCACCGGCGGCGGCGTGACCGTATCCGAGCTACAGCCGACGCTGCCGAGCGTTGTAAACGCAAGCAGCGAAGCCGCCACCCAGCCGAACAACCAAGGCGAGCGTCGAATCGACATGGCGACGATCTTCGCCCCCCGGCCCGGCCGCGAGCAACCGAGGCCAAAATCCTCCACGCGCAGGCGGAGTTGCCGCGATGTAGGCGCCCCGCCGAGCCGCTGCGCTGGCTACAGAGGCGTCGGCGTAGCGCGCGGCGGTCTGCCTATTGACCGTCTGCGCTGCGCTGCGCGACCATCAGCCAGGGGGGCACAAGCGGGGTGATGCAGGCAGCGATCCGACAGATGCCAAGACAGCCCGATGGCGGCGCTGCAGACGGTCGAGGCAGCTCGTCGGCGCGGGGCGGAGGCCGGCGCTAGGCCATGAGCAGCGCTAGCGGCACGCGCACGCAGTCGGTCGATGCCAGCGGGCGCGACTCTGGGCGCGAGACCGTCCCGGTGCCTGGCCTGCTCTTGGTCTTTTCGCAGGGTCAGGCGGGCTGCCAGCCGCTGCCGCTGCGCAGCGGTCTGCTGGAGGTCGGACGCGGCGAGCCAGGGTCGAGCATGCCCGCCGACCCGCGCATGTCACGCCGCCACGCTCGCGTCAGCTTCGACGGCCTGCGCTTCGAGGTCAGCGATCTCGGCAGCCACAACGGCACCTTCTGTGATGGCGCCGCGCTGGCTTCCCGCCCCCCCGAGGCCGCCCCGCGCGTCCTGCGCACCGGCGACAGCCTGTTTCTGTTCTGCAACGATCTGCGCCCTTATCAGGGTCCCAGCTCCGCTGTGCTCACCGACGGCGATCGCGTGACCGGGCCCAGCCTGCAAGCCGTGCTTGGCCAGGTCCTGCGAGCCGCGCGCTTCGGTCGCAACCTGCACATCACCGGCGAGAGCGGCAGCGGCAAAGAGGGCGTCGCGCGCGCTTTTCATGCCGCTAGCTCACTCGCCGCCGGTCCCTTTGTCGCCATCAACTGCGCCACCATCGCCGCCGGGGTGGCCGAGCGGCTGCTGTTTGGGGCCAAGCGCGGCGCCTTCTCGGGGGCCGTTGCCGACTCCGAGGGCCTGATCCAGTCAGCCGATGGCGGCACCCTGTTTCTCGACGAGATCGGCGAGCTCGATCCGTCCGTGCAGGCCAAGCTGCTGCGCGTGCTTGAGAGCGGCGAGGTGCTGCCGATGGGCGCGCTGCGGCCCCGCCGCGTCACCCTCCAGCTCTGCTCTGCCTCGCATCGCGACCTGCGCAGCGAGGTCAGCGAGGGCCGCTTCCGCGAGGATCTGTACTTTCGCGTCAGCCGTCCCGAGGTCGTGGTGCCGCCGCTGCGTCGCCGGCTGGACGAGCTTCCCTGGCTGTGTCAGCGCACCGTCCACAGCCTGGCGCCGCAGCTTGCGATCAGCGCGCTGTTCGTCGAGGCCTGCCTGCTGCGCCACTGGCCGGGCAACGTCCGCGAGCTCTTATCTGAGCTCCGCGCCGCCGCGCAGAACGCCATCGGTGAGGCCGCCCCGCGCCTGGAAGCGCGTCACCTCGATCCACGGGCCGGGCAGCCAATCGCCAAGACCCCCGAGCCGGTGGTGCCCTGCGCCATGCTGCTGCATCCGCCGCTCGGCAAGCTGCCGGCCCTGCCCGACCGGGCGCGCATCGAGGAGGCGCTGCAGCGGGTCGGCGGCAACATCAGTGCGGCCGCCCGCGCCCTCGGCCTACATCGCACCCAGCTTCGCCGGCTGATCGACAAGCTCGGCCTGCGCGCCGCCGCCAGCAGCCACGAGCTGGAACAAGACGCCGAGAGCGAGGAGTAATTCGTGTCGAGCTGGCACAGCGTGCCAGCCGCGTGCCACCGATCGTGCCGCCTTGTGTCGCCCCGCGGCACCCGCCCGCCCCGCTAAGCCCGCGAAACCACGGGCCCGCTCCAGGCACCGGGCCCCGTCCCGGCCTGGCACGCGCTTTGATTCTAGATCGCAACATCAGACCACTTCCGGGCCGGGCCACTCCCCGCCCCCACCACTGAGGAGTTCGCCATGACTCTGCACAAACACTTCGCCCTGTTCGCCCTCGGCCTCAGCCTGACCACCGCCTGCCAACAAGCCCCCGAGGAAGACACCGCCGGGCTGCAGCAGAAGGTCGGCCCATTTATTTCACCGAATGGCAAGACCCCTTACTATCAATCAACTCTAATTGGCCAGACTCCCATTCGCGGACTGCGAAATAGCCGCGGATGGAAGCTCATGGATAAGAACTCCGAGAGCGCCGCCAGCATTGACACCATTACCTATGGCAACCAGCCGGTCACCTCGCTCTCTAGCAGCCAGGGTTGGTTCTATGTCAGCACGCAAAACCTGAGCAATGTCCAGGTCGATGGCAGCATTGAGCTCAAGATCCACGTCACCGCACCCTTCAATGGCTCGATCTCAATCAAAAAGTCGTCTCTTCTCGATCCCAACAGTGGTGAGCGCTATGTCGGCACATTCCTGCCGGATAGCGGCGGTAGCCAGCTGATGTGTCCAGAGCTGCTGTACCCCGCAACCGAGACGCAGCCTGCGCAGTACCATAACCACCCGCTTATCCCGATTGCCAACCTAAAGTGGAATATCGAGACCGGCGCCCGCACCTCGGATACCAGCGCGATCACGCTGGCCTGCGGCCAAGATCCTCTCGGCGCTTGCGTACAGTGGGGATATGCCCCTTGGGACACCTATACACCTAACTGTCTTCCCGGCCAGCTCTGCTTTCCAGCCTCGCTGACGAGCCATCACCAGGCCTGTGCGCGTATGAAGCGCGCTGACTTCTGCGGCGATGGTGTCAGCTGGACCTGGACGCCAGACCCCAACATCCAGTTTAAGAACGTCTTCATCCATATGTGGGACAGCGCCGGGCTAAACGCGATGACCCCGCAGACGCGCTACACCATGGAAGCCAACTGGGGTCCAAGCGGAGCGGGCTGCATCAACATGTCTGAGCTGCGAGTCTCGACAATGACTGACGGCCAGGGGCATACCTTCGACGCCGCCACGACCTGCGGTACGCCGATTCCTGCCTGCAGCAGCACCACGCCCGGCTGGTACATGGGCAGCGCGCGCCCGTGCACAGAGACCAACCTGTTTACGGGCAACTGCATCGCCAACTAGCTCTCACCCGCCTCGTCC
>CAZVMD010000312.1:0-8788 GCA_964628555.1 uncultured Myxococcales bacterium | reverse complement strand
AATTACATCCAGGTGATGTGCGATCACCTGCGCTCGATCGTTCGCAGCCGGATGCGGACGCTGCCGCTGTCAGCGCTGTGGCCGCAGATCTCGCAGGTGGTGCGCGATACCATCCTGGGGCCGCGGGGGACGGAGCCGGGCAGCGAGGGACGGAAGGGTCGCTTCTTCTCTGAGAACGGCATGCTGGTCACTGAGGTCGAGATCCTCGAAGCCGAGATCCAGGACAGCGTGATCGCCGAGCTGATGAAGAACGTTCAGCGCGAGTCAGTCATGCTGGCGATTGGCGATCGGCAAGCGCAGGAGAAGGTCACTTCGGCCAAGCTGCGCTCGGATCTGGAGCGGCAGCAGACCGAGCTGCAGATGGCTGGCAAGCAGCGCGAAGCCCAGCTAGGTGAGCTGGTGCGCAAGCTCAAGCACGAGGCCGAGCTCGCGAACCTGCGCGAGCGCGAGCTTGTGCAGGCCGAGCAGGTCCGCTTGGTCGGCGAGCGCGAAGGCTCTGAGCTGCGCGGCAAGCTGGAGCGCGAAGCCCTGAGTCTCGCTGCGTCTCTGGAGGCCATCAGCCGCGATGCCACTACCAAGGCTGGTGCAAGCGCGACGCTGCACGGCGAAGAGATTGAACACCTCGCCCGTGTCCGGGCTCTGGAGATCCAGCTGCTCGATGCGCAGGCCCGCGCGGTTGTCGCTGAGCGCAGCTCGGTGCAGCCGCAGCTTGTTGAGGCGCTGACGGCGCTGGGCGACAAGAACCTGCTCGCCGAGGTCGCGCACAACATGAACCTGGTCTCGCTCTTCCGCGGCAAAGAGGCCGGCGAGATCCTCAAGGATGTCGTCGGCGGCACGCGCTTCCTGCCCGCCCTCAACGATGCCTTGAGCAGCAAGCCCAGCCCGGCCAAGCCCGAGCCCCCCGTCGCCCCCACGCCGACCAAGAAGTAGCCAAGCCCCCTCGACCAGCCCAGATGGCCTAGCCCGCAGCCGGGCTGGTCTTGGGCGCTGGCGCGCAGCCGTAGCGCAGCTGCACAAGTCCGCTCTCAAAGCTGCGACATTCCTTCAACTGCAGAGACTGATCGATACCTGGCACCGCAAGCGCCCCGTTCGCTGCGGCGCTGAACAGCGGGATGCCTGCGCCCAGCAGCACGGGAATGATCGAGATCGTCAGGTCATCGATGAGACGCGCAGCCAGGAACTGGCGGATGACGTGACCGCCATCGACGTAGACGCGGCGAGCCGACTCTTGCGTCAGCTTCTCGACGAGCTGCGGCAGTGGGGCGCTGAAGAATTCTTCGCCGTGGCGCGGCGGGGTCGGCCGCTGGCTCAGGACGATGCAGCGCTTGCCGGCATACGGCCAGTCGGGAAAGCCAAGGACCGCGTCGTAGGTTCCGCGGCCCATGACCATGACATCGACCGAGCTTGTGAAGTCGCGGTAGCCGTAGTCTTCGCCGGGTCGCTCGACGACCTGCAGCCAGTCGAGCGCACCATCGGGGCGAGCGATATAGCCATCGAGACTGATGGCGATGAACACCGAAAACTGCGGTCGAAAAGACATGCGGAACAAGATACGCGGCCGCCCTGACAGCGGCGAAATCCTGCACCGGCTGGCCGGCCTTGTTATGCTGTTCGACGATGTACGCTGGCCACTTAGATCTGACACAGCCGCTGATGTGGACCGTCGACCTCGCGCTGAGCGATGCCGACTGCGCGCGCTATCAGAGCCGCATGCGGCAGGGCGTCGCTGAGGTCGCACCGGTCATCGGCCAGCATGGCGTTGTCGTGGACCCGGTGGTGCGCAGCAACACGCGGGTGATGTGGGACGATGCCTGCGAGGCCAATGAGCTCCTCGCGCGGGTGGCGGAGCAGGTGCCCAAGCGCCTGCGCGGACAGTTCTTGCTCGGGGCCAATCCTCGCCTGCGGCTGTACCGCTATGAGCCGGGTCAGCACCACAGCGCGCACTGGGATACGGTCGTTCACTTCGCAGGCGGAGCGCGCAGCCAGCTGACCCTGGTGTTCTATCTCAACGACGACTTCGAGGGCGGTGAGACCGACTTCCCTGAGCTGGGCAAGATCGTCACGCCGCGGCGCGGCAGCGCCCTGTTGTTCCAGCACCGCGTCGTCCATACCGCCTGCCCGGTGCGGCGCGGGGAAAAGTTCGTGCTGCGCACCGATCTGGTCTATGGCCCGCCTGACTTCTGCGGCGACCTGCGTCTTGAAGATCCACTTGAGCGCTCTGCTGACTGAAGCGGCCAGCAGCAGGGGGCAAGCCCGCGGGAGCGTCGTCTTCATTCCAGACCGGCAATGGCTTGCAGTAAGCCGGGGGAGTGCGCGGCGATGGCAGCGCGAACTTCGCTGACGCTGCGCGGCTCGGGTCGGATGTCAAACAGGTACTGGCGGCCATCGACGGCACGCACCACGATGCTCTGACCATCGCTGGCAAAGGCCGCTTCGGCCAGCTTTCGTCCGGGCAGGTGCAGCCGAGCCAGAAGATAGCCGCTCTCGACATCAAAGAGGCACAGCGTCCCATCCTCGGACTGGCTCAACAGCTGCTGCCCATCGGGGCGAAACTGCGCCTGCTGTACCGGTCCCTGGTGACCCAGCAGCACGCCGCGCAGTCGCCAGGTTGCGGTGTCCCACAGCCGCGTCGTGCCATCCCAACCCGAGGTAGCCAGGCAGCGGCCGTCGGGGCTCAGGCTGGTCCACAGGACCCCGGCTCTGTGCCCAAGTAGCTCGACCAGCCAGTCACCGCTCTGTGCGTCGATGATCCACACGGCATTGCCCATCGCCGGCTCGATGCGGAAGCGTCCGTCGGCCGTCTCCTCAGCCCGCCGGATGGGCACCGTGCCGCCGGCATAGGACTCGACCGGGGTGGGCAGCGGCGACAGCGCATAGATGTACAGGGGGGCCATCGACGAGCTGAGGACAAGCTGCCGGCTGGCCTGGTCGAAGGCCAGAACGGTGATGCCGCCCATGCCGACCGGTAGCTGCATGAGCAGTCGGCCGTCCCGCGTGTCGTAGACCCCGACAATTTCGTTGCTGTACAGCGCAGCAAACAGGCAACCGTCAGGGCTAAGACGGACATCCTTATCCTCCGTGCACAAGAGCAGGCCACTGACCGTACACAGCTGGCTGTTCTGCCTTGGCGGAGCTGCCTGGCCCCCGCTGGGAGCAGGAGCACTCTCATCGCTGAAGTCGTTGGCAAAGACCCGCACTTCCAGCCTGCCTGACGCCGGCGAGCCCAGCGCGATCAGCAGCCTTTCACCGTCGCGACTAAACTCGGCTAGCTGCAGGCGGCTGCCCTGATCCGACAGCGGGGCATGCGCCACCTGCGAGCGCAGATCGAAGACCTGCAGCACATCACCGGCGCAAAGACACAGCGCAAAGTGAGCGGCTGGACTGATCGCAACGATGTGACCGGGGGCCTGATTCAGGGCTGGCTCGGCGAGAAGCTGACCGCTGCGGCCGTCGAAGATGCGGACCCGGCCGGCCCAGTCCAAGGTCACGAGCGTTCGGCCATCGCTGCTAAACGCGGCAGAGCGGATGTCGAGCGGCCCAAGATCACACACGATGCTCTGGCTACTCATACGGCCCAGGATGGGGTTTCCGCCGGCTCGCCGGATGAAGATGTGCTCACCATCTGGGCTGAACACCGCTGAGAGGAAGCCGCTGCACCAGTCCAGACTCTGCCGCTCCTCTCCGCCGCTGCACGGCAGGATCAGGCGACCTTCGGGGGCGGCAATCAGCACAGCCTCGCCATCGGGAGCAAAGCAGGCAAACCCCGCGTCACCGCCGCGCGGGTGCAGGCTGCGCACACGATCGAGCGGCTGCAGCGCGGTACGCAACAGATACGGCAGGGCCGGGTGCTGCGAGCCGCGCTGATACGCCAGGAACAGCCACTTCAGCGCATCATCGGGCTGCTCGGATGACCACAGCAGGTGATGGCCGCGATCGACAAACGAATCTAGCAAGAGCTGCAGGGTGCGCGCCGCCGCCTCGCGCTCGCGGTGCAGGCTGTCGGCTGCCGCCTGTTCCAGTCGCTGCTGCAGCGCCTGACTGGCGTGGATGAAGGCGAGGGCAAGCTCGCTGCCTGGCGCCGCCCAGGTCTGCTGCCAGCTGAGTGCGAGTGCCAGCTGCGTGCCGCGATACAGCAGTGACTCGTCCCGGCCGGAGCGCTCCCACTGGCGCGCCGCGTCGTGGATGCGCCGCTTGGCGAGCAGGCCGGCCCGCTGCTCATCCAGCCAGCTGCGCAGCTGCGGCCACTTGCGGATCAGCGCCTCATGCGCCACCTCAACGGTAGCCCCCTCGCCGTCGCCGTCTAGGACCAGCAGGCGCGCCGCCACTAAGTCTTGCAGCACGCGCTCGGCGGCCGGTATGGCTTCGGCCGCGAAGCTGGCCCAAAGATCGCTGCGGCGCAGACGGGCCCGCGTATCGAGGCCACTTTCTTCCGCCACTGCGCTCAGGCTGATGAGCAGGCGCTTGGTCACCTCAAGCTCGCCGCGCCCGGTCAGCTGTTCCAGCACCGCATCCGCCCGTCCACGCAGCGTACCGACCACGCCCCCCAGCCCGTCATAGACGTCCTGCGAGAGGGTCTGCCCCTTGCGCTTCTGCCACAGCATATCCAGCGCATCCTGCAAGAGCGGCAGCGCACCTGGCTCGGCATCGACCTCGGCCAGCATGCGCTCGGCCAGGCCAGGCGACAGCTGCAGCCCGACTTTTCGGGCTGGCTCGACGATGGCAGCGCGTAGCTGGGCCGGCGCCAGCTGCGCGACAAAGCTGCGGTGGGCCTCATCGTAGGCCACGCGATCTAAACGCAAACCACTTGCATCTAGTACCACCTCGCCGCAGCGGCCGATGAAATCGACGCGCAGGGTCAGCAGCACGCGCAGCCCGGGCTCGGGCGCACTGGCCAGGGCCCACAGCTTCTGCAGAAAGGCCTGACGTACCGCCGCCGCTCCGGTCTGCGTAAAGATCTCTTCTAGCTGATCGACAACTAGCAGCGCGGCGCGCCCCTCCTCCAAGCCGGCCAGTGCCTGCGTCAGCGCCAGGAGCGGATCGCCACCCGGGCGCATGCGGCGAAAGATCAGATCAGGATCCGCCGCCAGCAGCGCTGGTACCGCCCCGGCCAGAGCCAGCGAGGACTTGCCGGTTCCCGACGCACCGCACAGCAGAAGAAAGCGCGGGCGGCCAGCCGCGATAAGCGCCCCCAGATCGGCGACCACCTCGGCCACCTCGCGCTCGCGACCAAAGAAGAAGCGGTGATGCTCGGGCTGGAAGGCCAGCAGGCCGCGATATGGGCGCACGACGATCGGCCGACACTCCTCGCCATCTTCGGCTCGCGCGTACAGCTGCAGGCTGACCCAGTCGAGCGCCTGCTCGGACTCGGCCTGCTCGGACTCGGCTCGGCGCAGCTCGGCGCGGGCGGCCAGCAGCGCCGACTCGACGGAAGCCGGAGTGAGCAACAGCTGCTGATAGAAGACCCGGGTCAGCGTGTTCGAGCCAACCACGGAGAGCGGATAGCGCGATGCCACCACGGCCTGGAAGCCGCAGCGATGCAAGCTCTGGGCGACGCTGCCCAGCTGACTGCCTGCTGCGCCGCCATCCCCCGAGTCGCAGGCCGACAGCACCACCAAGCGCACCATCTTGGCAAACGGCGCCAGCTGCCGCAGCGACAGCGGGCTGGCCACCATCGGCCCGTCGCGACCGTCGAGGCACAGGCCAGAGCTGCTGCCGCTTTTCGCCCCATGACAGAGCAGATGCAGCACCGCCACCGGCCGGTCCTGCGCTTGCGCCTCGCGCAGCGCTGCGACTAGAGCGGCAAGCGAAGCCGAAGGCAGCACATCGCGCTGCGGATCGAAAGCATGCGAGGCTTCGCGGCAGGCGGCGGCGATGGCCCGCACATGCGCCTCAGCCGGCACTGGCCCACCCGCCGCGGACCACGCGACCAGGATGCGCCCTCCTTCCGCTCGTGGCTGCGGCGCCTCGGCTGCTGTCGTGGTCTCTGGCCACTCGAAGCGCAGCAGCAGCTGATCGAGCTCGCCCAAGAACTGACCGCTGGCCAGCGTCAGCAGCTCCCACGGTAGGCTGTACAGCTCGGCCGCCGACGAGCGGATGCGAACGCGGATCGGCCGCTCGGCCGCCACGGCGGCCATGATCTGCGCTTCGTGCGCCCCCCAGCCAGCCGACATAAGAAAGCGGCGCAGGCGCTCGCCGAGCCGCTGCACCACCTCGGGATCGCGCCCCGGCAGCCGCACGGCCTGCAGATCGGCGAGATCTTCGCTGCTCCACTCAAAGTGGGCGCGCGGACTTCCGCCCCCCTCGCTCGGCACAATGTAGTCCTGCGGCTCGTAGTGAAAAGCGAAAGGATCGTCGCTGTCCCTAGCGCGCAGAAACTGCAGCTGGATGTGCAGCGGTGAAGGTTCCCCCGACGCGCCCATCCGTTTATCTTCAAGCAAGCCAAGCCAGCGGGTCAACGCAGCGCACGACCCAGGCCGGCCAGCGTCTGACAGGTGGCATTGCTGGGATCCGCCTGCAGACACTTCTGGGCATAGACGTGCTGCTGCTCCCGCGCCGCGCGCGCATCATCCTGCAGTCGCGCCTGGTGCCAGGCGAGGAGCTGATAGGCGGCTGCGACATCCTGATAGGCGACGGTCATGTTGGGATCCAGAGCGAGCAGTCGCAGCAGCTGCTCGGTAGCGCGCAGGGCCGCTGCCCGGCCATCGCTGCCGGCTTGGCGCTGCCAGGTAGCGAGCTTGATCAGTGCCTGCCCAGCGTTGCCAAAGGCGAGCGGGTTTTTCGGATTGATGGCGCTCGCTCGCTCGGCATCGCTGATCGCTGCGCTGATCGCCTCGACGGGAGAGCGGCCGTGCGCACTCTGCCAGTCGGCGAGCTCGATCAGCCAGGCGGCGCGGTTGTTGTAGGCCAAGGCGTACTGCGGATCGAGCTCGGTAGCCCGCTGAAACATCGCGATCGCCTGCTGCAAGAGCGGCTCGGGATCGAGCTTTCGATTGCGTCGATCGACCGCCGCGATGGCCAGCGACAGACCATAGTCATTGAGCAGCCAGGGCGAGCGCGCATCGAGCTTGATCGCGGTCTTTAGCAGGTCCAGCGAGCTGTCGACCAGCTCAGTGACAAAGTGGCCGGCATCGACCTTCTTTTCCGCCAGGGTCTGATAGCCCAGGCCGGTGACTTCGTAGGCGAACGCGTCGTCAGGATGGGCGGTGATGGCGGCCTGACCCGCGCGAATCTGGCGGCCAATCAGCGCCTCTAGCTCGGCCAGCGACTGGCCGTGGGTGCTGGCATAGCGGCTCATAAAGACGTGGGCAAACGCCAGCTTGGTCTGGCCGCTCGTGCCCTGCGGATCGGCAGCCAGCGCACGCTCGGCCGCCGCCACTGCTCGCTCGAAGCAGGGGCGCAGATCCTGGCCGCGATACAGCGCCATCTCTTCCTGACGAATCCACACCTCGGCCAGCGCTTCGTAGATCTGGGCATCGCTGCGCCCGATCTCGCTCGCTGCTTCGTAGCTGTGCACCGCCGCGGCAAACTGCGACTCGGCCGCGGCATAGTCGCCGTGATCACGAGCGTCGAGCGCCTGCGCCAGCTCGACATCGCCCTTGAGCCGACGCGCTTCGTACAGCCACGGCGTGCTGCGGATGGCAAAGCCAGCGTGCAACAGCGCCGCCGGATAGCGCTGCTGATAGAAGTCGAGCAGGGCCTCGATGTAGCTGGCGGACACCGTCTTGTCCTGCCGACTGCGCGACAGGTGATGGACCAGCCGTGGCAGATACTCGGCATCCAGCTCGCGCTTGCGGCGCGCAAAGAAGCTCTGATCGCCGCTCTTTCTGGCGTCGGACAGCGCCCGGCTGTAGCGCTCGCCCAGCACGCGACCGAGCGCGTAGTGCAGGCCCGACTCATCGACGCCGGCCGCCTGCGCCTGCTGCAGGTGCTGCAGCGCCAGGTCCCACTCCGCCAGCGCCAGATGGCCGCGCCCCAGCGCGTAGTGATCGAGTCCAGCCGCCAGCGCGCCAAACGAGCGCATCTCGGCTTCGATCTCGGCCATGCGGGCCCGCAAGAGCGCCCGATCCGGCCCGATGTCGTGCAGCGGTAGCGTGTGCGCGGTCCGCGCCAGCCAGTCGAGGTCCTGCACCGCCTGGCCCAGGCGCTGAGCCAGCGCCGCCCGCTTGACCGCCAGCGCCTCGCGTCGCGCGCTCTGCACCGCCGTGCGCAAGCCATAGCCCAGCGAGCCGAGCAGCACCAGCGACAGCGCCAGCATCGCCGCGGCCAGCGGTCGGTTGCGTCGCCCCTTCCAGTACAGCCGCTCGAACAGACCCAGCCGCCTGGCCTGCACCCGCCCCTGCGACAGGAAGCGATCGAGATCCGCCGCTAGCTCCGCCGCTGTGGCATAGCGCTGGTGCGGCTCCTTGTTTAGGCACTTAAGGACGATGACCTCCAGCGCCTCGGGAATCGTCGCATCGCGCAGCCGCAGCGGCACCGGATCGACGGTCAGCACCTGCAGGATGATGCGCACCGCGCTATCGCCAACAAACGGCGGCGTCCCCAGCAGCAAGTCATACAGCGACGCTCCCAGCCCATAGACATCACTCCGCCGCTCCAGCCGCCTACCCTCGCCCCGCGCCTGCTCCGGCGACATATAGGCCGGCGTCCCCATCACCGCCCCCGACTCGGTCAGGCCCGGCGCATCACTTGACTCGCGCGCCAGCCCAAAGTCCATCAACACCGGCCGCAGCCCCGCCGCCCCTGCCGACGTAGCACTCGACGGCGAGGCGAGCATGATATTGGCCGGCTT
>CAZVMD010000311.1:0-8797 GCA_964628555.1 uncultured Myxococcales bacterium | reverse complement strand
TTCGTTGAAGAAGCGGGAGATGTATTCCTGGCGGAGGGCGTACTCGGGGTGCAAGACCTTGATGGCGACGTGCCGATCGATGGCCTCCTGCACGGCCTCGAACACCTCGCCCATCCCACCCTCGCCAAGCTTGCGAAGGACGCGGTAGGCACCAATCATCTGCCCCGGCTCTACCATGGCTCCGTCGCCTGGATTGAATCTATTATCTTTGCGTGCGGCGAGGGGGGCTGTCAACGCCGGTGCCGGTGCGCGACTGTCGGCGGGGACGGCCGGAGAGGCGCTACACAGTCCGCTTAGGCTGAGCTGGCTCTGCATATCGACGACGACTTGATCCAGCGTCCCTTTTTTCTGGCCGATGCGCGCGCGCAGCAGCTGGCGGACATGCGCTGCAAGCTGGTCATGCGCCGGCGTGACCCAGCGGGCAGCCGTGGCGCGATGGACAGACTAGAGCTGCGCAATCTGCTCACCGGTCAGCCGATTCAGATAGCAGTAGCGCAGCAGGTTCCGCTCGCGTGGGCTCAGCTGCCGGACGGCCTCTCGGAACGCCGACTGAAGCTCGGCCTTATATCGGTTGAGCAGCAGCTGGGTGTCAGGGGGCGAGGCAACGCCGGGAATCTCTGACCAGGCCTGCTCGATGGGCCGCTCGCGCCGAGTGCTCTGCCGGTGTGCTTGGGCTCCGCGCACCGCACACAGCACCAGACAGCTCTACAGGCCGCCGCGCCCCGCATAGCCGCGCCGTACACTGCCGAAGTCCTGCATCTCGACTAGCCGACGCCGCAGCTCAGAGAGTCGATCGTCAATCTCGGAATCGGCAGTCCGCAGCCGCACCAGCGCCGTGCGCCGCCGAGACGTATTGACCCTCCAGCGCGTCAACGGCGACCGGATCGCCTAGGCCGTAGGCGCAGGCCAGGTAGAGATCGGCGCTGTGCAGCAGCCGCTTCAGGCAGCCCTCCAGCGCGGCCGCATCGGCAAAGGCCGCGCGCGTCTCCGGGCAGGCACCTTCGATGAAGAGCGATGACAGCGGCATCGGTAGTTGGGTGGCAGGCACTTACGTGCTCGGCCGATTTCATCCTTCCCAGCGGGCCAGCCGGCAGATCACGACACGCGCTATCCATCTCGGTCGCGCATTTTTTTCAAAGAAATTGTGCGACAGGAGCCGCCTGCCCTCTCTAAATGCCAGGAGCTGCATATCAGGCATGGAGACACCTCTTGGGCCGCGCGCGATCCGTGGATGACTGGGGACTCCCCCGTCGCCAGGCACTTGGCTTGCCGCCGCTCGCCTGGCCTTTCGCGCGGCTGGCCAGCGCCTGGTGTCTTCCCCGGAGATGCGGTTCTTTTTCGTCAACGGTCCGCCGACCAGTACTAACAACGTGCTGATGGGCGATGGCAAGCTGACGCTGCGACGGCTGACCCTGACCGGTGGCCGCGTCTCGGGCGGCACGTCCTTCAGCGGCGGTGGCGGTGGTATGGGCGCCGGGGCCTGGATCTTCGCGCAGGGCACCGTCCTGCTCGATCAGGTGCTGATATCGCTCGGCCGCGTCAATGGCGGCAGCGCCGAAGCAGCCATCAACTACCGCGTCGTCGTCGTCGCCATGTTTGGCCACGCTGGGCTGTCCACCAGCACGGGTGGCGGAACCAGCGGCGGCGGAGCGGCATGGGCGGCGCGGTCTTCAGCCTCAACAGCGACGTGACGCTGATCAACAGCACCATCAGCCGCAATGGGGCGATCCCCGGCACCGGCGGAACCGCGGCCATCGGAGACGGGGGCGCGCTGTACGTCCTGACCTTCGGCATGAACGCTGCGGGGACCGGGGCACCGTCTAGCTCCGTGGTCCTTAAGAACACCATCTTTGCGAACATCGTGGGGGCTGGGGTTAGCCTGGTTCTCGATCAGCGGGCCGGCAGCTTGTCCATCGATGCCAGCGCGCCGAACTTCGTCGCGACCCGGCGCATCGCGGGGACCGTTACCGCCAATTTCACAGGGATCAGCACGGCCGATCCCAGGGGCGACTTGGTCACCACCGACACCGGCGGCCCGACGAAGACCTTGATGCTGCAGGCCACCAGCCCAGCCATCGACACTTTCGATGACAGTGTCTGTGCGGCCGCCCCGATCAATGGCCACGACCAGCGCGACTCTACTCGTCCGGTCGGCAGCCGCTGCGACGTCGGTGCCGTTGAGATTGGCGCCAGCTTCGACAAGGCCAATGGCCAGAGCTGTACGATGCACAGCGAGTGCAACAGCACCTTCTGCACCGACGGAGTGTGCTGCGCCACGGCCTGCGCCGGCGGCAGCAGCGACTGCCTGTCCCGCCGATGAGAACGAGAGCGCCGCGACGCTCTGCCGCCCGGTGGCCGCGGGCAGCGCCTGCGACGTCGCCGAGAGCTGCACGGGCAGCAGTGCGGACTGTCCCAGCGATGGCTTTGCTGCGGCTGGCACCGTCTGTCGGCCTGCGGCGGCTAATCAGCTAAAGCCGGCAGGGACGATCTGCCGATCCGTGCGCGGTCCCTGCGATGTCGCCGAGCTATGCAATGGCAGCACCAAGGCCTGCCCGATCGATGTGCTGCGCAGCACGACCGAGATCTGCAAGCCGGCGGGGGCGAATCCGACCTGCGACCCGCCTGACTACTGCGCTGCCGTCCGCACCAGCTGCCCAGCGCGCTTTGCTTCCTATGGCGCGCAGGGCGCAAGCTGCGTGGCGCCGATGCAGTGCAACGGCATTGGCCGCTGCGTCAACTAAGCGCCGCGCTGCGCCGTGGCCCGGGTCGGGCCGCTGGCCTGCCGCCCAGCGTCGAGTCCTATGGCGGTCGCCTAGGCCGGGCTGCGGCGCAGCATGAGCGGGTTGCTGTAGAACCACAGGTCGCGCCAGGGATCGATGTTGAGCGGATCCAGGCGCGGCGACTCGACGTCGGTGTTGGTGCCGCGGGCGCGCACGAACAGGCTGTCGCGCAGGCCCGAGATGGCGTAGCGGTACTCGAGCCAGCCGTCGCGGCGGCGGCCCTGAGCCAGCGGCCAGGTCTTGACGATGCGCGCCGTGGGATGGCTGAGCGTGTCGCGGTGGGCGGCCGGGCCGGTGATCTCGCCGACGATTAGGTCGAGGTGATGCAGCGTCGGGATGAAGCCGGCCAGGTTGGGGCGCGTGGCTGGGCGGATGCGCAGCACGATCTCGATGTCCGCGCCCTCGGCGCAGAGCAGCGTGCCGCCCATCGGCGTCGCTTTGTGGCCGTCGTGGGCCCAGAGCTCGACGCCTTCGACCAGGCCGCCGAGCACCGTCCACATGTTGCCGCCGCGCATGCCGTCGAGGATCGGCAGCGGCGATCGGCTCTGGGCATAGACATAGGTGCGGGCATAGACGCCGGGCGGGTAGTCCTCGTCGGGATCGTGCATATCGCCCATGACCCGCGGCTTGCTGCGGCCGGTCAGCGGGACATAGCCGAGCTTCTTAAACGCGCTGCGGTCGGTCTCGCGCCGGTCGCCCAGGAAGCGGTGCGAGTCCGAGTTGGCGGTGATGTAGAAGGCCCGCCCCTCGCCGAGCAGGCTGTCCCAGAGGCCGCCGACCTTGGCTACGTAGTAATCGTAGCCGCCCCAGGTGCGATAGGAATGTACCGGATAGCCGGGGTGCGAGCGCGGACCGGGGACCTCGGCGTAGTAGCCGCGCGGGATGCCGACCAGCGGGGCTGCGCCGTGCCCGGGGGCGCCCTCGAAGCCGCGCATGACGTCGGGACCGGCATCGGCCCAGGCGCGCAGCTCGTGCGGACTGTCGAGGCCGCGACGGGCCGGATGGTTGGCAAAGAACAGCGAGTGCGGGCTGCGCTGCTGCAGATAGCGCACCCCTTCGACGGCCGCGGCCTCCTGCTCGGCCCCGCTGCGGCGCGGGTTCTGCGGCGGCGACAAGACCGGTCGCGGGGCGGCCGGGGCATCGGGCTCGGGATTGGGATTGGCAGCCGCAGTCGGTGAGGCCAGGCGGGTGCCGCGCGCGTCGTACTGCGTCTCGAAGTCGCGGATCAGCTCGGCCTCGTCGTCGGAGGGGGGGACGATGATGCTGCCGTGCTCGGCGGCTGGGATGTTCCACTCCAGCCCTTGAAAGACGGTGATCTGGGGGAACTTGCGCCGCGCCTCAATCAGCTGCGGATAGGCTTGGCTCAGCAGGACGCGGCTGTGCTCGGGCCCGCCGTGATCGGTGATGACGCAGAAGTCGAGGCCGCTCTTGACCGCGTTTTCGACCTGCTCGGCGATGCCGTACATGCCGTCGATGCTGTAGCAGGTATGGATGTGGTGATCGCCGCTGACCCAGACGCCGCCTTGGCGGTAGGGATCGTGGCGGCTGGCCAGGCTGCGTGGCCCGAGCAGGGGCGTGGCACCGAGCGTCAAGACCAGGCCGCCGGCTCGGGTCAGAAACACGCGGCGGGACAGCGTCTCTTTGCTTTGCGGATCGCGCATTAGCCGGCTGCCGGCGGCGGCGTATAGGGCACGGTCGGGGGCGGCGGCAGCGACGGAATCTCAGGAGCCGGCGGCGGCGCTGGCTCGGCCGGGCCGATCGGGGCTGGCTCAGCCGGGCCGCTGGGGATAGAGGGCGACGGACTGAGCCCGCGACCGTCGTCGACAAGCTCGGGAGCGACGGCCGGCGGGACGCTGGGGATGGGCAGCGTGGCCCCGACGGGGCGGGCCCGGCTCAGGGTGTAGAACAGGCCGAGGATCATGATCGCGTCGCCGTTGAAGCTGCCGGCGAAGTCGTAGCGCCCCTGGGCCCCGGCGAGGGCGAACAGGCCGATGTTGGGGCTGCCCGGCCGGCCGAAGTCGATGCCAAAGCCACCGAGGGCCTGCGGCGTCAGCAGGCTGATCGTGCTGCCGGCAATCGTCATCGGCCCGCTGAGGCCGCTTATCGAATAGGTCTCGGGCTGGAACCAGCTGGAATAGCCAAGCCCCAGCCGCAGGTCGAGGAACAGGCCGTACGCGCCGTTTATGCGATAGCCGGCCTCGAACTGCGAAAACAGCGAGTAGCCGATGTTCGGTCCGCCATGGCCGCCGACGTTCGCCGTCGCGTATAGCTCGTGGATGCCGCGCACGAAGTAAGCCGCCTCATAGCCAATACGCGCCCCCGGCTGGGTCAGCGCATAGCCAAAATAGCCCAGCGCGATGCGGCGCGGCTTGACACTCTGGGCGGCGGCTGGCGCGACCAGCCCAGCGACGATAAGGGGGGCCAGCAGCAGGGCGTGAGGAAGGAGGGGAGGACGAGGTCGCCGGCCCAGAGCACACATGGGCCCACGCTAGCCCCTTGTGCGGGGGAGAGCAACGCTAGACGTACGGCGGGGTCGGCTGTTTGCTGCTGTCGAGCTTGGTCGGGTCTAGGCGGCGATTGGTGTCGAGAAAGCGCACCCCATGACTGTTCAGTAACTGGTAACCGCTAGTGTGTTGAAGATCGGCGGGAGCCGTGAGCCAGCCGCGAACCGTGGCTTCATAGACTAGCGGCCAGTACTCATTCCAGAAGTTCGCCGCGGTCACATGTTGCTGATATGCAGTCTTAAGCAGACTTGCATCAGCGGGCGTCGCAAACCCTTTCTCTTCGACCAGGTACAGTGCCAATAGGGCCGTGATTGGATCGCGAGTGCTGGCGAGTGCCTGGACCACTGTGGACGATAGGTGCTGGCCAAGCTCAAATAGCCCCCAGAGCGCCCAGACCACTTCGCTGCTGTGTTCTTTTGGAACATGATCCAAGATAATCTGTTCCCAGACTTGCCCCCAGCGTTGCATATCAACAGCGTGACTCTTGGAACGATACCAAAGCAAGTCCATTAGCATCTGGCGCAGCGCTCCAGCTTCGGTCAGCGCCATTTGCAGAAGAATATGTTCCAGCAGTTTCCAGTTGGTTGATTCGATGTCTACGTTCCGTAGGATCCCGAGCAAGTAGCTAAAGACATGCTCTTCAGGGTGTTGTCTTCGTGCGGCTACTGCCATATCAAAAAACGCAATAAATCTCGTCGTTTTTGTCGTTCAGAGGATTTCCCTCCCTCTCTGAAGATACCCTTTAGTTGCGTAACCCAGTGAGCTTCTAATGGTTCTGGCAAGGTGATAATGCGAGTCTTCAATGGATTGAGAGATAATTCTAAGTCAGCACGGAGAAATTGCTGTAGCCCGTTTAGGGCCTTTTCTGCGGCACCCAAAGAGCGGACGCCGATTTGGTAGTCGTCGACGCTGCGGAGGGCAACGCAGTCGATCGACTCGCTCTGTAGGTGCTGTTGAAGGTGTTGATCAACGCTGCGGAGCAAGACTTCAGCGAGAAGCAACGAGGCATCTGGCCCAATCGGTAGTCCAACCGACTGCCCATCCTGGAACTGGCGGACTTTCTGATCAATATCATCACCGACGCGGACTAGCTGGTATTTGGGGGCACTTTTTTGCGATGAAGGGGCGCTTTTGTATTCCTTGGCCAACGATTTCCCTGCCAGAGACCAACCAAGTGTGTGAGTGTAAATACTGTGATAAAATTGAGCAATATCTGCAATTAATAGATATCGACTTGTTGCTCGTACTTCGGCATGTGCTTCTACGATCTGCCGCTCTTTCAGGGAACGTTCAATTGCTCTTCCTGGGCCAGTCGTGGAGGTGCTGGGAATCAATTGCGAACGAGACTACGACGAGCGCGCCAAGGCGGCGGTTAACTCTGATGAGTAACGTTTAACGCACTCACACAACTGCGCATAGTAAAGCGGGTGAGGAATTGCTAGCCGTCTACGCAAAGTGCCTTGGCGAGTGAGGTGAAAAGTAGTTGGAACCACCCTTGTCCCTTTTGGGGCGAGAGCGTTTGCGATCTGGTTCGCGATATTCGCATACGCTGCTCCCAGAGTCTCGGAACTGAAGACAGGAGGCAGCTCGGCCGGCAGAAAACCACGCCCCGTCAAGGCCGCGGCTGAGAAGGTAGTTTGGCTACTCATGTCGGTTGATGGCGATGCTGGCAGGCCGGCGATTGCTTGAGCGGCATCGGGGACTATCGCATAGGTCAAACGCTCGTCCGGTGCCGACAACACATCGCCGCCCGCCTGCTGCTCTGGGCAAGCTGCCAAGAGCAGAGTCGATCCTGCGCGCGGTTGTAGTGAAGAAGCGGGCCTTTCTGGCAGGGCCGCGCTGGGTTTTACAGGTTGAAGTCGGCGCGCTCGTTGTAGATGCGCATGAGGTTGTCGAAGAAGGAGGTGCCGCGATCGCAGGTCAGGATCTGGCCGCGTAGCCCGTCGAGCAGCCCGCTGCATAGGGCGAGGGCGCAGTCGGCGACTTCTTCGGCCGGGAGGAAGTGCTCGGGCGTGGTCAGGCGCTGCGCGAAGCGATGGAAGTCGCCACCGAAGGTGGACGAGAACGAGTCGGTAATCACGCTGCGCGAGCGCAGAGCATTGATGCAGCAGTCCTCGTCGTACAGGCGATACGACAGGTACTTGATCAGCGTCTCCATGACCGCCTTCGACGCGGCGACGTAGTCATAGGCCACGGCGTAGTGGTCGGGGCCGGTGGACGACATGGCGACGACGTAGCGCGGCCACTTGGCAAAGCGCTCTTTGATCGCTCGCATGTACGACACGGTCGGCCAGGCGGAGAAGTCGATGCTCTGGTGCAGGCCCTTGAGCGAGTAGTCCTCGATGGTCTGGATGACCAGCGCGGCCGAGACGTTGCTGATGAAGATGTCGACCTGGGGCCAGTGCGCTGCAAGCTCTGCCATCACCGCCTTGGTGTCTTCTGGATCGGCGACGTTGGCCTGGATGATGAGCGGCGCCTTGGCGCCCGCCTCGGTGAACTTGCGGCTCACCTCGTCATCATCGGCGCTGCCCATGCGATAGGTCAGCGCGCAGTGCGCCCCGCGGCGGGCGAAGGCCAGCGCAGTGGCCAGGCCAATGCCCTTGGTGCCGCCGGTGACAAGCACCGTCTTGCCGGTGAAGTCGGCGATCACGCGCTCTGTACCGGGGCTGCCGTGCTGGCCGCCTTGAGCAGGGTGTCGACCAGCTCATTGATGTTGGTGAGCTTCGAGAGCTCGGAGCGCGGCACCTTGACCTTAAGCTCGCGCATCGAGCGCGACACCACCTCGACGATGTCGAGGCTGTTGGCGCCGAGATCCTTCATCGAGCGGGCCGGGTCGATCTTCGACTCTTCCAGGCCGTCGACGGCGTCCATCAAGTGCTTGCTGACAACCTTTAGAACGTGTTCACGGTTCATTGCGTTGGTCCTTTCTGCTGGGTGTTCGAGGGTAGGGGAGGGGGCGGAAAACGGCGCGGGCAGTCGCTACAGATCCAGCGAGTCGCGCTCGTTGTAGATGCGCATCAGGTTGTCGAAGAACGTCGTGCCGCGGTCGACCATGATCACCTGGCCGCGCACGCCGTCCATCAGGCCCGAGCACAGCGCCAGGATGGCGTCGGCCACTTCCTGCTCGGGGATGAACTGCCGCTTCATGTTGAAGCGCTCGGCGAACTGCTCGAAGTCGCGACCGAAGGTGGCGCGCAGCGACTCGGTGCGCACCAGGCGCGAGCGCACGACGTTGATGCGGATGTCTTCGTCGAACAGGCGGTAGTTCATGTAGCGGCACAGCGTCTCCATGACCGCTTTGCTGGCCGCGACGAAGTCGTAGTTCTTGTAGAAGTGATCCGGGCCGCCGCTCGACAGGCCGATGACGTAGCGCGGCCAGCGACCGAACAGCTGCTTGATGTCGTGCGAGTACTGGTACATCGGCCAGGTCGAGTACTCGATGCTGCGGAACAGCGAGCTTAGGCGATAGTCTTCCAGCTTCTCGACGACCAGGCCGAACGACACGTTCGAGAT
>CAZVMD010000310.1:0-8830 GCA_964628555.1 uncultured Myxococcales bacterium | reverse complement strand
GGTGGTGGAGGTCGTAGTGTTGGAAGGCGACCCAGACGAGGGCGTGGCGGATGGCGCCGCCCCGCAGGAGCGCGGGGATGTCGGTGAGCGGATGGAGGCGGACGCCGATGTCCTCTTTTTCGTCGAGATCCTGGGCGCCGGTCGGCGTCGCGTCTTCGGCCAGCACGGTGTAGCAGCGGTTGTTCTGGATGGCGGGGTTGGGCTCGACGTGGCCAAGCAGGGTGTAGCGGGCGGCGCGGTAGCCGGTCTCTTCCAGGAGCTCGCGGGCCCCGGCGGCCACGGGATCTTCGCCGGCGTCGATCATGCCGCCAGGGATTTCGAGGGTGACTTGGGCGGTGCCGAAGCGGAACTGATCGATCAGCACGACCTGCTGTTCCGGCGTGATGGCGACGACGTTGACCCAGTCGGCGACATCGAGGACGAAGAAGTCATGCTCGCTGCCGGTGCGCGGCGAGGCGAAGCGCTGGCTGTGCAGGCGAAAGATGTGGAAGTCGCCGAGCAGTCGACTTGCCAGCTTGGGCCATGGACGCATGCGGAGTCCTTGTCGGTCGGGGTTAGGGGGCGGTGCGGAGCGGGGGCAGCGGCGGCACCGGCGGCGCCGGCGGTGGCCCAGCCAGCGACGGAGCGGGAGTCGGGGCGGCGGTCGGCGGCACGGCTATCGGCGCTCCCTGATAGGCGACCAGCGACTCGACGATGGCGTCTTGCAGCGGCTTGGCCGGCATGCCCATCGACAGGTCGTTGAGCACCACCGAGAAGGCCAGCGGGGCGCGCAGCATCGAGGCCCCCGACAGCGGCGCCGAGGCAAAGCCGGACAGCGCCGAGACGCCGTTTAAGGTGCCGGTCTTGGCCCGGACGTAGCGCTCGGCGATGCCACCGCTCATGCGATGCCAGATGGTGCCGTCTGCGCCCGCCACGGCCAGCGAGGCGACGAAGTCGGCGCTGATGCGAAAGTCGCGATAGGCCGAGCGCAAGAGCGTCACCACCTGGGCCGGCGTAAAGCGGTTCGAGTCATACAGCCCCGAGCCGTTCTGCATCTGGTACTTGCCGGGCAGGATGCCCATGCCTTCGAGGTAGCGCGATACCGCCTGCAGCCCCTTCTGCCACGAGCCAGGTCGGCCCGAGGAGTCCGCCCCGAGGCTCTTTAGCACCTGCTCGGCCATGAAGTTGTTCGAGCGCTTGTTGATGTCGCGACACAGGACGCCGAGCGGCACCGAGTAGTGGCTGTCGATTAGCTGCGCCGCGGGCGGCGCCGAGCCGCGACCCGGCTTGCCACCGACCTGGATGCCGCGTCGGGTGAGGAGCTCAAACAGCGTCCAGGCGGCGTACAGATCGGGGTGGGCGACGCGCTTGGCGAAGTCCTGGCCGGTGTCGTTGCTGCGGATGGTGCCGCGGACGCGGATCAGCGTGTGCTCGCGACCGGGCGGGGCGTCTTTTTCTTCCTGGCTATCGACCACCAGGCTGGTGCGGCCGCTGCCGACGGTGCGCGTCTCGTTGCTGACGACGAAGTAGGGCGAGGGGGGATCGATGATGATGCGGGCCGGCTGGCCCTCGCCGGCCCCGGGATAGACGTGCACACCGACGGCGTTGTAGTTCAGCGAGACCGCCCCCTGCGGCGCGCGATAGGCGCGGTCTTCGTTCTTCTGCTCGAAGGCCGGCGCCACCCGCTGCTCATCGAAGAAGGTGTCGTCGATGAGGATGTCGCCGCGGATGCGCTTGATGCCGCGGGCCTGTAGCTCCGAGGTCAGGCGCCACAGGTCTTCGGTCGATAGCGTGGGGTCGCCATAGCCGCGCAGGAACAGGTTCTTGTACTCGCTGCGGTCGCGCTCGCGCTCGGCATAGAGCGCCGTCTTGAAGCGATACTCGGGGCCGAGCAGCGACAGGGCAGTGGCGACGGTGAACAGCTTGACGTTGCTGGCCACGTTGAACTGCAGGTTGTCGTTTTTGCCATACAAGAGCCGGCCGCTGTCGACGTCGAGCACGGCCACGCCGACGCGGGCGCGGTCGCCGATTAGCTGGCTGACCAGGAGGTCGATGCGGTCGCTGAGCCAGCGCAGGCGCTGGGCCGGATCGGCCGGCGGCGTGCTCATCACCGGGACGCTGACCGGGCCGCTCGGGGTGGGGGGACCTTCGCCTTCCCCGACCGCGCCGCTGACGATGGCGGCGGCGGCGGCTCCGGCGCCGCTAGTGCTGGGCGCCGCCGTCGCGGGGACGGGGCCCGGGGGTGGGCCGGCCGTCGCAGAAGCGGGGCTGACGGCCGCCTTGGCCGCGGGGGAAGAGCTCGGCGCAGTCGGGCTTGCCGTCGGGCCCTGGGCCCACAGGATCCGGCTCGGCGGGGTGGCCGGCAATAAAACTGGCGTCTCGCTACGGCTCAGATTAGCGTCAGCCCGGACTGCTTCTGGCAATGCCCCCAGCATGCCCACCACCACCAAGCCGCAGCCTAGGCTGCCCCGGCGGACAACCGCCGGCCGACCTGCGCGTGGGGCAAGCCGCGGCCCAAGCGGGGCGGCCGAGCCAGGGGCCAGATAGCCAAGGGATGCTGCCGCCAAGGGGGGCGCGACTTTGGCGAAAACACGAAGCATATCGGCAGCCTATCAGATTTCTCCGGCGAGGGTTGCCTCCGCTGGGCGGGCTCTCCGGGCCGGGTAGGGCCGGGCGGCTGCGGGGCGTCCTGGCGCTTCTCGTAGTGGCGCTGGGACTGGCCAGCGGCTGCGCCCGCCAGCGGGTGCCCAGCGACGAGCTAGTGGTCCTGATTGAGCAGCCGCCGCGCAATATCGACCCGCGCTATACGACGACCTCGATCGACTTCAAGCTGACCTATCTGGCCTATGCCCGCCTGGTCGATGTCGAAAACCAGACCATGGAGCCGCGCTTCGATCTCGCCGAGAGCGTCGAGCCGCTGCCGGCGCAGCCGGAGCAGGGCCAGCCGCTGCGCTATCAGGTGACGCTGCGCGAGGCCCGCTTCTCGGACGGCAGCCCGGTGACCAGCGCCGATGTCGCCTATACCCTGGACAAGCTGACCGATGACAAGAGCGGCAGCGCCGGTCTGCGGCGCCGCTTCGCCGAGTCGGGCCTGGTGCGGCCGATCGAGATCGTCAGCCCGCGCGTCTTGCGCATCGCCTTTGCCCACAGCCACGCCACCGCCATCACCGACCTCGACTTCGGCATCGTCAAGAGCGGCAGCTTCGAGAAGCCCAGCCTAGCTGGCCTGCCGCTGGGCGCCGGTCCGTTCGTGCCGGTCAGCGAGGCCGGCGAGGTGACGCGCTTCATCCGCAACGCCTTCTATCATCGCGGCCCACCGCCCATCGAGCGGCTGACGGTGCGCGTGGTGCGCGATGCCAACTCGCGCCTGCTGTCGCTGGTCGGCGGCTCGGCGGATCTGACGCAGAACACCGTGTCGCCGCTTCTGTTTGATGCGGTCAGCAAGTGGAAGACGCGGCTGCAGCTCGAAAGCGCGCCGTCGGCGATCCTGTTTTATCTCGGCATGAACAACGAAGACGCTCGCCTGCGCGATCGACGGGTGCGACGAGCCATCGCCCATGCCATCGATCGCGAGCGCATCGTGCGCACTCGGCTGCATGGCAAGGCACAGGCCGCGACCTCGCTGCTGCCGCCGTTTCACTGGGCTTATAGTCCGCCGGGTGGCGAAAATGCCACTGCCCTAAGCTACGACCCGGCCCGCGCCAAGCAGCTCTTGGACGAGGCCGGCTATCCCGATCCCGACGGAGAGGGCCCGGGCCGACGCTTTACGCTGGTCTACAAGACGTCGACCGATGCGCTGCCGGTGGCGATCGCTCGCGTCATCGCTGCCCAGCTTGCCGAGGTGGGGATCGGCGTCGATGTGCGGCCGCTTGAGTTTCATATCTTTTTGTCGGACGTAAAGAAGGGCAACTACCACCTGTACACGCTGCAGAGCGCCGAGATTGCCGAGCCCAATATGTTCCGCAACTTCCTGCACTCGGCCTATGCCCCGAGCAACAAGAACCTCGATGCCGGCATCAACCGCATGCGCTACCGAGACCCCGATATGGACGCGCTGCTCGACGAAGGACAGCGCGAGATGGACCGCCTCAAGCGCCGCCAGATCTATGAAAGAGTGCAAGCCCAGCTCCTGCGCGACCTGCCGATGCTGCCGCTGTGGCATCCCGACAACGTCGTCGTGCTGCGGCGCGAGGTCAGCGGCTATCGCATGATGCCGACGGCCCAGTTTTCCGGTTTCGCTGGCGTCAGCAAGAGCGCGCTCTCGGCGCTGGTCAGTCGCTAGGCGCTAGTCGCCAGGCGCCGCAGCGGTTGACGGCGGTCAGAGTCGGCTGTTAAACGCACGGGCATGGATAAAAACGAGACTGGCTCGCTAGGCAGGAGTGTGCTCGGCGTCATCATGGGCATCGTGGTCGGCGGCATCCTGATCTCACTGTGCGAGATGCTGGGGCATCGCCTGTTCCCTGTCCCGCCCGAGATCGGCACCATCACACCCGACCGCTGCAGCGACGCGATCAAGCTCTTGCGGCCGGTTCATCTGGGGTCGGTGATCTTCGCCTGGTTCTTCGGTGCGACGGCCGGCGGGGCCTTGGCGGCAGCCGTCGCGGGACGTCGTTGGCTGCGGCAGAGCGCGATCGTCGGCAGCTTCTTTTTGGCCGGCGCCGTCTTCACCGTCACCCACTGCACCCACCCAACGTGGTTCGTGGTCGTCGGGCTGTCGTCCTTCCTGCCCGCCGCCTTCCTCGGCAGCCACTTGGCCGCCGCTGCCGCCGAGCGCTCCGCCACCTAAGAGGGCAGGGCCCGCGCGACTTGGCGCAGTGGGCGTTACTGGATTCGAACCAGTGACCTTCGGCTTCGGAGACCGACGCTCTATCCAGCTGAGCTAAACGCCCGGAGGTCTGTGGCAGCTGGAGCGCGGCACTTTTTGCCCGAAGACTCCGTCGCTGCGTGGCGAACATAGGTACACGCGATGGCGATGGCGGGCAAGAAAAAACAGCGCAGGAAGGAGGGTTGACCCCAGACGAGGTCAGCCCTATAGTGCGCGGCCTATCTTGTCGCTGTTCACGTCCAGTCGATTGTCACCCCCCTCTCGATCCGCCGCGCCTCCGACTTGCTCTGTGTCAGGTCGGGCGCCGGCGTCTGCCGCCCCTACGGAGGTCCCGATGCGCCGGTCGGTTCCGGCTTTGTCTTGGTTGTGTCTGTCTGCCGTGGCCACGTTGTCGACGCTGCTTCTGAGCGGCGCGGGGAGCGAGGCGTGGGCGCAGTTTGGCCCCGGCGGCGGCATGCGGCCGATGGGTGGCGGCGGTGGCATGGGCGGACCGGGCGGGGGCATGGGAGGTCCTCCGCCCGACAAGCCAGAGGGGCCGGCCGAGGCGGCTCCTGGTCAGGCGGCGGTGGATATCGCCACCGAGTCGCTGCCCGACTGGCCGCAGAAGCGAGAGCGCGCCTTCCAGCCGTTTACCATCAACGGCTACCTGCGGGGCCGCGGCTTCTACTGGCACAACTTCAACCTGGGTCACTTCAACGATCCAACTAAGCTCGCCAACCCCTTTGGCGCGCCCTATTCCGAGATACCCGACGCCATGGGCGCACCGGGAGCGGCAAGCTGTGCCGCTCGCTCGGGCGTGGCCGAGTGTCGCGAGGAAGGCATCCGCACCGCCGACATGCGCTTTCGGCTAGAGCCGACGCTGAACATCTCGGAGTACGTGCGGGTCAAGGGGCAGATCGATATCTTCGACAACCTCATCCTTGGCTCGACGCCGGAGGGCTTCTACATCAACGGCCGCGGTGGGGCGGCGGATGGCTACCCGACGATCTTCAGCCGGGGCCAGGTGGCGGAAGAGTCGGCGATCAACGCTATTCAGTCGTCGATCCGAGCCAAGCGCGCCTGGGGCGAGATCAAGACCTCGCTGGTCGAGATCGCCTTTGGTCGTATGCCGTTTATGTGGGGCACCGGCATGCTGTTTCACGACGGCAACTGCCCGGACTGTGACTTCGGCACGACGGTCGATCGCGTGATGCTGACGGCGTCGGCCTTCGAGCACTTCGCGTCGATCTCGTGGGACTGGGCGGCCTCGGGCCCGACCTCGGCCATCGTCCGCAACCAGATGCTCACCGGCTGGAACTACAACATCGACAACGTCGATGACGTGATGCAGTGGACGCTGATGATCGGCCGCAAGGATGACGAGCAGCTGATCGCCGATCGCCTCAAGCGCGGCAAGGTGGTGGTGAACTATGGCGCGCTGCTCCTGGCGCGCGTGCAGGGCTGGGATCTGACCTACAACCCGCGGCCGCAGACGACGCCGCTGACCATGGTTGGCCCAGACACGCCCGAGTACTACCCGGTCAAAGAGCTGCAGAAGTCGCTCGGCCACCGCGATGCCTGGAGCCTGACCACGGACATCTGGGCGCGCCTGCAGTGGCGCAAGCTGTACCTGGAGATCGAAGGCGTCGGCGTGTTCGGCAACATCGGCGAGATCGACGTGTTCAGCGACGGTGGCTATGGCAGCGATACCGCGGCGCGTAAGGCGACGATGGCCATCCAGCAGTTCGGCGGCCTGCTGCGCGGCAACTACAAGTTCCTCAAGGATCAGCTCATCGTTGGGCTGGAAGTCGGCAGCGCCAGCGGGCCGCAGAACGGCGACCCGCGCGGTGAGCTGAACTGGCGACGAGCGCGCGAGAAGCCCGATGGGACGGTCACCTCAAACGGCCTGATTGGCCTCAACAGCTCGCGCTTCACCTTCGATCCCGACTATCACGTCGATATGATCCTGTTCCGCCGCATCCTCGGCACCGTGTACAACGCGACCTATATGAAGCCGACCGTCGCCTACTGGCTGCTGCCCGATACCTTCGGGGCCCAGGCCGACTTCATCTACTCGCTGGCCAACCGCCCGGCCACCTTCCCCGGCCACAACATCAACGTCGGCGCCGAGATCAACCTGCGCATCATGTACCAGAACAAGGACGAGGGCTTCTATACCTCGCTTGAGTACGGCGTGCTCTTCGACCTCGGCGCGCTGTCGCAGCGCAATGACATCTGGGAAGGGGCTCGTCGCTCCGACGGCACCACGGCACAGGCCTTCCAGGCCAAGGTGCGCATCAAGTTCTAGCCCGCCTCCGGCCCTCGCCTCCGCCCTCGTTCCTTCCCCATCTTCGGGGCCCCATCTTCCGGCCCTAGCTTCCGGATTCTGCGTCGATAGCCGGGCCGCTTCAGCGGGCCACCGAGCCGTCTTCGCGCAGCGCCCAGAGCAGCGCTCCGACGAGCAGCACCAGCAGCCCGCTTACCACGTAGGGCAGGTGGAAGTCGGCGTCGAATAGCGCGCCGGCAATTACTGGACCGACGGCGCGCGCACCGGCTCCCAGGGACTGATTGATGCCCAGGATGCCGCCCTGCAGCGTCGGCGGCGCCAGCCGCGACATCAGCGTCGAGGTGCTGGGCAGGAGCAGGCCCTGGCCCGCCGCCAGCAGCAGCATGACGGCCAACAGGTAGCTGAGCTGGGGAGTCCACGGGATCAGGAGCAGGGTCCCGGCGAGGATCAGCGCGCCGAGGATGGCGATGCGTCGCTCGCCAAAGCGCGCCACCAGTCGGCCGACGATGCCCCCCTGCACGATGGCCAGCACGATGCCGATGGCGGCGAAGAAGCGTCCCATCATCGCTGGGCCGAGGCCAAAGCGCTGCTTGCCGAGCAGCGCAAACGTCGCTTCCATGCCGACGAAGGCCAAGGCGGTGACAAAGTTGGTGAGCAGCAGGCGACCGATGAGCGGCTGGGCCAGGGCCTGCGGCAGCGAGAGCCGGACTCGCGGCTGGGCGCTGCGCTGCGGCTCGCGCAGGAACAGAGCGGCCAGGACCAGATCGAAGGCCGATAGCCCGGCCGCTAGGTACGAGGCGGCGGAAAAGCCGAAGCGCGATAGCTCTGCTCCGACGAAGGGACCGAGCACAAAGCCCATGCCAATCGAGGCGCCGATGAGGCCCATGTAGCGGGCGCGATCTTTGGGCGCGGTGACATCGGCGACGTAGGCCTGGGCTGTGGCGATGCTGCCGCCGAACAGGCCAGCGAAGGCCCGGCTGAGGATGAGCTGCCACAGCGTGCTGGACAGGCCCGCCATGGCAAAGGCCAGGCTCGACCCGAGCAGGCTGATCAGCATGACCGGCCGTCGCCCATAGCGATCTGACAGCCGCCCAAGGAGCGCCGCACCGACTAGCTGCGCGGCCGAGAAAGCAGCCAGGAGCACGCCCACCCAGGCGCCGCTGGCCCCGAACTTTAGGGCATAAAACGGCAGCTGCGGCAGGATGATGCCGAAGCCGAGCAGGTCGAGGAAGACCGTCAGATAGACCACCGAGAGAGCCCGCATGGGCGCTGCCGGTGGAGCTGGGCTGGGGGAGTCGGCGGCGGAAGGAGAGCTGGCCAAGCGCGGTCGTCTTAGGCTTTGTCGCCGGAAGCGGGCAGCGAGCCCGAGCCCGGCTCATCGGCGCTGGGGCCGCTGGCCTCGGTGCGCTTCTCGCTCTTGTCGCTGCTGGCCGCACTGGTCCCGGGCAGTGCCTTGGGGGCGGTGGCGGGCGAGCCGGCGGAGAGCAGACCCATCTTCTTTTTCAGCTCGACCAGCGCCAGATCGGCCGGCGTCTTTTTGGCTTCGAGCGCGCGGAAGCGCTGGGTCAGCGTGTCGCCTTGCAGCTCACCGGCTAGCTCGCTGTTGGCCTCGGCCTCGGCCTCGATCTGCTCGATCTTTTCCGCCATGCGGTCAAAGGTATCGAAGGCCGAGGTGTCCGACAGACCTGCCATCGTGGTCTGGATCGCCTTCTGCGCCTCGGCCCGCTTCTGCCGCGCGATGAGGATGTTGCGCTTGCGCT
>CAZVMD010000309.1:3202-8850 GCA_964628555.1 uncultured Myxococcales bacterium | reverse complement strand
ACCATCATGTAGACCTTGAGCGTGCGCAGGCCGTGTTCCTTGGCCAGCTCAGCCGCGCGGAGAAGATGCCGCTCGCGCGTGCGCCGCTCGACCAGCTCGCGCATGCGCTCGCTCGCACCGTCGCTAGCTACCGTCAGGGTGCGATACCCACCAGCCTTCAGCAGGCCGACCAGCTCAGAGCTTAGGCGATCGGCCCGCAGCGAGCTGATGCCCGCCTCAAGCCCGCGCTCGACGACGATGTGATGCAGGATGGCCGGCAGACGCGGGTGATCGGTGACCGCCGCCCCGACCAAGCCGACGCGCTGGATCTCGGCGGGCAGCAGGGCTTGCAAGCGCTCTGGCGACACCAAGCGCATACCACCATTGGTGCTGCGGCGCATCACACAGTAGGTGCAGCCGCGCGAGCAGCCGCGCTCTGGCTCGACCAGAAACATCGAGCGCAGCTCGGTATGCGGCGTCAAGATCGCCGACGTCGCTGGCAACAAGGAATCATCGCAGCGAGCGATGCCCGGCAGCGTCTCGCCATGGATGGCCGGCACCCAGACCCCAGGTAGCTGGGCCAGCGCACGCAGCAAGCTTGCGCGCGATGCCGCGTCGCCCAAGCAGCCGCCACGCGCATCGAGTCCAGCCTGATAAAGCGCACTGAGCAGCTGCGGCAGGACCTCCTCCGCTTCGCCCAAGATCACCAGATCGGCAAAGGGAGCAAGTGGCAGCGGGTTGGAAAAGGTCAGCGGACCGCCACAGATCACGAGCGGATAGCCCGCGCCCCGCTCGTCCCGCAGCGGCGGCAGACCCGAGAGCTCAAGGCAGCCAAAGAGGCCGGTGAGCTCTAGCTCATAGGCGATGGAAAACAGCAGGACCGGGGCGTCGCCGACAGGAGACTGCGACTCATAGGTCAAAAGGGGCAGGCGGCTGCGCTGCCAGGCTCCGACATCATCGGGAAGAAAGGCCCGCTCGGCGCGCAGCGGCGGCCGCGGTCCTCGCCAGCCGGGAAACGACGGGTCGTTGAGCAGGCGATAGATCACCTGAAAACCCAGCGATGACATCCCGACGTGATACGGGCTGGGATAGATCAGCGAGAGCCGCAGTGCTCCCTCGCTGCAGAGGGGGATCAGCAGCTTCTCGTCGCTCAGGCGAGCGCTGATCGCAGTGCGCAGGAGGTGAGGTTTCACGCCGTCTTACTGAGCGCGAGGCGCAGCGCAATCCGCGTCTCAGTCGAGACCCGCAAGCCCACCAGCGTCTGACGACTGATCGCATCGACCAAGCAGCGGGTCAGCGGTGTCGAGTCATTGACCGCTTTCGCGTCTTTGACCTGACCGCTCGGCTGCACCGTGAGCCAGATATCGACGCTGGCTGCCCGCTCAGCCAGCTGGCTCGCGCAGCTGGAAAGCCAGCCTTGGGTCGCGTTCGGAAGCGTTGGGATCAGGCGCTCCTCCATCCCCCCAGGGACGGTGGCGAACTGCCCCGAGACTGCGATGCCGTGTGCTCCAGCACCGACCTGCCAGCCCACAGCGGTCGCGAAAGTATCGCTGTCGCTCTGAGCGGCGGGTCGAGGCTGGCTGCCTCCGCGACATGCCAACAGCGCACAGCACAACAGCCCAATTAGACAAGGTGTATTGTGTCGCCGCATGGCCTGCCTGGAGACGGCCTAAGTCCACTCGACCGGAGCGCGAGTTATGGCGCGCCCTTGACTTCCTGACAGGTCATCTCGGCGGCGTTCGGCTTGCAGGCGAACACCTTGCGGAGAGCGCCGAACAGGAAGCTGTCGTTACGAGCGACGAACACGGTGCCGTCCTGAGCGATCGCCATCGCACCGTACGCACAGCCCGAGCCCACGCCCGCCAGGCTAGCCAGAGCCATCGCCACCACACCGACCTTCAGAAGTGCCTTCTTCATTTCTCTTGCTCCTTTGATTCGTTGAACACGGCATTTTCCCTCCCGCTTTGTGCCGAAGGGTCAACCAGCGCTGCGCCGTATGGACCAGACCACACAGCCGGCGCGATGGTCCGCAGCCTAATCGTGGTGTTTTGCGCAAAGCAAGCAGAAAGTTCGCAGGTTTTCCTGCTGTTCCCTACTCGCACTTATGTGCCGCAATCATTGGCAATTACCGAGGAGCGATTCCGCACATTACGACCTTGCAGGCGCGCCAATCCGCACCGCCAATCGATCTGGTCGCGGCGCCTAGTAGAGCCGCATATCCGAGTGTTTCCTTGATTTTCTTGACTTTGCAGCTTCCACGCAGATAGGCTCTCGCAGGTTTGTGGATGGGTTGTTTTCTTCCCGTTGTCGTCCGCAAGCCAAACCAAAGAAAGTAGCCAAGAAAGTAGCAGGAGCAGCAAATGGCCAAGGGCAAAGTGAAGTGGTTTAACGATGCAAAAGGGTACGGCTTCATCTCTCGTGAAGAGGGAGAGGACGTATTTGTTCACCACACGGCGATCATCGCTGAGGGCTACCGCACGCTGAGCGAAGGACAGGATGTCGAGTTCGACATCGTCAAGGGTCCCAAGGGCGAGCAAGCCACGAACGTGAAGCGCGTCGCCTAAGGCGCGACCGACCGCTCCGGTTGGGCTGGCATCGCCGTCCACCGAGCAGCGGTTCGCAGTCCCCCGGAAGCCCTGACTGCTCAGCAGTCAGGGCTTTTCTTTTGTTAGGCGCTCGACTCCTTCGTCGAGCTTCTTGGCCGAGACTGTGAGCAGCTTGGCCGCACCGCTCTGGAGCGCTTGGCCGAAGTCGCGCGTGCTGTCGCGCAGCCGGCGGCGCAGGATGCGCGCCTTGGCTCGCTCGCGCAGCGAGTCGGGATTGGGAAACACGGCAGCGCGTAGCGCCAGGGCCAGCCCGGCCAGCCAGACAGCGGTCATGGCCAGCAGCCAAAGTGGCCGCTGCGCGACGGACCACAGCCCAAAGAGGGCGATCAGCGCCTGCGTGAAGGCAAAGGCAATGACGTGGCCCGACAGGCGGCGATAGGAAAGCTGTCGCAGCTCCGCTTCCGCCTGAGCAAGCTCGCGCTCATCCTCGTGATCGCGCAGCGCCAGCTGGGCCTGCTCCGCGTCAATCCCCAGCTCACGGGCGGTCTCAAGGACCTCCGCCGAAGACAGCGACTCGTCGGTGTTCCGCAGGGCAAGGCTCTGCGAGCGCTGCTCGGCGCGGGCAATGATGGCTCGCGCTTCGGCAGCAGAATAGCGTCTCTCAGTCGGCATGCTGGCTCCAAGTCTGCCCGCAAGCGCAGGCTGCTGACAAGCCAAGGCCTCTGCGCTAAGGTCGCGCCGTGCCACGCTCCTTCAACCCTCGCCCCGATCATCCCAGTAGTGCCAGCTCGGCTGCTCCCTCACCTCCCTCAGCGACGGGCGGTTCGGGCTATGGCCGGGGTGCGGCGAGCCACGACCGACCGGCGGCGGCCATCCGTCGCGTCCTGCCCTTTTCAATTGATGCGGAAGAGTCGGTCTTGGGCGGCATCCTGTTTTCGGGTCGCGCGCTATCCCAAGTCGCCGATCTGATCGAGCCGGCCGACTTCTACGACAAGCGCCACGAGACGATCTTCGCCGCGATGGTCGAGCTGGAGCAGCGCTCGCGGCCCATCGACATCATCACGGTGGCCGAGGAGATGCGCCGTCAGGGCACGATCGCCACGCTGTCTGCCTCGGGCAGCGAGGCCTATCTCGCTGAGCTGGCGAACAAGATCGCCTCCGTTGACAACATCACCCAGCACGCCCGTATCGTGCGCAGCAAGTCGACGGCACGACGGCTAATCCTGGCGGCCAGCGACATCGTCGATAAGGGCTACGGCGACCAGCTCGAAGTCGACGAGTACATCGATCAGGCCCAGCAGGCCGTCTTTGAGATCCAGAGCCGCTCTAGCCGGGCCAGCTATGAGCCGGTGCGCCGCATCCTGCACGGCGCGATCAAGGCACTGGAAGGTCGCTACCATCGCAAGCAGGCCATCACCGGCGTCCCCACCGGCTACGCGGCCTTCGATGAGATGACGGCTGGCCTGCAGCCTGGCGACCTGATCATCATTGCCGCTCGGCCGTCGATGGGAAAGACCTCGTTCGTGATGAACTGCGCGCAGAACGCGGCGCTCGATCACGGCATGCCAGTGCTGGTCTTCTCGCTAGAGATGTCGAAGCAGTCGCTGATTGAGCGTGTGCTGTGCTGCGAGGCGCGCGTCGAATCACAGAAGCTGCGCTCGGGCTTTCTGGAGTCGCGGGACTGGATCGGCATCACCAAGGCGGCGGCTCGCGTCGCTGAGGCGCCGATGTGGATCGATGACTCCGGCTCGCCCTCGCTGATGGAGATTCGCGCCAAGTGCCGGCGCTGGCGTTCGGATCCGCACGTCTTTCCCCACGCACCAACCGGCGAAGGGGCACCGACCGAGCCGCCCTTGGGCCTGGTGGTCATCGACTATCTGCAGCTCGTGCACGGCTCCTCAACTAGCCGCGACAACAGTCGCGAGCGCGAGATCAGCGAGATCTCCCGCGGCCTCAAAGCACTGGCCAAAGAGCTCGGGCTGCCAGTCGTGGCGCTCTCTCAGCTCAACCGCTCCGTCGAGTCGCGAGCTGACAAGCGCCCGATGTCTTCCGACCTGCGCGAGTCCGGCGCCATCGAGCAGGACGCGGACCTCATCTGCTTCATCTATCGCGACGAGGTCTACAACAAAGAATCGGATGACAAAGGCGTGGCCGAGATCATCATCGGCAAGCAGCGCAACGGGCCGACGGGCACCGTGCGCCTGGCCTTCCTCAACCAGTACACACGCTTCGAAAACCTGGCCGAAGATCGCCTGGCCGACGAAGGCTAGACGGACGCGACGGCTTAGTCGGCCGGCAGGCTGCGCTGAAAGAAGCTGCCGACCTGCGCTTGATAGCCCGCTGGATCAACCTTGATGCCGTAGACGTGTCGGGCTCCGGCCACCACCCACAGCTGGCTACTCTCGATGGCCAGGCGCAGATCGGCGGCTTGGCCCACCGGCACCAGCGCATCCTCGCCACTGTGGATAAGAAGCAGCGGTCGCGGCGCGATCTGCGGCACCACTTTCAGCGGCTTAGCGGCAGCCAGATCGACCCCGATCAGCAGCCAGCCGAACAGCCGAGTGGCGGGCTGAAACCAGTTGGGCAGCCCGGTGCTGTGCTGAAACTGGCGATCGATAACCGGCGCGATGTCGCCATAGGCGCAGTCGGTCACCGCGGCGGCAATGGCTGGCTCGGCAGCCACGGCATAGAGCGTCGACGCCCCCCCCATCGACTGCCCCAGCACACCGATGTGACCCGACTTGTAGCCGCGACTGCTCAGCCAATCGACCGCCCCCAGGATGTCGCGGTGTTCTTTGAGGCCAAAGCTCAGGCGGGCCGGGCTGCTCTGGCCATGGCCGCGCAGATCGATCAAAAGCAGGCTCAGGGCACGCCGGTGCAGTTCGACCGCGATGTCGCCCGAGTGCTCCATGAAGCGCGAGCGGTTGCTGTCTTTTCCGTGCACCAAGATCACGGCTCGCTTGGCTGCCGCAGCCGGCACAAACCAGGCGGCGATCTCAGCGTCCCCACCGCGGGCCGAAAAGCGCACCTCCTCATAGGGCAGGCTGCGCGAGGCCGGGTTGTGCTCAGGCTTGAACACTCGCTTGGGCCGGGTCATGCGCAGCAAGACCACGGCACCGATCA
>CAZVMD010000309.1:0-3102 GCA_964628555.1 uncultured Myxococcales bacterium | reverse complement strand
GCCGCCATGCGCATCCTTGACGCTTCCTATCTAAAGAGTGCAACCCGTTTTGCCGAGTGGCCTGCGGCAAGTGGCCGCGCCGAGCTTGCCTTCTGTGGTCGCAGCAACGTCGGCAAGTCCTCCCTCCTCAACACCCTCCTGGGTCGTGGCTCGCTGGCCCGGGTCTCGCAGACCCCTGGCCGCACACGCCTCATCAACTTCTTTCTCGCCCGCTACGCCGGATCGGCGGGCAGCCGCGGTGAGCTCCTCTTGGCCGACCTGCCCGGCTTTGGCTATGCCGAGGTCAGCCGCAGTGAGCGCGAGCTGTGGCGCGGCATGATCGAGGAATACTTCACGCGCCGCGAGGAGCTCTCGGCCGTCATCCTGCTGTTCGACGCCCGCCGCTTGCAAGGCGGTGCCGAGCGCGCCAGTGAGCTCCTGTTCGACGAGCTGGAGCTAGCGCAATACCTGCAGTCGCTGGGTCGGCCAGTCGTACCCGTCATCACCAAGTCAGACAAGCTAAGCAAGAACGAGCGCAAGCCCGCGGCTTTTGTGCTGTCGCGTCTGCTGCGCATCGAGCCGGTGATCCTGTCAGCTCAGAGCGGCGAAGGCATGGACGATCTATGGAAGCGCATCGTCCGCGTGCTCCACCCCAAGCCAGCCGGATCGCGTCCAGCGACCTCGCCCCGCGAGCCTGCGCTGGATCACGCGCCGCCCGATCCACCCACCCGCTAGACCACACCTGCCCCCGACCAACCCAGGAGTTTTCGCCATGCAGGCCATCCACTTTCACAGCCCCGGTGAGCCCGAGGTCCTCCAGCTGGTCGAGCAGCCTGAGCCAAGCCTGCGACCCGGTGAGGTCTTGCTGGCAGTGCGCGCCGCAGGCGTCAATCGCGCCGATGTCATGCAGCGCCGCGGCCTGTACCCTCCCCCTCCTGGAGCTTCGGACATCCTGGGCTTGGAGGTGGCGGGCGAGATCGTGGCCATCGCACCCGCAGCCGCAGGTGCGGCCGAGACCCTGCCGGCCCAGGTCCCGCTCGCCATCGGTCAGCCGGTGATGGCCCTGCTGGCTGGTGGTGGCTATGCCGAGCGGGTGGCGGTCCCGGCAGCGCAGCTCATGCCCATCCCGCAAGGTCTCAGCCTAGAGGAGGCCGGCGCCGTGCCCGAGGTCTTTTTGACCGCCTACCTGAACCTGTTTCTACTCGGCGGCTTGCCTTGGCCGGCTCGTCAGCCGACCACCGTCTTGATTCATGGTGGCGCCTCCGGGGTCGGCACTGCCGCGCTGCAGCTCTGCCGAGCGGCTGGCATCACGGCCTTCTGCACGGTTGGGGATGATGCGCGGGCCGAGCGCTGTCTGGCTCTAGGTGCGGCGGCCGCCTGGAACTACCGACAGCGCGACTTCCAGCAAGCGGCGCTGGAGGCGACCGCAGGAGCTGGCGTGTCGCTGATCCTCGACTGCATCGGCGGTGAGTATCTGGATCGCAACCTGCGCGCGCTCGCGCTGGACGGCCGGCTGATGGTCATCGGCCTGATGGGCGGCACGCAGGGCAGCCTGGACCTGGGCCTGCTGGTGCGGCGCAGGATTCAGCTGTTCGGATCGACCCTGCGCCCGCTACCGCTTGCGCGGAAGGCACAGCTGGTGGCGGCGTTCACCAGCCAGGCCCTGCCCTTGTTCGAGCGCGGTGCGTTGCGCCCAATCGTCGAGCAAGTCTTCCCCCTCAGCGACGCGGCCCAGGCCCATCGCGCCCTCGATGCAGCCCACTTCGGCAAGCTGGTGCTGCGGGTCTAGCGCGCGATCGAGCCCCGCTGTAAGCGCTCCTGCGGTACCAGCCGCCCGCGCTGATCGGCCCGTGCATTGAAGCCATGCGTTGGGTGATTCGTTGCCGCTTCACGTCGAGAGTTCGATACACTAACTGCGACATCGCAGTGCCTGCCCGCAAGCTCCGCCCTCCTTTGGGAGCGGTCGCGGCATAGGGGCCGGCCAACGTCCAGAACCCTGACGCGAGGTACGCACCGATGAATCCAAAGTCGCCCCATCCCAGTCATGCTCCCGTCCCTGCACCGCAGCCCCAGCCTGGCCCGATCGATCGCAGCTTGATCATCGGCCACTCACCGGAGGGCTCGCTGAGCGCAGCCCTAGCCGATGCCGCACACCGGGCCTGCGAAGGCGGTGCGGACATGCGCGCTGACTTTGTGGTGAACCGCATCTTTGGTCAGTTCGGCGGCATCATCGGCCAGCGCGATCTGTTCGTGGAGATCCGGCTGGATCAGGATGTCGCGCAGGACGTACCTGAGCGCCCGCAGCCGACGGCCCACGCCTCGCGACTGGGACTGTTGGAAGAGGCCCTGCGCAAGCTCGAGCTGATCAGCCTGCCGACCACGCCCACGCAGTTTGTGCTGCGCGGTGAGCGCGAGATGCCCACACCCGGATGGACGTTTCACATCGATGCTGTGCAGGTCGATGCCGCAGGTCGCATCAGCGTGCGCGTGACTGATATTCCACCTGCTGCCGATGCGACGATTGCGGTGATCGCGCCAGCCGTTCTGTCGGTGCAGCTCGGCACGCTGCGCGTCGGACGCTACGTCGTCGAGCTGCTCACCCGGCGCAGCCCAGCCGAGCCTTATCGGCTGCTGCAAGCAGTGGTGATTGAAGCCGCGTAATCGCTGAACGCGCGGGCCGCAGAAGCGCGCGCCGCGCAGAAACGTGCGGATTGCTGCACAACGATTCTTGACCCGACACCACAGAGAGCGATAGGCTCCGCTTATGAAAAAGACCGCCATGAAGAAATCATCTGCACCCAAGAAGACCTCGAAACCGGCCGCCAAGAAGGCGACCACCAAGAAGACTGCTGGCAAGAAGGCGCCAGCCAAGAAGGCTGCTAAGAAGGCTGCGCCCAAGAAGGCCGCCAAGAAGGCTGCGCCCAAGAAGGCCGCCAAGAAGGCTGCGCCCAAGAAGGCCGTGAAGAAGGCCGCGCCGAAGAAGGCTGCTAAGAAGGCCGCGCCGAAGAAGGCTGCTAAGAAGGCCGCGCCAAAGAAGGCTGCTAAGAAGGCCGTGAAGAAGGCCGCGCCGAAGAAGGCCGCGCCGAAGAAGGCCGCGCCGAAGAAGGCTGCGCCGAAGAAGGC
>CAZVMD010000308.1:0-8855 GCA_964628555.1 uncultured Myxococcales bacterium | reverse complement strand
GGCCGACTTCTCTTCACTGAGGTCGAAGTAGAAGTTCGGCCCAGAGGCTGCGGCGCAGCGACGAGCTCTCGCGCTGCGGCGGGTCGTTCGTGGTCCCGCAGCGGTCCCGGACCGGGGGGGGCGCTGGGCGCTACGGCTTGGGAAAGCGCACTCGATCCATCTCTTCCCCCAGATAGTCGGGTGCTAGGTGGGCATAGATCAGCGTCATCTTGATGTCGGAGTGGCCGAGGATCTTCTGCAGCGCCAAGATGTTGCCGCCAGCCATGATGTAGTGACTGGCGAAGGTGTGGCGCAGCGCGTGCCAGGGGCGCTGTAGCTTGGGACAGCCGGCGGCGGCGAGCAGGCGATCGAGCTCTAGCATGTCGCCGCTGTGCCCCATGTTGACGACGCCACGCCGCACGATGGGAAACACCAGCCCCTCTTTCGTCGCCGGGCAGCGCAGCCGCCAGGCCGACAGGATCGGCACCAGCGCCGCCGGTAGGCGCAGATGGCGAGGGTGACCGCCCTTGGGGGCTTTGCGCCCGCTGCGCAGCACATCCAGGCGCCGCGCATCCAGATCGAGGTGACTCCAGGTCAGCCCGAAGAGCTCGCCCTTGCGCAGGCCGGTATGCAGCGCCATGGCGATCATCGGGTGCAGCTCCGGTGCCTGCTCGCGCGCCTGCGTAAGGAGGCGCGCAGCATCGTCGAGGCTCAGGTACTCCAGCAGCGCGCGGTGTCGCGGCCGCTCGACCCCGCGGCAGGGATGATGGGGTGCGAGGCCCTCGCGCACGGCCCACGAGAACAGCGTGTGCAGAAACGCCAGGCTGACCTTGACGCTGGCCGGTGCGTAGCGCCGTCCCAGCAGATCGCGCAGCCGGGCGATGTCGGTGGCTTTCAGCGTATCGACCGCGCGGCTGCCTAGCTGCGGCAGCACCCGCCGCAGCGCCGTGCGTGCGTGGCTGCGATAGTCGTCGATGTCTTTGACTCGCGGCCGGTTGTACTCGGCCAGAAAGCGCTCGGCAAGCTCAGCCAAGGTCAGCGTTTCTGCCCTGGGTTCGTCGAGGCCGGCTAGCCCACGCGCGATGCGGCCCTCGATCGCCTGCAGCAGGCGTCGCGCCTCGGCGTAGGTCGGCTGCTTGCTGGCCATCTGTCGCCGCCGTCCGCCCTCGTACCAGCGCAGATAGAACCCCAGGAATCGGCCGTCCTTGGTCCGGCGTATGACCTCGCCCAAAAGGCACCCCCAGCCGGATCGTATCACGCAGGCTGCGTCGCTGGGTGGTCCTCTTGTGGTCCCATCCCGCGCTTGCGTCCGGCGACGGTGGCGGCGGGGCAGGGCGGTGCTGCGGGCCGGCCCAGCGCCGCAAGGCTGCGAAACCAGCTAGGTTTTTTCGATCGCCGATCGGAAGTAGAAGTTCGGCCCAGAGGCTGCGGCGCAGCGACGAGCTCTCGCGCTGCGGCGGGTCGTTCGTGGTCCCGCAGCGGTCCCGGACCGGGGGGGGCGCTGGGCGCTACGGCTTGGGAAAGCGCACTCGATCCATCTCTTCCCCCAGATAGTCGGGTGCTAGGTGGGCATAGATCAGCGTCATCTTGATGTCGGAGTGGCCGAGGATCTTCTGCAGCGCCAAGATGTTGCCGCCAGCCATGATGTAGTGACTGGCGAAGGTGTGGCGCAGCGCGTGCCAGGGGCGCTGTAGCTTGGGACAGCCGGCGGCGGCGAGCAGGCGATCGAGCTCTAGCATGTCGCCGCTGTGCCCCATGTTGACGACGCCACGCCGCACGATGGGAAACACCAGCCCCTCTTTCGTCGCCGGGCAGCGCAGCCGCCAGGCCGACAGGATCGGCACCAGCGCCGCCGGTAGGCGCAGATGGCGAGGGTGACCGCCCTTGGGGGCTTTGCGCCCGCTGCGCAGCACATCCAGGCGCCGCGCATCCAGATCGAGGTGACTCCAGGTCAGCCCGAAGAGCTCGCCCTTGCGCAGGCCGGTATGCAGCGCCATGGCGATCATCGGGTGCAGCTCCGGTGCCTGCTCGCGCGCCTGCGTAAGGAGGCGCGCAGCATCGTCGAGGCTCAGGTACTCCAGCAGCGCGCGGTGTCGCGGCCGCTCGACCCCGCGGCAGGGATGATGGGGTGCGAGGCCCTCGCGCACGGCCCACGAGAACAGCGTGTGCAGAAACGCCAGGCTGACCTTGACGCTGGCCGGTGCGTAGCGCCGTCCCAGCAGATCGCGCAGCCGGGCGATGTCGGTGGCTTTCAGCGTATCGACCGCGCGGCTGCCTAGCTGCGGCAGCACCCGCCGCAGCGCCGTGCGTGCGTGGCTGCGATAGTCGTCGATGTCTTTGACTCGCGGCCGGTTGTACTCGGCCAGAAAGCGCTCGGCAAGCTCAGCCAAGGTCAGCGTTTCTGCCCTGGGTTCGTCGAGGCCGGCTAGCCCACGCGCGATGCGGCCCTCGATCGCCTGCAGCAGGCGTCGCGCCTCGGCGTAGGTCGGCTGCTTGCTGGCCATCTGTCGCCGCCGTCCGCCCTCGTACCAGCGCAGATAGAACCCCAGGAATCGGCCGTCCTTGGTCCGGCGTATGACCTCGCCCAAAAGGCACCCCCAGCCGGATCGTATCACGCAGGCTGCGTCGCTGGGTGGTCCTCTTGTGGTCCCATCCCGCGCTTGCGTCCGGCGACGGTGGCGGCGGGGCAGGGCGGTGCTGCGGGCCGGCCCAGCGCCGCAAGGCTGCGAAACCAGCTAGGTTTTTTCGATCGCCGATCGGAAGTAGAAGTTCGGCTCCTCGACCTTGTCGGCGATCTCGGGTTCGAGGTATAGGCGGGACAGCATGTGGCCGGTCTTGTCGTCGGCCAGGGACAGCACGGTGTCGTCGACCACGGCCATGGCTAGGGTCGCCGCCTGGGGCTGGCCCTGGGGATCGCGGGTGGTCACCGACAGCGTCACCTGATCGCGCGGCGAGTAGCTCTTTTTGTGCGGCTCGATCTGGATGGCCAGGCGGTTGCGGCGGTTGCGATACAGCAGCCGCTCGGCCAGCGGGTTCATCTTGTCGTCGAACACGGTGACGCGCGCTACGCCCTGCAGCCGTGCCAGCTTTTCTGCGCTGTCGCGCTCCATGGCATCGCCTGACTTGGCCTTGGGCCGCAGGTAGACGATGGCGGCGTCGTTGCGCGGCACCGCGACCATCGCGGCATCGAGCAGGTTTTCACGCAGCATGCCGACCACTGCGACCTTGCGCGGCTCGCTGCAGCGCACCGCGACGCGCAGCGCGGCGTCCTCGCCATCCAGATCATCGAAGCTGCGCAGCGTGCAGCCATCGCGAGCCGGCAGCGGCAGGCTGTAGTGCTCGCTGACGCCGACGGGCTTGTCGATCTCGGCGTGGTAGCTGCGCCCGGTGGCCGGCGTGAAGTCGAAGCGACCCAGGCCATCACGCACGCTGTCGAAGCGGGCCACGACCGCGCCGTGATCGTCGAGCACGCGACCGCTGACATCGGCCGGCTTGTTGAGCGGCGTTTTGGCTTCAAAGTACACGCGACCCGGCAGGCCCTCGACAAGCTGCCCGCCTTCGGGGAACAGCGAGAAGGCCAGCTTGCGCACGATGATCGGGATGCGCTTGGCCACCGACTCGGTCAGGCCGCCATCGTCGGCCAAGACGGTCAGCAGGCCATCGCCAGTGGTGATCGCGCCGGGCAGCGTGAAGCGCACCACGCCCTCGCCGTTCTGATTGGTCTGCAGCGCGACGCGCGGCAGATCCTGGCCATCCAGACGTACCAGGCCGCTCAGCGGATGGTTGCGCAGCGGCTCGCCGGTGGCCCGCTTGACCTCGATGGTTGCCGCGACTTCATCGCCGGCTCCATAGGCCTTGCGGACAAACTCCAGCTTCATCTTGAGGCGCGGTGCCTCGTAGGTCGAGACGACGAGCGGGCGCTCGCCGCGCTGGCCATCGAAGCTGGTGGCGCGCAGCGTGTACTCGCCGCCATCGATGCCCTCGGCGAGCGCAAAGTCGGTCTGGCCCGCCCCGTTTTCGACGTGGATGCGCCGCTTGGCGACGACCGCGCCGCGCGGGCTGATAAGCTCGATGTTCATGCCCTGCGAGTCGGGTCCGCCGGTCGCAGCGGCTGCGGCAAGCGAGCGAGCCGCCAGATCCCAGGTCCGCACCCAGATCGTCTCGCCCGGCTTGTACAGCGGCTTGTCGAGCTGCACATAGATCCGGCGGCCCACATGGCCGGCGAAGTAGCTCTGGACCCGGGTGGCGATCTGCTCGGCGGTCGGGACGTCGCCACCCAGCCGTCGGCTCTCGGCCGGTGCCCGCTCGGCCGGCTGTGGCGGCACGATGGCCTTCTTGGCTAAGGCGGTGGTGTCATCGCTGGGACCGCTTGGGCGTCGGGTGGCCGGGTCTGGTCCCTGTGGCCCTCCCGACGGACAAGCGGACAGAAACAGCAGCGAGAAAGTGGCGAGATAGCAAAAGAACGACGGACGGCGCAAAGACATCAGACTGCTCCCAACAAAAGTCCAAGGCCCGCAGCGACGAGCGCTCGACGGGCCTCCCCCCATGGCGAAGTCGCGGCTGCGGCCTAGCTACCGCGGCGGTGGTGCCGGCTGATAGTAGGGCTGGGCCGACGGCGCCGGCTGCGGCTGTGACCCCGGTGGATAGTAGGGCTGGGCCGACGGCGCCGGCTGCGGCGGATAGTAGGGCTGGGCCGACGGCGCCGGCTGCGGCGGATAGTAGGGCTGCGGCGTGGGCTGGGGCGCCGGATAGTACGGTGGCTGGTAGGGCGCGGGACCGCCATAGCCGCCGCCGCCCCCACAGGCCACGACCACGGTCGAGGGCGTGTAGATGCCGAAGGTCAGCCAGGACATAAACAGGTTGCCGAACGAGCGATGGGTGCTGACACGGGCCAGCGGGCGACCGCCGCAGAAGCGCGCGGTATCGACGCCGCCGCCGATCGCTCCCCACAGGAAGCCGTTCACCCACTGACGGTGATAGTCGGTGGGCGGCGTGTTGGGCACCACCACATGGACGTGATAGCAGCCCGCGCTTAAGGCCAGCGCCGCGGCCAGAAAGAGGGTGGCGCGCGGCGAGCGGCGAGGCGGGGATGATGTCGGATGCATACCGATCTCCTCAGGTTTTCTGGACGACCCTCGGATTATATCTTCCTCGCCGAGGAGATTTGCGGCATTCGCTGCCTGCGGCGGGCTGGTGGCGAGGCGTGCTTCCCTCGGCGCAGCTTTTGCGGCATGTTGCCCGGCGCTGCGGTCGCGCAGTCGGAGCCCGTGCTTCGGCCCGCCGCGTTCCCCTCGGAGCCCCCATGCCTACCCGCCCGAATCCTCTCCCCGCACTCTCGGCTCGTCGCGTCGGTCTGCCGCTTGGCAGCCTGCTGCTCGCTTCCTGGCTGCACTGTCAGCCGCCGGCTGGGCCGGAGGTGACGCTGCGCCGCGACGACTACGCGCTGCGCTTCGTGCCGGCGACCACCGAGCTCTTGCTCCTGCGCGGTGAGCAGCCGCTGCTGCGCTTTGCCGCCGATGCCATTCAGCTCGGAGTCGTCGATGAAGTGCAAGAGCGCTTCAACTACGATCCCTTCCCGCTGCTGGATGACGGGACGCTGTTTGCGTACACGCCACCTGCTGGCCTGACCTGGGAGTCGATCCGCTCAGCGACGGTTGAGTCGGCCACCGAGACCAGCCTGCAGCTGCAGCTCGGCTATCCCAGCGGAGCCGCCACGCTGACGGTCGAGCAGGCCGACAGCGGTCGCTATCGCCTGCAGCTTATGCCCGGCAGCAGCGCCGCTCGCCTGGCCTACTTTCGCCTGCGGCCGCAGATCGATCCCAAGGAGGGGCTGTACGGCCTCGGTGCCTCCGAAGACGAGGTCAACCATCGCGGCAAGCGGCGGGCCATGCAGATCGAAGCCATGGCTGATACCGAGAGCGGCTACAACGACGCGCACGTGCCGATCCCGTTTGCTATCGGCACCCGCGGCTGGGGTCTGTTCATCGAGAGCCGCCATCCCGGAGCCTGGGACATGGCGGCCAGCCGCCCCGACCACATCGACGCGCTGGTCGGGACCGGCCAGGACTCGGGCCAGGGTCTGCGGTTTCATCTGTTTGCCGCGGCGCAGCCGCTCGCCGTCACCAAGAAGTACTACGAGGTCACCGGCGCTCCCGGCCTGCCGGCGCGCTGGGCGCTGGGGCCCTGGCTGTGGCGCGATGATGCGGTCAGCCAAGCGCAGATCCTGGCCGACTGTCAGACCCTGCGCGACCTCGATCTGGCCGACAACGGCATCTGGGCCGATCGGCCGTTCGCCTCGGGGATGAGCTCGTTCGACTTCGACAAGCGCACCTTCCCTGATCCGACCGACATGATCCAAAAGGTGCATGACCTCGGCTTTGCCTTCGCGCTGTTTCACACGCCGTACATGGACGATGCCGACCCGGCGACGGCGACCCTGGCCACCGAGGCCAAGAGCCGCGGCTACTATCCCCCGCAGGTCGGGCTGCTGATCTCGAAGTGGGGGCAGCCGATCGACTTTACCAATCCTGCTGCCTACGCCTGGTGGCAGGATCTGGTGCGCAGGTACTCGAACCTGGGCGTCAACGGCTACAAGCTCGACTACGGCGAGGACATCGTCGTCGGCCTGCCTGGCTTTCGCAACCACTGGCGGCTTCACGATGGCAGCGACGAGCGCACCGCGCACGCGACGTACAAGATCGAATACCACCGCGTCTTTCGCGAGACCCTGCCCGAGGATGGCTCGTTCTTGCTGTGTCGGGTCGGCACCTACGGCGATCAGAAGTACGGCTGCGTGATCTGGCCGGGGGACATGGACGCCAACTTCGCCCGCTATGGCCAGCGCCTGCGCGATCGCGGCGGCAAGGAATACACCGCCATCGGCGGCCTGCCAGCGACGGTGATCTATGGTCTGAGCCTGGGACCCTCGGGCTATCCCTTCTATGGCGCCGACACCGGCGGCTATCGCCACGCGCCACCGACCAAGGAGACCTTCGTCCGCTGGTTTGAGCAGACCTCGCTGTCATCGGTGATGCAGGTCGGCACCAACACCGACAACGTGCCCTGGGAGACGCCGCCCAATACCGACTTCGATGCCGAGGTGCTGACGCTGTATCGAAAGTACGCCCGCCTGCACCTGCGGCTGTGGCCGTATGAGTGGACGCTGGCGACGCGCATCGCCGAGACCGGCTATCCCATTCAGCGCCCGCTGGGCCTTGCCTATCCCGAGCTGGGGCAGCACCCCAACGATGTCTATCTGTTCGGCGACGATCTGCTGGTCGCACCGGTGGTCGATGAAGGCGCGACCGACAAGCGGGTGGTGTTTCCGCCGGGGCGCTGGGTCGACTACTGGGACGGGACATCGTTTAGCGGACCGCAGACCGTGACCGTGGCGGCGCCGCTCGGCGTGCTGCCGCTGTACCTGCGCGAGGGAGGCATCGTGCCGCTGCTGCGCCCGACCATCGACACCCTGCGTCCGACCACGCAGCCGGCCCGCGTTGATTCCTATGCCACCACGCCGGGTGTGCTGTATCCGCGCCTGGTGCCTGGCCCAGCATCGAGCTTTACGCTGTTTGACGGCACCGAGCTAGGCCAGGAACAGACCGCCGAGCGCCTGACGCTCAGCGCTCAGTCCGGCCGTGAGTTTCGCGCTGGAGCCCTGTTCGAGGTGCTGGCCTATGGCAGCAAGCCCAGCGCGGTGAGCGAAGGCAGCACGGCCTTGTCCGAGAAGTCGAGCCTTGGCGAGCTAGAAGCGGCCGAGAGCGGCTGGTTCTTTGATCCGGCGCGCCACGGCTCGCTGTACGTTAAGGTCGCGGCCGGACGTCACGTCGTCGAGATCCTGCGCCGCTAAGCGAGACCCGCGTGTCCCCAGGAAGCCCCGAGCCTGATCGCCCCTCTGCAGCCATCCCGCCGGCCAGCCCGAAGCGTTTTCCGGCCGTCCCGCTGCCGCTCTTGGTGGCGCTTGCGCTCTGTGGCTTTGCCGCCAACTCGCTGCTCTGCCGCGTCGCCCTGCTGCGTCCGGCGCGCATCGATGCTCTGAGCTTTTCGCTGCTTCGCCTGGCAGCCGGTGCCGTGACCCTGCTGTTGTTTTCCGGTCTGGCGCGGGCCCGCGGGCACGCCTCACGGGGTGGGGTGATTGCGCTGATCCTGTATATGTTCGCCTTTTCGTTTTCGTACCTGCGCATCGGCGCGGCGCTGGGGGCGCTGCTGTTGTTTGGCGCGGTGCAGGTCACCATGCTGGCGGCGGCGCGGCTACGCGGCGAGCGGCTGCAGCCGCGCACCTGGCTGGGCCTCGCCGTGGCGTCGATCGGCGTGATCTGGCTGATGGCGCCGGGTGTCGGAGCGCCGGATCCACTCGGCAGCGCGCTGATGCTGGTGGCCGGGGTTTTTTGGGGGACGTACTCGCTGCTCGGCCGCCGCTCGACCGATGCACTGGGCACGACCGCCGGCAACTTTGCCTACGCCGCCGCGATCGCGCTGCCGTTGGGGGCTGCGCTGTACGGGCTCTGCGTCCTGCTGCCGCCCCTGGGTCCGTATCTGGGCCTGGCAGGCGGGCGGCCGAGTGTGACTCGGGCCGGGCTCCTGCTCGCGCTGGGCTCAGGGGGGCTGGCTTCTGGTCTGGGCTACGCCATCTGGTACAGCGTGCTGCCGCGCCTGGGAGCCAGTCGCGCCGCCATCGTGCAGCTCTTGGTGCCGGTGCTGGCTGCGAGCTTGGCGGTGCCGCTGCTCGCCGAAGCGCTGTCGCTGCGCTTGCTGGGGGCGGGCGCTCTGGTGCTGTGCGGCGTTGGGCTGGCGATGCGGCGCTAGTCCATAGCGACTAGAAGACGACGACCTTCTTTTTCTTCTTCTTTTTCTTCTTCTTGGGCTCGTCGCTGCCG
>CAZVMD010000307.1:0-8984 GCA_964628555.1 uncultured Myxococcales bacterium | reverse complement strand
TCCTCCGCTTCACTCACAAACTGCAGGAGGGCTAAGCGATGGCACTCAGCAAACAGGAAATCAAGACGGCATATCCCCTGCCGGCCTACAACTACCGTGTGGAGATCGCCGGAGTCGCTATCGGCTTCTCGGAAGTCTCGGGACTTAGCATCTCGCGCGAGACCACGACCTACAAAGAGAGCCCGACGGCCAGTGGCTCGGCCGGCCCGGTGGTGATGAACATGCCATCGCAGCGAGCGACGGCCAGCATCTCGCTGAAGAAGGGCCTGGTGAAGACGACCAGCGTCGCCACGCTGTACACCTGGATCAACTCGATCCAGCTCAACCAGGTCGAAAAGAAGGACATCTATGTCCGGCTCTGCGATGAGAGCGGCAACGCGGTGATCAGCTGGAAAGTGATCAACGCGTTTCCCAAGAAGCTCGATGCTCCGAGCTTCTCGGCCAGCTCCAATGACGCAGCGATCGAGAGCATGGAGCTGATGGCCGACGCCATCTTCGTCGAGGAAGCGTAGACGGAGAACCCAGATGGCTCAGTCCGTGTCGTATCAGAAGGCAAGCTTCCCGCTGCCGCTTTATAACTTCCGCGTCACCGTAAACTCGACGGCGATCAGCTTTGTCGAGGTCTCGGGGATCGCGGTCGAGTACGACAACGTCACCTATCGACACGGGCTGAGCTATCTGGAAGGTGAAGCGATCCAGACCTTCAATCGCAGTCCGTTTATCAAGATCTCGTGTCGGCGCGGCACCATCCTCAACGCCAAGCCGACCTTTCTTTACGACTGGCTGTCGGCCCGCGAGCTGCGGCCGATGGAGATCAGCCTGTGCGATGAACAAGGCCAGGCGGTGTTCAGCTGGAAGATCGCCGCGGCGGTGCCTGTCAGCCTGAAGGCCCCGACGTTTAGCGCCAGCAGCACGGACGTCGCCATCGACACGCTGGAGCTACAGGCCAAGGGGGTCACCGTTGTCAAACAGACCTAACTGCGCCTCGCGCTTTGAGGTGCGACGATGAGCCTGACCTCTGAGCTGTATCTGGGATTCCGCTTCGGCGTGTTCTTCTTTGCGCTGGGCGTGATTCCCAATCCGCTCGACATCCGCTTCCGCAAGGTCAGTGGCTTGACGAGCACGGTCAAGACGATGCCGATCCCGGAAGGCGGACAGAACCTGTACACGCAGCAGGTTCCGACCGGGATCGAGCACGGCAACCTGATCCTGGAGCGCGGCATGGTCGTTGGCTCGCCGCTCAATATCGAATTCAATATCGCGATGTCGCTGTTCAAGTTTGCGCCGAGCAATGTCCTGGTGACGCTGTTTAACGAGTCCAGCGTGCCGGTCGCCGCCTGGCTGTTTATGAAAGCGTACCCGGTCCGCTGGTCGACCTCGGACCTGGATGCCGAGTCCAAGACCCTGGTCGTCGACACGCTAGAGCTGGCCTACGCCCGGCAGCAGATCGTGAGGATCTGAGATGCCGGTCGAGATCAAAGAGCTAGTCATCCGCGCCGTCGCCCAAGGGGATGCCACGCGCTCGCCAGTGGCCGGCGCCGCCCCCAGCAGTGCCGAAGCGCAGCAGGCGCTGGTCGAAGCCGCGGTGCGCGAGGTGCTGCGCATCCTCAAGAGCACGAGGGAGCGCTAGCCATGGGCATCGCCAATCTCTTTAAGCTCGAAAAGCTGACCCTCACCGCTTATAAGACCGCGGCTCGCTCGGGCCTGGGCACGTCGGTGGAGGCGATGTTCAACCCGGCTAGCTACTCGCAGAGCTACGCCATCCTGTGGAAGCGGCGCCAGGGCATAAACGATCTGGGGGCTGAGCTTGAGTACACGCTCAGCGAGCCTTCGGAGCTCAAGTTCAACCTGATCTTCGACGGCACCGGGGTTGATAGCTATGGCCTAGTCAGCTGGGCCGACAAGACGGTGTCGGAGCGCGTGCAGGAGTTTCTCGACGTCACCTACACCTACCAAGGCGCCCTGCACGAGCCGGCCTATCTGCTCGCGGAGTGGGGGGATCTGAGCTTTTCCTGTCGGCTGTCGTCGGTGGATATCAAGTACACCGCGTTCAATCGCGATGGCACACCGCTGCGGGCTGAGCTCGACATCAAGCTGATCGCCGATACGGCGCTGGAAAAGCTGGCGCAGGAAGCCGGCAAGACCTCGCCAGATCTGACGCATGCCCGCACGGTGAAGCAGGGCGATACGCTGCCGCTGCTGGTCAAAGAGATCTACGGCTCGGCGCAGTACTACCTCGACGTCGCGCGCTTCAATAATCTCGACGACTTTCGCACGCTGCGGCCGGGGCAGCAGATCCTGTTTCCGCCGCTTGCGACGTTTACCGGCGCGGCTCGGCGCAAGGGAGGAGCCTAGCCCGCCATGCCGCCGGTAACGCCGACCCTGGTCAGCGCGGGCGCGACGATGCCCGTTACGTACCAGCTGTTATCGATCGATGTACACAAAGAGCTCGATCGCATCCCGCAGGCGGAGATCCGCGTCATCGATGGCAGCGCCAGCCTGCGCAGCTTCGCCGCCAGCGACTCGACCTTCTTTGTGCCGGGCAGCGCGATGGAGCTCTCGCTGCGCTACGAGGGGAGTGCGGACACGCCGGTCTTCTCCGGCATCGTGGTGCGGCACGGCGTCGAAGCCAGCCAAAAGGGCTCGGTGCTGACCGTGGTCCTAAAAGATCCGGCGATCGCGCTCACCGGCCTGCGCAAGAGCGCGGTGTTTTCCGACATGGACGACGCCACGATCATCAAGAAGCTGCTCGATGGCACTGATGTCGCGCCGGGGACCTTCGAAGGAACGACGCCGAAGCACAGCAACATGGTGCAGTTTCACTGCACGGTGTGGGACTTCATCCTGGCGCGGGCCGACGCGCTGGGGCTGGCGGTGGTGGTGGAAGACGGCACTCTGTCGTTGCGCAAGCGGGCGCTGTCCGGCGCTAGCGCAGCGACGCTGGAGTACGGCATCAATCAGCTGTACGAGTTCGAGCTAGAGCTCGATGCGGCCTCGCAGTATGCGGCGATGGAGAGCGTGTCCTGGGACCCCGCGACGCAGGCCCTGACCACCGCGGTCAAGGCCGAGAGCGTCACGCTGGCCCCCGGCAACCTAGATGCTGCGACGCTGGCAGCCGCGGTTGGCAACAGCGCGCAGACGCTCAATCACGCCGTGCCGGTCGTGGCCGACGAGCTGCAAGCCTGGGCCGATGGCCAGCTGTCGCGCAGCCGCTTGGCCATGCTGCGCGGTCGCATCTCGCTGCCGGGCTTGGCCACGCTCAAGCTGCTGGATGTCATCGCCATCGCTGGCATGGGCGACCGCTTCAACGGCCAGGCACTGATCACTGGACTGCGCCACCGCTTCGATCGCTCGGGCTGGCGCACCGATGTCCAGCTGGGCGGACCGGCCGAGAGCTTCGGGCAGCGCTACCGCATCCACGCGCCGCCGGCCGCTGGGCTGCTGCCGGCAGTCAGCGGACTGCAGATCGGCGTGGTGGCTGACTACGTCGAAGACACCGACGGTGAGCTGCGGGTCAAAGTGCTGCTGCCAAGCATCGATATGCAGAGCACAAGCGCGGTCTGGGCGCGCCTGGCCAGCCCGGATGCCGGTCCAGCGCGCGGCCTGTACTTTCGGCCCGAGCCCAAAGATGAAGTGGTGGTCGGCTTCCTCAACAGCGATCCGCGCTGCCCGGTGATCCTCGGCTCGTTCTTCAGCTCGAAGAACGCTGCGCCGACCGCGATGGGCACGCCGGATGACAAAAACCAGCTGCGCGGCATCGTCAGCAAGGCCGGCACCACGCTGGCCTTTGTCGATGCCAAAAAGCCGTCCGTGTACATCGAGACAGCGCAGGGCAACAAGCTGCTGCTCGACGAGGATACCGGTGGCATCAGCCTGACGGATCAGAACGGCAACAGCATCACGCTGGACAAAAAAGGCATCGCCATAAAGAGCGCCGGCACCCTGACCATCGAGGCCAGCAAAGAGGTCACGATCACGGGAAGCAAGGTGAACGTCAAATGAACCAAGCAAGGATGTACGAGATGCGCGAGCTACAGCTGTCCCTCACCATTGACGAGGTCAACCTGATCCTGGAAGCGGTCGGCAACCTGCCCTTCCATCGCGTCTATGCCCTGGTCGGCAAGGTGCAGCAGCAGGCCAGCCAGCAGCTAAGTGCTGGCAGCAGCAGCGAGCCACAGCGGATGGGCGATGGCCGCTAGCGCGTCCTTCTTAGGCCGCGGCTGGGCGTTTCCACCGACCTTCGGGGCGGGCGGCGCCAGCGTCGATATGGCCGATGGCGCAAGCGACATCGAGCAGAGCCTGCGCATCATCCTTAGCACCACGCCAGGTGAGCGCGTGATGCAGGAGAGCTTTGGCTGCGACCTGTCGCGCTTCCTGTTTGAAGAGATCGACCAGCGCCTGCTCAACAAGCTGTCGCGCCTAGTCAGCGACGCGATCCTGGCGCATGAGCCGCGCGTCAAGCTGGACAAGGTCGAGGTGACACCGGACGCCGCCGTCTACGGCCAGCTGGCGATCCGCCTGAGCTACACCATCCGCGGCACCAACTCGCGCTTCAACATGGTCTTCCCCTACTACCTGATGGAGGCGACCCAGCCGGGTCCGTAAGGCGCATGGGCGATATCGTCATCATCGACGGGGATAAGGCGATCTTTATGCCGTTTTTCGGCGCCGCCCTGGTCTGGGGTCCGGCCGGGAAGATCAAAGGCACAGGGCCCGCCACGGTCGGCGACAAGAAGATCTGCATCGTCGGTGACGAGAGCAGCGTCGAGGTCGCCAACTGCTGCTACCTGACCTCGCAGTACCTCATTCCCGGCAAGGGCACGGTGAAGATCGAGGCCCTGGCCAAAAACCAGCAGGCGGAAAAGACGCAGACCGGAGGCAAGGCGGTGGTGCTCAAGGGCGGGATGTTCACCGCGGTGTTTGAAGTGCAGACACCGGCCAAGCAGCCGCCGCCTGGGCCGGGCTCGCCGATACCGGATCCGACGCCGAAGTACAGCGGCCAGGGAATGTTCAAGTCCACCAACCTGATGTTCACAGGAGCCTGAGGTGTCTGGCACAGGAAGTCCGAACAAGCCCAGGCCGCCGATCGCCGGAGAGCGGGATGGCACCAGCCAAGCAGACCGTGCGCTCCCCGCGCTGGCGCCGGGCTACGTTGCGCTGGATGAGCGCACCACGGCCGACCTGCTCTCGTTTGCCCGCGCCTACAGTCGTGAGCTGCGCTATTTCGATTCGCACAACCAGCCGGCCGGCGACTGGGGCCGCTTTATCCCGGCAGAGCTGCCGAAAGAGGACGTCGTCCGCTTCCTGCAAGACCCCGAGAGCTTTTCGGCCGCCAGCCGCCCTGAGCTTTTCCGACCGCACTTCGTCCTGTTCCTGGTCTTCCTGAAGCTACTGGAGCGCTCGCGCCAGAGCCTCAACGCGGTCCTGCAGCGCCACCTCGACTTCTATCTGCGGCACCACCTGCGCCTGGCGCCCAAGCCGTCGACGCCGGATCGGGTCAACGTGGTCGTCGAGCTAGCGAAGAGTGCGCGGGGCGTTCAGCTCCCGGCGGGGACGCAGCTTAACGGCGGACCGGATAAGAGCGGCATCGACCGCATCTACAGCACCGATCGCGATCTATGGGTCAATCGGGCCCAGGTCGCGGCTCTGCGATCGCTTTACATCGACTGTCGGCGCACGACGCTGCGCCAGGCCCCGCTGCGCCATCCCAACGATGCCGAGCGCACCTGCGAGCTGATGTTCCGCATCGCCCTCGGCAGCCCGCTGCCGCCGTTTTCCGACGGGCGCGAGGTCAACATCGCCACCCTGCGCGCGCTGCGCGATGCGCTGCGGCAGCAGGAAGCCGCGACCTTCCTGCCGGTCGCCACGCTGCGCGAGCTGATGACCCAGCTGGCCCTGCGCCCGCCGCCACCTGCCGAGTGGGCCGAGATCAATAGCAAGCTGGAGATCGCCGGCCGGGCGTACCGCAGCGGCGGCGAGTTCTCGCTCGATCCGTACTCCCAGGCCTTCACCGAAAACCTGGAGCTGGCGGTGGGGCCGGTCAGCGTATCGACCCTGCCCGAGGTCGCCACCTTCGACGATCTGTACGACCAGCGCAACAGCGCTGCGGTCCGCGCCTTCGTCGCAAATACGCTGCACTTTGCCAACTTCGACGACTTTTTGCGCATGATGCAGCTTAAGCGCAAGTTCGAAAGCAGCTGGCGCGCCATCAACACGCTGCTCGAACAAGCGGGGGCTCGCAAGCGCAGCGATCCGCTGTATCGGCTGACGGTGACCCGCCTGGATGCCTTCGCCGACAACCTGCTCTCGGCCCTGGCCCTGAGCGAAGCCAGCCTACAGAGTGCCTGGGCGCTGGTCGCCGCCGTCGAGGCGTACTTCTGCCTGCCGGCCGAGCGCTTCCTGTTCGCGCTGGACGAGGCCCTGGACAAGCCGCTTTCCGAGTGGGAGCAGATCTACTCGCTGCTCGAAGAAGCCCATCGCGAGAAGCTGCGCCGCGAGCGACTGGCCGCGATCAAGGCCTTGCACACGTCGAGCCCGACCACGCGCCTGGTCGATCTGATTCGCTTCGTGCTCGGTGAGGCAGCCTCGGCCGGCGACGACGAGAGCGCCGCGGATCGGCTGGTGCCGTATCTGGGCCAGAGCAGCGTCGACACGCTATCGCGCCTGGCCAGCGAGGGAGCCTGGGAGCGCGTCTACGCCCTGCTGGAGCTCGCGCAGCGCGCCCGCCTGGGGGAGCCGCCGGCCGAGCAGCTAGAGTGGCTAAACCTGTATCCAGCCGCCGAGGCGCAGAAGATCCAGCGCAGCAGCTCTGCGTCCGCGACCAGCAGCGCCGCCGGCTTTTTTGCCTTTGGCACCGCCCGGCCGCAGCGCAGCCCCGAGGCGACGCCCGACAGAGTGCTGGGCTGGGCCATCAGCTCGCCGCTTCTGTTTCTCGCCGAGGGCGCACGCAGCATCACGCTGACGCTTGGCTTTGCGCCGGCGAGCGACTCGCTCTCCGCTCTGTTTACTCGCCTTGGCGGCTTCGCCCTGTCCTGCGAGATCAGCACGCCGGGCGGCTTTGTGCCCTGCGCGCTGGCCACGCCAATGTATGGCTCGTACGCCACGCTGGCCGCATTGACCTCGCCGCGCGAGCTGGCCGGCCTGCAGCTGCGCATCGACCTTGATGAGACCCACGATGCGGTGACCGCGCTGCCGGAAAAAGACGCGGCCTATGCCAGTCCCTATCCCATCCTGCGGCTGATGCTGCAGCCGCTGTACAGCGTCGAGGACGGTCAGTATCGCGCGGCCTATGCCGAGCTGGCCACGCTGCAGCTTGGCGCCGCGCACCTGCGGGTGAGGGCCAGCGGGCTGCGCAACCTCAAGCTGCAGAACGATGAGACCGCGCTGGATGCCAAAAAACCCTTCGAGCCCTTCACCAATCAGCCGGCAGTGGGCTCGCGTCTTTTGCTCGGCCATCCCGAGGTAGTGGGCAAGACGCTCGATGAGCTGAGCATTCGCCTGCAGTGGATGGGGGCGCCGAACAACCCGGTGGGCTACTACGCGATCTATGGCCTGGCGGGAACGGAGCAGTTCACGGCGCAGCTGTGCATGGTCGATCGCTCGCGCACCACGACGCTGCTGCCAGCCGCGGCGCTGTTCGGTAGCACCGGCTCGGCGGCGGTGACGCTGGCGGCGGTCAGCGGTCCCGCCGTGCACGGCGAGCGAGCGGCGACGCTTCTGGCTAAGCAGCAAGATCTCGACAGCGATCTCTTGAACTGGGAGCGCTACCTGGCGCTTGAGCTCAACTCGCCAGACTTTCAGCACGCCAACTATCCCATCGTGGCGGGGACCAAAGCCGTGGAGCTCGCCGCCGCGACCGCCTCAGGTGGCAGCATCACGGCCGCAAGCTTCATGGTGCCGCCGCCATACACGCCGAAGATCAAGAGCCTGACGCTAAGCTACAGCTCGCAGCTTGAGCTGCGCTTCGACGCTGAGCGCAGCGATGCCGACCTGCATCGTGTGCTGCACATTCACCCCTTCGGCTACTGCCCGATCGAGGTCGAGCGCACCGGCAGCACGACCGGCGTGCCCTTCCTGCCGCCCTATCCCAACGACGGCGAGCTGTACATCGGCCTGCGCGATCTGCAAGCGCCGCAGAGCGTGTCGCTGTTCTTCCAGATGGCGGAAGGCACCGCCGATCCCGACCTGCCGCAAGCCGCAGTGAGCTGGAGCTACCTGTCGGAAAATCGCTTCCTGCCGCTGTCGCGCGAGGTGCTGCTGGACACCACGCGCAGCCTGCGCAACTCGGGCATCGTCGAGCTAGCGCTGCCCATCGCCGGACCCAGCACGCGCCTGCGTGAGCCGCTGTACTGGCTGCGCGCCAGCATCGCCCGCGATCCCAGCACGGTCTGCGATGTCGTCGGCCTGCACACGCAAGCGGTCTCGGCGACCTTCGTCGATCGCAGCAATGCTCGCGAGCACTTTGAAAACCCGCTGCCGCCGGGCAGCATCACGCAGCTTGCCAAGCCGCGCGCCGAGGTGGCCAAGGTGCGGCAGCCCTATACCTCGTACGGCGGCCGCATGGCCGAGAGCGACGACACCTGGGCACTGCGGGCCAGCGAGCGCCTGCGTCACAAAGGTCGCGCGCTGAGCGCCTGGGACTACGAACGCCTGGTGCTGGCGCGCTTTCCTGAGCTGCACAAGGTGAAGTGCATCCCGGCGCCGCCCGATCGCCCCGGGCAGGTGACGATCATCGCCATTCCCAACATTCGCAAGCAGCAGCCGTTTGCGCCGTTTGCGCCGAAGGTGCCGGCCAATGTCCTCCTGCAAGTGCAGGCCTATCTGCAGGAGCGGGCGCCGCCCGCCGCCGAGATCACCGTCAAGAACGCGCACTACATCGCCGTGCGGGTGCGCCTAGGCGTGCGCTTTGTCGAGTCCGGTCACGACGAGCTCTACAAGCAGAAGCTCAACGAGGATCTGAACCGCTTCCTGTCGCCCTGGGCCTA
>CAZVMD010000306.1:0-8996 GCA_964628555.1 uncultured Myxococcales bacterium | reverse complement strand
GTCCCCCACCGCAAGCCCGGCGGGTAGGAGGGGGGTGTTTACGGTGAGGGGGTTCTCCCAGGTGGCGCTGCCTTTGTTGATGAGGACGCTCAGGGTGTTGGCGTTGCGGTTGACGACTACGCTGTCGGGACGGCCGTCGCCGTTGAGATCGGCGGTGGCGACGGCGGCGGGGCTGGCGCCGGTGGTGGTGGTGGTGGCGAGGGTGAACATGCCGGCGGCGGGCATGCCGGTGTTGCGTAAGGTGTAGAGGCGGTTGGTGGTGCTGGCGGTGACCAGCAGGTCGGGCTTGCTGTCACCGTCGATATCGGCGGCGGTCAGGGCATCGGGATGGCTGGGCAGAGCGATGCGATGAGCGGTGCCATAGACGCCGCCAGACTGGCCGACAAACAGGCTCAGGCTGCTGTCGTTGCTGTTGGTAGTGACGATGTCGAGGAGCTTGTCGCCGTCGAGATCGGCGACCCGCAGATCGGTGGGCGCGCTGCCGGTGGCGAGCGAGGTCTGGTCGCCAAAGTCGATCTGGCCGTAGTAGTAGGCAAACAGGTCGTCGCGCGCTGCCTCCCGCCCGTCCGACGAGGAGACGGTCACTTTGACTTTTCCGACGGCAGTGCTGGCCGGTAGGAGCGCGGTGATCTCGGTCGCTGAGACCACCTTGATGTTGCTGCCCAGGACGCCGTTCCAGCGCACCAGCGCGTCTTTGCCAAAGTTCTTGCCGCGGATGGTGATGGTGTCGCCACCCGTGGTGGGGCCGACGGCCGGCTGCAGCGCCTGCAGCTCGGGAGCCAACGACGACGAGCCATCCGACGAGGCGCCGCCGCCGACTTGCGCGCAGCCTGCCCACAGCAGAGACAACACCAGACCCGATACAACCCTTGCCATCGCTTCCCTCCTTGCGTCGCCATCCCGCTGTGGTGACGGTCAATCCCTGGATGCAGTCTTTTTCAGCATGACGCGCGAGAAGGCCGCATGGTCAGCGGCCACTTGCTGCGCGTAGCTAAGAGCCACTTGCCGGACTCGCGCGCGGAAGCCTTCCTGGTTTCCTCCGACGCGCAGCAATAGCTCGTTCTCGAAGTTGTAGGGCACCAGGCTGGCGCTGGTATCGCGGTCGGCGCGCGCATGGGCGATGGCCAGGACCGCCCCCCAGACCTCGGCCAGCTTCAAGACACGGCTGGGCGATGATAGCTCATTGACGTCGAGCGTGCCGCGGGCCGGAGTCCGCTCGCGCACGCTGAAGCGCGTGCCAAAGAGCAGCAGGGTGCCCAGATGATCATCAGGCTGCGAAGCCAGCGCGCGCGCCGCCAGCACGGTACGCAGCGCCTGATCGCCGTTGGTACTCGCGAGGATCTGGTTGCGGACGTCGAGGTCGATAAACGGCCACGGCGCGGGAGTGGCCTGCGCCTTCATATCGAGCACGCGATCATCGTCTTCACTGGCGCTGGGTCCCTCGATGAGCACGTAGTAGCGGGCCATGCCCAGCGAGCCCATGCCGCCGCGCAGGCGAGTGGCCACGCTCTTGACCGTGAAGTAACCCGGCTTGCTGCGCAGGGCCGGCGGCAAGCCAGCGACATAGTCGGGCAGGCCAGCGGTGATGGCGGCCGCGACCGGGGGTTCGACGGGCAGGATGTCCGGGTGATAGAAGTCAAAGATGCGCCGACCGCTGGCCTTGGACGTCAGCTTGTCGAGCATGCGCAGGCGACCTGCTTTGCGCTTGGTCTCGACGAGGAAATCGCTGAGCGGGCTCGGAGTATTGTTGGCGGTAAAGGTGCGGGTGAGCTCGTTGTTGTTGTCGCGCACGCTGGCCAGCGTCGAGAGATAGCTGCCCGATAGTGCGTTGAGGATGCTGACCTCATCGGCGGCGGTAAAGCCCCCGCGCTCGCGCAAGAGCAGGATCAGGCTGGTCGCCAGGCGCCAGAGGTCGAGCTGATAGTCGCCGATCACCGCATCGTCGAAGTCATCGAGGCCGTAGACGATGTCGTCGGTATGGGTGGTGATGGCACTGATGTTTTCGACGTGACAGTCGCCGTGCAGCCAGATGCGCGTGGACTTGAGGCCGCCAAAGTCGCGCAGCAGCGGCGAGGCGGCGTAGTCAGACCAAAACAGGTAGTTGGTGGCGCGGAAAAAGCTCATCAGCGAGTCGCCCATCTGCGCGTACTTGTCGGCTCGACGGGCGGGCGGCATCGCAGCATTGCGAGCGCTGATCTGCTCAATCACCCACTCGCTGCGCGAGGCGGGCTTGTGCGCCCCGGACTTGCCGGACTCGCCCTTGCGGACCGCGGGACCAGGGCCGGGGCTGCCACTGCCGGGAGTGCCGGGGCCGGCGCCGCTGCCTGCTCCCGCCACGCCGGGGGTGGCAGTTACCGTCGCTGACTCGCCGCCGACGGTGCGCCCTTGAGCGATCGGGCTCTCTGGACTGGCCAGGATCGTCGCGAAGAGCAGCAGTGCTAGCCCGCGGCTAAGTCCGCGGTGAGCACGGCAAAAAGGTAAATGCGGCGTCATCTAGTGCCGGCGGCCCCAAAACACTCTTCTCGATGGTAACGCGCAGAGGCTGGCGCAGGGGAGCGCGATCACATGGGCAGGCCAGACCCGGCCTAAGCTGCGGAAATCAGACGCAAAACCCGGGCTCAAAAGACGCGGTCAAACCAAGAAAAACCACGCTTTCTGGTAAATTGCCGCCCATGTCGACCCGCTCGCCTCGTCCACCGTCGGAATCTGCCGCCCGCCGCCGCCCCGCGCAGAAAGTCCGGACTGAAAAGCCCGTCGCTGCCGCCGCGGCCCGCCGACCCCGCAAGCCGGCCATTCTGACCGCTCGTCAGCGCCTATTTCTGCGCGGCCTAGGCCATCACCTACAACCAGTTGTGCAGATTGGCAAGGAGGGGGTCAGCGATGGCGTGGTGCAAGCGCTCGACATCGCTCTGGATCAGCATGAGCTTCTGAAGCTGCGCCTGTCCGAAAATGCCCCCGGCGAGCGGCAGGAGCTGGCGGCGGCGCTGGCTGAAAAGAGCGGGGCCGCGCTGGTGCAGGTGATGGGGCGCACGCTGCTCCTTTATCGTCGTCGCCCGGACCAGCCGCGCTCGCCGCGGCCGCACATCAAGCTGCCGGTCGAAGCCGAGCGCTCCGTCTAGTTGCAGGCCGTGCGGGCGAAGTTGCGCGGCACAAGCAGCGTGCTGTTCGGCGAGCAGCCATCGGCCGCGCTGTAGCTGACGCCGCGATAGGTCTGGCAGCGCTGCGGCAGTCCGCTCTCTCCCGTCGCGGTGCAGCGGCAGGTCAGCTCCAGTCGATGCTGGGGATAGTCGATGACGGTCTGCAGGCGCCGCAGTAGCGAGACGCCGATCACGCCATCGACCTGAGCGGCACTGTTGCGCAGATCGATGTTGGCGGACTGCAGGATCGGCGACGCATCGGGCACGACCAAGGCGGTCACGCTGTCGACCGGCTCGCCGGGGCTGTTGCTGCCGCCAATCTCGACGAAAGCGGCGACCGCGGCCAGATGATCATCGCAGGCCCGCTCCAGATCCATGCCGGTGTAGCCGCAGCGCCGCAGGGCAAGCTCGCTCTGGCGCACTAGGTTCTGCAGGCAGGCCTCGCGCTCGCAGTCGTTGTCCAGCGTCTCCCGCTCATCGAGCTTCGGCAGGGCGTAGCGCTGGCGTCGGCTGCGCGCTAGCTCGGCGCAGGGCGACAGGTGCAGGCCGCCGGCCAAGAGCGCCAGCGCCGCCACACGGTCGCTGCCCAGCCGCAGCGGGCAGGCCAAGTCTTCGGTCGGCTGCTCCTGCGAGCCGGGCTCGCGGCCGTGCAGTCCCGGCAGGCGCAGGCCGATGCGGCTCTTGGGATCGCAGGTGCAGCGACTGGGATCGCCAAGCCGCAGACAGGCAGAGCTCGACAGGATCAGATCCGGCACCGCGGTGCTAAGCAGAAAGCGCATGTTGGCTCCGCTCGGCTCGTAGGGTTCCTGGCGCAGGCCCATGGCCGAGACCAGATCGCCGAGGACCGCCTGGTCAAGCTGGGCTGGGCACAGCCGCTGATCGAGCAGCTTGGCGGTGGCCAGCCAGGCCTGCAGGCGCTGGATGTCGGCGTCGTCGGGCGGCTGGCGCATCAGAGCCGCGCTGAGCTGACGGTCGAGCTCACGCACGGCCTGAGCGATGCGCGGACTAGAGAGACAGGCGGCGGGCCGATCACTACCGGGTGGGGCGCGCAGCGGATCGGCCAGCGGCTCGACGCAGGCACCGACCGTGATGCGGGTCGCTGGATACGCCAAGACTGAGTCGCCGACCAGCACGCGCAGATCGCCGCCGAGTGGAATGTACGGCACCACCGCGGCATCGACGGCGCAGCTGGGCGTGACATCGCTGTGGCTGACGAGCAGCTCGCCCTGTCCCTGCCGCGCATCGCCATCCAGACGCAGCCGCAGGGACAGGCGCGAAAGCAGGTCGGCGCCAATCACCGCGCCAAGGACTTCGGTCTGCGCCACAGCCGGCAGGGCGGGGTCGCTCCGTCGCAGGACAAAGTCTTCATAGCTGAGGTTGCTGTGCAGGAGCGGCGTATCGCACAAAAGGGCGCGCGGTGCCTCCAGCGTCCCCGGGCGGGCCGGGTCGGCAAACGCGCTGAGGAGGACTTGGCCGTGGCGATGCAGCTGACCGCGGCGACCGCTCTTGGTATTGACGACCGAAAGCGGCGCTGCGACATCAAGGAGCAGAGTCTTGGAGTCGACGGGCGGCAGGCTCTGAGCATCGACGGCGGCCCCGCAGCGACTGTCGAGCTCGGGCCGGACCTCGCCGACCAGCGATAGCAGGCCCTGGCGATAGGCGACCGGGATCGGAGTCGGCAGGAAGCGCTCGACGGGCGCGCTGCAGGCGCTGGACCACAGTCCAGCCAGAAGAGCGGCAAGCAGCTGCGGCCGAGGTGAGCGCGGGACCGACGCAGCGAGTCGGTTTTTGCTCACGGCACCTCCACTTCGCCGAGCACGAGCACACCGGCTGACGGCGGTGCGCCCGGGGCTGGCTGGGGCCCCCGGCTGAGCTCGATGCGCTGTCGCCCGCGCTGCAGCGGAACCTCATCGACCAGCAGATAGCCAGCCCGCGGCCACCACAGCCAGGGCTTGCTGGAAAAGCGCGAAAACAGCACGCCGGTGGTGCCAGGGCCAAGCTCAGCCCCCAGCCGCGGCTGCACCAGGAAGCGGCTGTCATCGGCCGGCACACCGTCGCTGAGCAGCCAGACCTCGGCGTCGGGTGGACGGGACCGCCCGGGCTGCAGGCGGACACCCAACAGCTGCCCCTGGCCAGGCCAGGCCTGCGGCATGCTCACGTCCGGCAGCGGCGTGAACAGCCCGCGCAGCTTGTCGCGAAACCGCGCGGCGGCCTCGACTCGGCCGATAGCGACGAGATAGTTGTGGTAGCAGACGAGGTCGGCGGTGGGCGTGCGGGGAGTCACCGCAGGCTCGCTGACCGCCACCTGACGCAGCGCCGGACTCGGCTCGCTGCCGCCGGCCGCCGGGTCGAGGTTGGCCACCGCGCACTGGCCATAGCTCGACACATGTGGCTGCGGCAAAAGCGGCGGATACTTGTGCGAAAAAAACCAGCGCCAGCTTGGGCTCATCGGCTGCGGCACGAAGCGCAGCTCGTGCAAGACAGGACGTGGCGCGCCTAGCCCCGCCGTCTTCTCCGTCGAGCGAAGATCGATCATCACGTACGGATAATAGAGCGTCGCTGGGTGCTTCCGCAAAAGCTCGTGCAGCTGGCGTCCTTCCAGAGCGCCTAGACGCACATCGGTGATAAACCACGAGCGTGGGTGCTGTCGTAGCTGCGTCGCCAGCCCGGCCACCGAGCTGACGGCGCTCTCGCTGCGATCGGCGTAGAAGGAAAACTCAAGGCGCTTGTTCATGTTGTAGCTGAGCAGGTAGTCGTCCCGCTCCATGGCCCGCGCCAGCTCCATGGCGAAGCGCTGCTTGGGATAGTCGGGGTCGTAGCCGACATGGCCGTGCGTCCCCATCAGCTCGCGGCTCTCGCGCAGGTTGCGCAGCGCATGCGGCCCCTGCAGCGCGAAGTAGCCGATAAGTCCCAGCGCCACCGCCGCTGCTCCGAAGCGGGCTGCCGCCCGACCCCGCCCGCGCCGGTCGGCCCAAGCAACCACCGCGGTGTACAGCTCGGAGAGCACATCGACCGCGGCCAGCGTCAGAAATGTCGAGTAGAAGAACACGCGATACAGGTGGATCGCCGCCCCCTTGGCAAAGGCGACGATGTACAGCGTGTTGAGCAGGAAGAAGACCACGACGGCCTGGTCGCGCCGTCGCCCCTCGCCGCTGAGCAGGCGCACCAAGAACATCACCAGCCACAGGCCCGCGATGGCCAGGACCGGCTCGCCGTACAGCAGGAGCAGCCACTTGCTGATCTGGGCGTAGACCCAGCCGAAGGCGGCATGGCTGCGCTCGCGATACGAGCCCATGGTGTCGTCGAGCATGCCGACCCGCCAGGTGAAGACGAAGTGGAAGACGAAGGGCAGAACGGTGGCGACGAAGGTCGCAAGCAGCCAGCGCAGCGGCGCCGACAGCAGGCCACCATCGTCGGCCGTACCCTGGTCTGTCCGGCGGGCGCGCAGGCGGTCGTGCAGCCACCAGCCGATGACGTACAGGCCCATGAAGAAGGCGAGGAAATAGACCTCCCACATCAGCAGGCCGCCCAGACCCAGCGCCAGGCAGGCGCGGCCAAGCTCGCGGCGGCGGCGCTCGGGCTGACTCTGAAAGCCGAGGAAGGCATCGACGGCCACGATGCAGCAGGCCATCTCCAGCAGCATCGGGTCGACCAGCACCGAGAACGAGCAGAGAAAAGGCAGGCTGATGTGCAGCGCCAGGGCGAGCAGCGCCGTCGTATCAGACCAGTAGCGCCGCACCAAGCGATACAGCGACGCCAGCAGCAGCAGCCCGCCTAGCACCGGCACCAGACGCACGACCCACTCGGACTCGCCCAGGACCTTGAAGAACGGGACGAGCACGTGGTGATAGCCGATGGGGTGGTGCAGGTAGTACGCCTCGCGACCCGGGGCCCCGCCAAAGCCGGCGGCCGTAGCGGGCACCACCAGGCCATAGCGCATGGTCATGCGGGCCCGCATGACATACGACGCGGCGTGGTAGCCGTAGTGGCCCCAGAGGAACGGTCCGGCGATGCCGAAAGACGAGTACAGGAGGTAAACAGCGACGACCGCGGCGATCGCCAAGCGCAGCCAGCGATGCCGCAAGCCTAGCTGGGCCCAGGCCGGTAGAGCCGGACCCAGCGTCGGTGCCTTCAGGTTCGCAGCGGAGGTATCAGACATGCATGCTCGCCGCAGCCGCGACTGCTCACGGACCCCGCGGCCCACGCCCGGCTGCACAAGGGCCCTGTCATATCCTTTCGCCGGGGCCGCGAGCAACAAAACTGGTCACGGCCTCTTGTCGGAACGACTGGCTGCATGCACGACGGGCCGCTTGTCTGGTTGAGAAGTTGTGTTCACCGCCTGCGCTTCATATCCTGCCGGGATGTCGGCCAAGGCAGCCCATTTTCCGTCTACACGACGCTATCTGCGCGACGTCAGCGAGGCGCTGTTTTATCGTGGCACCCCGCTGCCAGCTCAGCGACTGGACTTTGTCGAGCGCGAGGCGATGGCCACCCTGATCAGCGCCGGTCGGCGGGCCCGGCTGCTGTTTTCGACGGCGCTGTTCTTGGTCGCTTGGCTGGCGCCGCTGTGGGTGCGTCGGCTGCCGACCATCACCCGCCTGCCGCTGCCGCTGCGCATCACCGCCATCGCCGAGCTGGAAGCCAGCCCGCTGGGGGCGCCGCTTTTGCTCGGTCTAAAGACCGTGCTCTGCTTCATCTACTACGAGCAGCCGGAGGCGCTGCGCGAGCTAGGGCAGGTGTCAAGCTGTGCGCGCTCGCCGCTCGCCGGACCTAGCCTGCCGGTGCTGTCTGCTGCGGCTGCGCCGGCGACTGCGGCCTCGATGGAAGGAGGCGTGTCATGAGCGCCGCCCGTCCCCTCACGCTGCCGATTGAGCAGGGCGGGCCCGTGGCGCAGGAAAAGACGCCGCTCGCGCTCGACTGCGACGTGCTGATCGTCGGCTCGGGCGCCTCGGGAGCGGTGGTGGCGGCTGAGCTCGCCGAGTCGGGCCAGCGCGTGCTGGTGCTGGAAGAAGGACCGTATCTGTCGGCGCAGACTCTCGGCCAGCTGCGCCCCAGCGACTGTATGCGACGCGGCTGGCGGGAAGCCGGCATGACCTTTGCGCTCGGCGTCGGCGACTCGCCACACATCAACATCATGATGGGTCGCTGCATCGGTGGATCGTCGCTGATGACCGGTGGCGTCTGCTTCCGCACGCCCGATGAAGTGCTGGACGAGTGGGCCGGGGCGCATGGCCTGCTCGATCTGGCGCCCGCTCGCATGCGGCCCTACTTCGAAGAGGTTGAGCGTCGAAGTCACGTCGAGACCGTGCCAAGTGAGCTGCGCTCGCGCTCGACGACGCTGTTTATGCAGGGCGCCGAGCGACTGGGCTACGCGATGAGCGCCAACCAGCGCAATACCGAGGGCTGCTGTGGCTGCTCGCGCTGCAACTTCGGCTGTCCCCACCAGGCCAAGCTCAGCGTTGATCTGACCTACCTGCCGCGGGCCCTGGCCGCTGGGGCGCGGGTGCTGTCGGACTGTCGCGTCGAAGAGCTGCTGTTCGCCGGGGAGCAGGTGATCGGCGCGCGCGGCCGTCTGCTGGAGCAGGAGGGAGCGACCGGCCGCCGTCGACGCCCCTTCACGGTGCGGGCCCGCCGGGTTGTCCTCGCGGCTGGCGCCATCCACAGCGCCAAGCTGCTCCTCGACAGCGGCCTGGCTGAAGGGCTGCCGGCCCTCGGTCGCAACCTCTCGGTGCATCCCAGCCTGCGGGTGATGGCTCGCTTCGACGAGCGCGTCGACGGCTGGTATGGCGCGCTGCAGAGCGCACACAGCCTGGCGTTTTTCCACGAGCGCCTGCTGCTGATGAGCATCTTTCTGCCGGC
>CAZVMD010000305.1:0-9005 GCA_964628555.1 uncultured Myxococcales bacterium | reverse complement strand
GAGTTTGAAGAGCTGCTGGTGCGCATCGAGCACCACATCCGCAGCGGTCGCAAGCTGCGCGATCTGGAGCGCGAGAAGCTGGAGCTATCGCGCGAAAACAAGGAGCTGAAGAAAGAAAAGGCCACCGTACAGCCGGTCTACAGCAATCCGGCAGAGCTGCCGAACGGCTTCATGCTCGACGGCAAGTATCGACTGGATGGCCGCATTGGGCTCGGTGGCTTTGGCGTCGTGTATCGCGCCACGCATCTGGCGCTGCAGCGGCAGGTGGCGGTCAAGGTGTTCCGCTCGCTCGGGCACCTCAGCTCAGAAGAGGCGCTGAAGCGCTTCCGCCAAGAGGGCACCTCGGCCAGCCGCTTGAATCACCCCAACGCCGTCGCCATGCTCGACTCGGGCATTGCGCCGGGCGGCATTCCCTATCTGGCGATGGAGCTCCTGGTTGGCCGCACGCTGGCCGACGAGCTACGCGAGCGCAGCCAGCTCGCGCTGTCGCGCTGCATCCAGATTGTCCTGCCGATCTGCGATGTTCTCGTCGAAGCGCACGCCATCGGCCTCATCCATCGCGACATCAAGCCCGAGAACGTCTTTCTGCATCGGGCCCGCTATGGCGAGGTCATCAAGGTCCTCGACTTCGGCATCGCCAAGCTGCTTGGCACTGACTCCGAGCTCGATCGGCCGGCCATGACCGGCGGCGGCGGCATCGTCGGTACGCCGGTGTACATGGCGCCCGAGCGGCTGCGTCACGGTCCCTACGACGGCCGCAGCGATGTCTACAGCGTCGGCGTCATGCTCTACCAGATGCTCTGTGGCCGCACGCCCTTCCCCTCCGATGCCAAGAGCTTTCTGGAGGTCGTGCTGAATCACCTTAACGATCCCGCACCGCCGCTGCGCAAGTGGCATCCCGGCATCCCCGAGCCGGTCGAGCGGCTGGTCATGCGCACGTTGGAAAAAGATCCGCAGCAGCGTCCTTCGGCGCGCGAGCTGCTCACCGAGCTGGTGCAGGTGGTGCGCGCCACCGTCGGTGCGATCGACTCTAGCGAGACGCCGGCGGCGGGGCAGTCGGGCGAGGCGATCTATCTTTTGCGCGGCGATCTGGCACCCAATGCGGCTGGTGGCGATGGCAGCGGGGCGGGCTCGGGCCTGCCGCCCTCGGCGAAGACGCGCAGCTCGCGACCGCCGCGACCGGGTGTGCAGCCGGTGCCATCCAGCCGCAGCTCACAGCCATCGAGTCGCAGCTCGCAGCCGTCGAGTGCCAGCAGCATCCCGTCCGCCAGCCAGGAAGTTCGCCCGGTTGCACCCAGCGGCGGCTCGCAGCCGCCGAGCGCGACTGCCGACACTCTGGAGGGCATCATCCCGGCCAGCGGAGCACAGACCCGCGTCCCTAGCTCGACGGCCGTGACGATGGAGATGAAGCTGCCCGCGAACCCGACAATCGACGATCCGCAGGGCAGCGGCTCGGGTCGATCGTAGCCGGGACAGCTCAGCGCCGCACCGTCGGAGCCGTCGGCCCTGCCAGCTGGTCGCTTAGCGCCCCGGCAGGTGATGCAGGCCCTGCAGCGTCGTCGCCAGGTGGCGGACCTCTTCCATCAGCGGCGGGCCCGGGGTGGGCACCAGCTCGGCAGCGGCGCGCTGACCGTGTGCCGCAAGCAGCACCCGCAGCGTCGAAAGCACGCTCTGCGCCAGCGCTTCTAGGTGATAGCCGCCCTCCAAGATCAGCGCCAGGCGCGGCTGCACCGAAAGCAGCGTCCGCACCATGTTGGCGTAGTCTTCTTCGACGAGAGACATGCCAGCCAAGGGATCGCGGGCGTGGGCATCAAAGCCGGCCGAGACCAAGATGATGTCCGGCGCAAAGCGCTGCAGCACCGGCACCACGACCTTGGCGAAGATCAGACGGTATTCTTCACCGGCCGAGCCCTGGGGCAGCGGGATGTTGACCGTCGTGCCAGCCGCCAGCGCATCCGGGGTGACGGCAGCCGCGCCGGTGCCGGGATAGAACGGGTACTGATGGGTGCTGACGAACAGGATGTCGTGGTTGCCGGCCAGGATCTGCTCGGTGCCGTTGCCGTGATGGACATCGAAGTCGACGATCGCCACCCGAGCACCGGCCGCCCGCACCGCAAAAGCCGCGGCGGCGATGTTGTTGAGCAGGCAGAAGCCCATCGCCCGCTCGCGACAGGCGTGATGCCCGGGTGGACGCACCAGCGCAAAGCCGTTGTCGGCCTGGCTGTGAAACACGCGCAGCGAAAGATCGATCGCCCCACCGGCCGCGCTCAGCGCAGCTTGATACGAGCCAGGCCCGTAATAGGTGTCGGGGTCTAGCCAGCCGCTGCCCGCTGCCTGCGCGTTGGGTCCGATGCGGTGCTCAAGGTCCGCCAGATACTGCGCGCTGTGTACCCGTCGCAGCTCTTCCTGGGTAGCCGGCCGCGGCGGCACCCGCTGCAGCTTGCTAAGCAGCCCCGACTCTTGCAGCGCGCGGACAATCGCCACCAGACGCTCCGGCCGCTCGGGATGCTCTCCCTGTGGGCGATGCTGCAAAAAAATATCGTCGGTACACAGGTACGTCGTCACGCGCCTATCGTATCGCAAGCCCGGGACGAGCCTTACTGAGAAACTTGGAAGATCTGCTTGAGGTGCTCGGCGGTCTTTTCAAGCTGCTGCTGGAAGGCCTGCGGTGCCTCACCACCCTCCTCGGAGGCGCGGTTGTGCAGGGCCATCTGTTTGAGCTGCTCCAGCATCTGCGGCAGCATCTGCGCCACCGTCAGCTCGCCGCGCACCATGCGCTGACGCAGCTGATCGGCGGCCTCGATGTCGCGCAGCAAGACCTGCTCAGCCTGCTTGTTGCCGCGGCGACCGTTGAGGCTGCGCAGCCGATCCAGATCCTGCGCCAGCGACAGCGAGGCCAGCGGCACCGGGTTCTTCGACAGCGTCGGACCCGCCGCCACCGCCGGGCCCTCGATCTCGGTGTTCTTGCCGTACTTTTCGACGAACTCTTTGACCGTGTTGGCCGGAATCGCAAAGCCCAGGCCCTGCGATTCTTTGCGGATGAAGGTGTTGATGCCGACCATCTGACCGTGCATATCGAGCAGCGGTCCGCCCGAGTTGCCGGGGTTGATCGGCGTCTCGGTCTGCAGCGCCTCTTTGCGAATCGCGCTGATCGTGCCGCTGGTAAACGTCCAGGTCAGGCCGTGCGGATTGCCGATAGCCACCACGTCCTGACCGATGCGCAGCTCGTCCGAGTTGCCGATCTGCACCGTCGGATAGCTGCTGACTAGCTCGGGCAGACGGACCAGCGCCAGGTCCAGGTCTTTGCCCCGCTTGGTGACACGGCCGATCAGCGGCGAGTGATTCTTCACATAGTCGCGCAGGCTGGTTTCAAGCGTGCGCTCCTTGGGGTTGTACATGTAGATCTGCACCGTGCCGGTGCTCGCCTCGACGACGTGAGCGTTGGTCACGACCAGGCCGCTGCCATCGACGATCGCGCCGCTGCCGATGCTAAAGCCATCGCGCAGTGGAATGACGATCAGCACCGTGGCCGGGGCCAGCTTGGTGAACAGCTCTTCTTTGCTCAGCGTCTTGAGCTTGGCCGGCTTGCCTGGCTTACCGGCCTTGCCAGATTTGGCCGCCCCCTCGACGGCCTTCTTGGCCAGGCCAAGGCCGGGTGGCAGGGCCAAAAGCAGCGCCGACAGCAGAAGCCTCGTCACCGTAGTTTGCGAAAAGCGAACCCCTACGCGTCTAGTCACGGTCTACCTCTAGAGACAGCCCACGATCATTGTATCGCGAAGCCGTTGGCAGCGGTGACCGGCCCCCCAAGCCGCGCCCAGACCGAGGCCAAGCGGATGCCGCCGCGGGGGGTCTGGGCCTGAGGTGGCGACTCTGATAGAGTGAGCTCTGATGGCATTTTTGCGCGCACGCGCATCTAGAGGGATCTATATGCAAAAGTCGTCAATCGGTCCGTCGGGGGGAGGCGCCTCAGTCAAGGTGGCTGTGGCGCTGGGTGTGCTCGGACTTGTTGGCTGTGGACCGGGACCGCTGCGCAACCTGCAGCGCGGCTGCGATCAGGGCAGTGGCACTGCCTGCTTTAAGCTCGGCGTCGCCTACTACGAGGGCAAAGACGAAAAGGGCACCGCTGTCGATCTCGACTATGGTCGGGCGCGTAAGGCCTTCGAGCAGTCCTGCGCCCGCGAGAACGGCACCGCCTGCTACAACCTGGGCTACATGCTGTCCAAGGGCGAAGGCGGCCAGATCGAAAAGACGCGCTCGGTCGAGTACTTCAAGAAGGGCTGCGAGCTAGGCGACAACACCGCCTGCACCAAGGGCGCCCTCGCCTTCCGCGACGGCAACGGCGTCGCCAAGGACATGGAAAAAGCCCTCGCCCTATCCAAGGTGGGCTGCGATCGCAGCGACAAAGAGTCCTGCGAGCTGCAGAAGACCCTGGCCACCACGCCCGACGCCAACGGCCTGACCGCCGAGGTCAAGGGACTGATCGAAGGCTGCGATGGCGGCAACGCCGATGCCTGCTTTGAGGCCGCCGTCCGCTTCGACGATGGCAAGGGCGTGCCGCAGAACAAGGAGCGCGCCGCCGTCGCCTACAAGGTCGCCTGCGAAAAAGGCGATCTGCGCGGCTGTCACAACCTGGGCGTCATGCAGATCGACGGCGAAGGCATCCCACGCAACGTCGGCAACGGCTTCCGCTTGCTCGATCAGGCCTGCACCAAGGGCCTCAAGAAGAGCTGCGAAGTGCTGGTCGGCAAGCTCAACCGCGCCTGCATGCAGGGCAACGACGCCGACGCCTGCACCGTCATGGGCCGCTTCCTCATCAAGGGCGACAAGGGCATGGAATCGAACATCACCAAAGGTGTGGAATTCCTGCGCCGCGGCTGTCGCATGGGCGACAAAGACGGCTGTGAAGATCTAAAGAAGCTCGGCCTCGAACCCAACTGATCGGGTGCCCCCTGCTCTCCCTCCTCCGGCCAAGCTGTATGAGCCTCTCCCCCTCGCTGGCGTGAAGACCCCAAGCGATCCTCAGCTTGCGCGGATCCCTGCAATCGGCCCCCCAGGCCGACGGCGACTGCCTTAACATGGAAGCTGTGAGCATGCGGCGCTTTCTGCATCGCCTGCCCCGGGTGCGCAACCGGGCGCCGTGGTCGATCGCCAGCCTGCGATCGGCGGGCCGCAGCCTGCCTTCGGCGCTCGGCTTTGCCAGCGCGCGCACGACGCTGGTGGCGCTGCTGCTGCTGTCGCTGTTGTATCGCCTGCGGCTGGGACTGACGCTCGGCGACACCTTCGCCAGCGAGGTGCCGCAGCCGCTGCGGGCGGTGCTGCGTCAGCTTGGCGCCGACGGGCTGTTCTGCCTCGCCGTGGCGACCGGGGTCTTCCTGCTGGCGCAGCTTATGGGGCGCAGCGGGCTGTATCGACCGGGAGGACGCGCGACGCGACCGCTGGTAGCGCTGGGCTATCTTCTGCTCTCGCTCTTGCTGCTCCTCTTTGGTGTGCTCGCCCAGACCCAGCATGGCGTGTTTTTCTCGACGGGAAATGGGCTGACCGCCGAGCTCCTGCGCGAGTCGCTGGAGCCGAGCGCGCTCAAAGAGATCGTGTCGCTGCTGTCGCCGCCCGAGCACGCCGTGATCGCCTGTCCGCTCCTGCTCTTTGGGCTGCTCTCGCGCTTGCCGATCGGCCTGCGGCGCCGGATCGAGCACGGCGTCCTGGCGCTGGCTGCCGCCCCGCTCCTCCTGGCCGTGCTGCTGCCGGCCGCCCCGCTGCCCGAGGCGCTGCTGCACCATCCGGTGGCCTATGTGCTGGTCGATCTGGCCCACCAGGGCAAGGGGCGCTCGCTGTTGGCTGAGGCCAACGCCGCAGCCACCCGGGAGGGCCAGACACTTTCGCCCAAGGAGCTGCTTGCCGCCGACGATGCCGACGGTCCGGCAACAGAAGAAGATGACGACAGCGCCGCCTGGCTGCCACGTGAGGGCGCCGAGCTGCCGAGCATGGCGCTGACCAGTCCGCCGTTTGTGCTCGACGACAAGCCGGTGAAAAAAGTCCTGCCCGCAGCGGCTGGCAAGCGCCCGTATCACCTGCTGTACATCGTCATGGAGAGCACCGGCTTCGACCTGGCGCTGCGCTCGCTGGGGGGGGCCGCGGCCAAGTCCAGCGACGACGTGGCGATGCCGTTTCTGCGCTCGCTATCCGGCCAGGGCTACTTCCTCGCCAACCACTACGCCTCAGGCAACTCCAGCCCGCGCGGCATCTTCTCGCTGCTCTCAGGCCTTTACGTAATGCCCGAAGTGGCGATCTTTGATGTTAGTAAAAACAACTATCTTCCGTCGCTGAATAGCTATCTTGGCAGCCGCTATCGCTCGTTTCTGGTGACGCCGGGCTCGCTGGACTGGTACTTCCCGCAGGCCTTCCTGCGGCACAGCGGCATGAACGAGCTATGGGGCTATCACGCGCTGCCGATCAAAAAGACCGCGCCCGGCGGCCGCGCCCACGCCCGCGACGAGGCCGAGTCGGTCAGCTTCTTCCTGCGCCGCCTCGACGAGCAGCTGGCAACCGGGCAGCCGGTGCTGTCGGTGTATTACAGCTTCGTCGCCCACTGGCCCTATCCCGACTATGGACCGGGCACGCACGTCACCCATCCCAGCCGGCCGCAGAACGCCTACTGCAACAACCTGCGCTACCTCGATCAGCAGATCGAGCGCATCTACAAGCACCTGCAGGCCCGCCGCGTGCTCGACGACACCATCGTGGTCCTGGCCGGTGATCACGGCGAGGCCTTCGGTCAGCATCCGCACAACTACACCCACTCGCGCATGAGCTTCAACGAGAACGTGCGCACGCCGGCCCTGCTGCTCAACGCCAGCCTGTTTCCGCCGCGGGTGGTCACCCAGCCGACCAGCCACGTCGATATCATGCCGACGCTGCTCGACGCGCTGGGCCTGAGCTATGACGAGAGCCGGCTGCAGGGCGAGTCGCTGTTTCGCGAGAGCTTCCGCCGCAAGTACCTCTTTTTTTACGGCAATGAAGACACGCTCAGCTCGGTGAGCCGCGACGATATGAAGCTGCAGCTCTCGCTGCGCGACGGTAGCTGCTGGGCCTATAACCTGCGCAGCGACCCGGAAGAGCGACACCGCCTGTCCTGCGCTAGCTCGCCGGCCCTCAAAGAGCAGCAGGGAGCGACGCTGCTGTACCGTCGCCACCAGAGCACGGCGCTGCGGCGCTACAACCAGCTGGCCAAGCGCGGCCTGCCGCCGCTCGCCCAGCCGCGCAGCCTGCCCCAGGTGGCCCAGGCAGCCCCCGCCGTCGCCCCAGCCAGCCCGCTGCTTGCAGCCGGCCCGCCGGCGCCGAGTCCGCTGGCTGCCGCGACGGTCACTCCAGCGACGGCTGCAGTGGCTGCGCCCGCCGCGGCCGCCCCCGCTGCTGAGCTGCCTGCGCGCCCGGCAGCGACCAGAGCTGCGACCTCAAAAGCGCCCGCCGAACAGGTCCACGCCAAACGCAAAGGCGCCCGTCGGATCGCGGTCGAGCCGGGGGGTCGGCGGACGCGGCCAAAGGTGACGGCGCATCGCTGAGCGACTGCTGCCAGCGCTGCTTTGGCCGCCAGCCGCCGCCTGTCGCCGCAGCACGTGCAGCCCGATGCCAGCGCTGACCAGGCCAAGCCCGATGCCGGCCAGCGTCGAGGGCACAGCGATCCGCGCCGTCTCGGTCCACGAGCCGCTCTGGCCGTAGCCGATGCCGACCCCCAGCGCGCCACCGGCCACGCCACCGAGCAGCCCGCCGAGATCGAGCAGCGCGACCTGAGCCCGACCGAGCTCGCGCAGGGCCGGCAGGCGCGAGGTCGCCAGGCCCACCCCCACCCCTGCCAGCGTCGTACCGAGCAGGACCCAGCCGCCATCGCCGCTGCGTCCCGTCGAGGGATGGCCATAAAAAGCGGTCTCTGGCCGCTCGCTGATGATGTAGGCCCAGCCCAGCGCGCCGGCCACCGCGCTCCACAGCACGGTGGTGTTGAACATGGCGATGGCGCCCGAGGATGGCTGCACGAAGCGATAGGCCGCCGCCCCCAGCGTGCCACCGACCACGCCAAAGCCGACCGCCAAGACATGCGGCAGCGGCCCCTGCGGCTGCGCCCCCAGGCCCAGGCCAAAGCCGACGATCGTCCCCCAGCCCGCCGAGCCGATGAGGAGCTGCGCCTCGCGAGCCGGCATCTGCCAGCCGGCCAGTCCGGCCACGCTCGCGCCCAGCGCAGCCGGCAGCGCGGCGGCGGCCAGCGGCTTGTAAAACTCTTGCCGTGGCAGCGTCTCGATCTCTTCGCCGAGGAACAGCCGCAGCACCATCAGGCCCAGGCCGGCCCCGGCGATCATGCCGCCGAGCGCCATGTCGATAAGCCCGCTGCGCTCCAGCGAGACGCGAAAGTGCAGCGGCGTCACGCCAGGCGCCAGCTCCAGCGGCCGTAGCTGCGTCAGGTACAGGCGACGCTCGACGCGCAGGCGGTGGTTGCCAAGCGGAATCGGCCCCAAAAACGGCGTATCGCCCAGGAAGCGGTCGTCGAGAAACAGGCGGGCCCGCGGCTCGGCATCGACGGCCACCTGGCGCGGCAGCGGGCGCAGCTGACGCGAGATAAACAGCGCCTGGCCGTAGTGCGCCTCGAAGTCGACCTCTTCCGGCAGATAGCCTTCGCGGCTGAGGTGCAGGCGATAGCTGCCGGCCGGAATGGTCAGGATGCCCGGCGTGGTCATGCTGCCGCGCTGCGGGCCCAGACTGCCGTCGGGATGGCGCGGCGACACGGTCGCGGTCACCGGATCCGGCACCGCGCTGACCGACACCCGGGCCGGCAGGCTGCGCAGGCGGGTAATCGTGCGCTCGGCCAGCACCCGCAGGCTCTGCTGCAGCCGCAGGGCGGCGCTGCTGTTCGCCGGATCGCTGGAGGCCGCCGGCAGCTGGGCCAGGAAGCGCTCAAAGGTGGCGATCGCCGTCTCGTGCTCTAGGAGTCTTTCGTAGGTCAGCGCCAGGTTATACAG
>CAZVMD010000304.1:0-9062 GCA_964628555.1 uncultured Myxococcales bacterium | reverse complement strand
GCGTGCGCGTGCTGCGCTCCCACATTGCAAGCAAGGCCCCCGCCAACGAAGGCAGTGGCCCAGCTGAGCAGAAAACGGCTTAGACGGGGATACGTCCGATGGAACGAGGCTTTTACTACCGCGTAGGCGCCTACTCGCTGCTCACGCTGCTCTCGATCGTCGTGCTGGTACCGACGCTGGCTGACTGGACCCACCGCAGCGGCTCGCTGCCGGCGTGGTTCCAGCGGGCCTTTGCCCGCAAGATCGCGCTCGGTCTTGACCTGCAGGGCGGCTTGCACCTGGTGTATGAGGTGCAGGTCGATAAGGCAGTCTCAGACAAGGCGGATCGCATCGCCGGCCAGATCGAAGAGAAGCTGGGCAAAGACAAGAAGGTCAAGGGTGTGAAGGTCATTCGCGAGGGCGACGGCGCCGAGCTGAAGCTGCGCGTCACCTTCCAGAACAAGGCCGATGCCAAGAAGCTCGACCGTTCCTTTGACCGTGACTTTCAGCGCTACATCACGCGCGAGAGCAACAGCGATGAGGCCGGGGAAGTCATCTTCCGCATGGATGCCGACTACGTCGATGAGCTGCGCGGCTATGCCGTTAGCCAGGGCGTTGAGACGATCAAGAACCGCGTCGATAAGCTCGGTGTGTCGGAGCCGGTAGTGCAGCGCAAGCAGAACGACATCATCGTCGAGCTTGCTGGTCTGTCGCAGGGCGACTTCGAGCGCGTCAAGGGCCTGATCGGCAAGACGGCGCAGCTGGAATTCAAGATGGCCGATGACGGCAGCGAGTACATGCAGAAGCTCGGGGTGTACGCCGATAGCAAGAAGGCGCAGTACCCCGGACTCGATGTCGGCTACGACGCCTGGCAGCAGAAAGACAGCGGCCAGCAGCACGCCGACGTCTACCTCAAGAGCAAGGACAAGGCGGTGCTGGAGAAGTTCTTTAAGGAGCTGCCCGCCGAGAACCAGGTCCCAAGCGACCACGAGATCCTGTTCGAGCAGTCGTCGCGTTACAACGATGAGGGCCAGGAGACGCAGGACAAGATCTGGCGTAGCTACTACCTGCACCGCCGGGCCGAGCTGACCGGCGAGTATCTGACGGATGCCGAGGTCTCGTACGACCAGAACATGCGGCCCGAGGTCTCGATCACCTTCGACAGCGAAGGCGCGAACCTGTTTGAGAAGGCCACCGGGGCCAACATCGGCCGCCGCATGGCCATCATCCTCGATGAAAAAGTCACCTCGGCGCCGACCATCGAAGGCCGCATCGGCGGCGGTCGGGCGCGCATCACGCTGGGTGGCTACAGCGATCCCTATCAGCTGCAGCAGGAGGCCAAGGACCTGGTCGCGGTGCTGCGTACCGGAGCCCTGCCGGCGCCGCTGCGCAAGACCTTTGAGACCCAGGTTGGGCCGTCGCTGGGACCGGAGGCGGTGAGCAAGGCCAAGGTGTCGATGATCATCGGCGCGCTGGCCGTCGTCCTCTTCATGTTCGTCTACTACCGCGGCTCGGGCACCATCGCCAACGTGGCCATGGTGTTCAACGTCACCTATCTGCTGGCGATGATGGCGATGTTGCAGGCGACACTGACCTTGCCGGGTATCGCTGCCGTCGTGCTGACTATCGGTATGGCCGTGGACGCCAACATCATCATCTACGAGCGCATCCGCGAAGAGATTCGCGCTGGCAAGACGCCACGCAGCGCCGTGCAGGAAGGCTTCAACCGCGCCTTCTGGACCGTCTTTGACGCCCACGTCACCAACCTGGTCGCCGGCATCGTCCTTTACTCCTACGGGACGGGGGCCATCCGCGGCTTCGCCGTGTCGCTGATGGCCGGTATCATCTGCAACCTCTTTACGTCGGTCTGGCTGTCGCGGGCCATGTTCGACTGGATGGTCGGCCGTAAGAAGGTCGCCCAACTGAGCATCTGAGGAATCCGCCATGGCCAAAAAGCCCGAGTTCTTCGAACTGATTCGGCCCGACCACAACTTCGACTTCGTCGGCAAGACGAAGCCGCTCTTGGCGACGTCGGTCTTGCTGGTGCTGTTTTCGTTCCTGATGCTGCCGCTCAACACGTTCCTGCCGGGGCGTGGTCACGCGCTCAACTTCTCGGTCGATTTCCGGGGAGGCACCGAGATGCGCATCGACTTCGCCAAGGAAGTCGATCCCTCGCAGGTGCGCGAGGCGATGGAGGCCGGCGGTTTCAAGGACACGGAAGTGGTGCCGCTGACCGAGTTTAAGGGGGCCTTCCTCACCCGCTTTACCGCGGTGTCACCGCTGTCGGCCGACCAAGCGAAGAAGGCCGAGAACATGCTGCGCGACAAGCTGGGTCAGGACACGGTGCGCAAGTTCGAGTTCAGCGAGGGCGGTGACAAGGCCTACCTGCGTCTGAATAAGGCCAGCGATCCCGATACCATTCGCGGCATCCTGACGGCTGCCGGGGTCACCACCAACGCCGTACAGCGCTTCGGCCGCGCCGAAGACAACACCTATGAGATCGTTCTCATCGGCTTGGACAGCGAGGTCAAAAAGGCGCTCGATGCCAAGTTTGGTGCGGGCTCAGTGGCGCAGATCCCGTCGGTCGGCTCGGTCGGCGCCAAGGCCGGCGAGGAGCTACGCAACAACGGCATCATCTCGCTGCTCGCCGCCATCGGCTTCATCATGCTGTACATCCTGGTCCGCTTCGACTTCCGCTACGGACCCGGCACGGTCATCGCGCTGCTCCACGACGCCATCCTGGTCATGGGGGCTTTTGCCGTCACCTACAAGGAATTTTCGCTGACGACGATCGCCGCCATCCTGACGGTTATCGGCTACTCGATGAACGACACCATCGTCGTCTTCGACCGCATCCGCGAAAACGCCAGCCGCCTGCGCGACAAGAAGTTCCCCGAGGTGGTCAACATCTCGGTAAACGAGACTCTATCGCGTACGATCCTGACCTCGATGACGGTGTTCTTCGTCACGCTGGCTATGAACATCTGGGGCACCGGCGTCATCCGCGACTTCGCCTTCGCTATGAACGTCGGTGTCATCGTCGGCACGTACTCCTCGATCTTTGTCGCGAGTCCGATCCTGATCTGGCTCAACGAAAAGTCGATCGCCGGCCAGAAGAAGGGCAGCCAGCGACCGAAGTCGAGCACCACGCCGGTCTAGATTCCTTGCTACACTGACGACGCACTCAGAGGAGGATCCCCCCATGCGAAGTCGGATCTTGGCGGTTTCGGCAGCGGCTGTGTTGCTCGCTGCAACGGCAAGTGGCTGTGTCCCCAAGCCCAAAGCGGCCTACAGCAACGACCAGATTAAGCAGCTTGAGTCGCTGGAAGAGCTGATGCGTGTGCAAGCTGAAGCCGCGGATCCGCTGTTTGGGCGGATCGGCCAAGCCAGCTTCACCGACGCTGAGTATGCCAGCATGACGGCTCTCGGGCAGAAGCTCGGGGCGACGTCGGAGGCGATCAGCAGCCGCTTCAGCCAGAACCGGCCGCCTTCGTTTTCCAGCTACGCCAAGCGACTCGGCGAACAGGCGGGGGAGCTCGCGGCGGCCAGCGGGGCCAAGGACGCGGCGAAGGCCTCCTCTTCTCTGTCGGGGATCCGCGAGACCTGCAAGACCTGCCACAAAGAGCACCGCTAACCCGCTCTCGCCGTCCTGTCATCCACTGCAGCCGATCGCTCTTCCTCCCTTCCTCACCCTCGCCGATGCCGCTGCGCCAGCTGGCGCAGGATAGACCGCGCTGCGCCGGCTCTTGTACTTCCAGACATCGTCGCTGAGTTGGACTCGTGTAAAGGCCGCGCAGGGCTCTCGCCATCGCGCGTAGCCCAGAGCTTGGCGTCGCGGTTGCATCGTCCGTAGGGTTCGCCTCCAGCGAGGTTTGCGCGTGTCCACAAATGCCCAGCAAGACCGTACCGCTCAACGTTCCACGCCTCTGCCTGCCCGCCCGTCTCCATCTGTAGCGCCGCTTCCCGCTGGAACCTCTTCACCCGCTGGGACTCCCGTGGCTTCGTCGCGTAGTCTGACGCAGCAGCTGGCGGTGGCCACGCTGGTCTCGGTGGCGGTGCTGGCCATCGTCTGCAGCTTCGGTATCAGCTCGCTGCAGCGTCTGTCGGCGGTCAGCGAGACCGAGCTAGCCGAGCGCCTCAACATGCTCAACGAGAGCGAGGTCTTTCCCCTGCTGCTCTTTCAGAAGGGCTTTGCAGTGGACTACATGTTTACGCACCAAGAGCGCTGGCTGAAGGAGCTTGAGGCCAGCCGCAAAGAGTTCATGCGCTGGCTGGCGGAAGCTCAGCGCGGTGCCGATACCGACGATGAGCGGGTGCTGCTGCGGCAGCTGGAGACCGCCTACCATGTGCTGGATGGCGAGCGCAGCCGCATGCTGGATCACTTTCACCGCGGTGAGAGCGCCGAGATCGAGCCGGCCATCGAGCGCATGCACAAGACGCTGGAGAGCATGGTTGGCCTATCGGAAGAGTTCGTCCGCACGGCGAACGCTCGCACGCGCAGCGAGCGTGATGCGCTGCACCGCAGCATCCGCCGCGATACCACCGTGCTGCTAAGTGGCAGCCTGTTCGGCATGGTGGCTAGCTTGCTGGTCGGCTTCCTCGTCGCCCGTCGGGTGGCTCGTCCCATCTATGAGCTGCAGCTGCAGGTCGAGTCAGCGGCCCAGCGTATTCGCATAGAAGTCCCCCCAGGCCGCACCGGCATTTACGCGCTCGGCGAGCACATGGGGGCGATCCTGCGCAAGATCGACGAGACCGATGCCGCTATCGCGGAGCAGAGACGGCGCCTGATCCAGAGCGAGAAGATGTCGGCGATTGGCGAGGTCACCGCCAAGCTGGCGCACGAGATCCTCAACCCGCTGGCCGGCATCAAGGCCGCGGTCCAGCTGTTGGCTCGACGGCAAGAGGAGGGGCCGACTGCGGCCGCCGTGCGCGACTCGGCACAGCAGATCAGTGCTGAGATCGCGCGTGTCGAACAGCTCGTGCGGCGGCTCCTCACCTATGCTCGGCCGCTGTCGCCGCGGCTGGAGAGCTGCTCGGTGGCTGAGCTATTGCGCATGGCGGCTGACGCCTCTCGCACCGAGATCGCCACCGCAGGAGCCCGGCTGGCGATCGCCCTGCCCGAGGCGCTACCGCCGCTTCGGGCGGATCCGGTGCTGGTCACACAAGCGCTGAGCAACCTACTTATCAATGCTGCGCAGGTCAGCCCCAGTGGGGCGACGATCAGCCTATCGGCGGTAGCCGCGCAGCTCGAGTCTGCTTCCGCCGTTTCCATCACCGTCAGCGACGAGGGCAAAGGCATCGCAGCCGCGGTACTGCCCCACCTATTTCAGCCTTTCTTTACGACCAAGCCGCGCGGCAACGGACTGGGCCTAGTGATCAGCCAGCACATCGCTGCCGAGCATGGCGGGCGACTGCGGGCCAGCAATCGCGAGAACGGCGGCGGCGCGATCTTTGAGCTCGTGTTGCCGCTCTAGCTCGTCGCGGCCCCAGCTTGGCTGCCCGGGTCACTTGCTAGTGCTTTCTTGCGCTCGAGCTTGGGTGTAATACCAGCCCCACCATGGGTGCACACGTTCTGGTCGCGGATGACGAAGCCCTGATCCGTCAGTCGCTGCGGGGGGTCCTGCTGCAGGAAGGCTTCGAGGTCACGGTCGCCGAGAGCGGGGAGCAGGCCTGGCAGCAGGTCCTGGCCAGCCGCCCCGACGTGGTGCTGCTGGATCTGGTGCTGGGCGATATCAGCGGCATCGAGGTCCTACGTCGCATCCGCGGCCTTGCCCCCGAGACCAAGGTCATTCTGATCAGCGCCCATGCCACGATCGAAGATGCCGTCGGGGCGATGAAGCTGGGTGGCTATGACTTCATTCGTAAGCCTTTTGAGCTTGAAGAGATCGTCACCACGGTGCGCAACGCAGCGCGGACCTTCGAGCTGGAAGGCCGCGTCGACTACCTGGCTCGCCGGGCTCGCCAGCGCGAAAACCAAGGTGGGCTGGTCTACGCATCGGCCGTCACCACCGCCAAGCTAGCCGAGGTTGAGGTCATCGCTCGCAGCCCCGTCAGCACCGTGCTGATCCAAGGCGAGAGCGGGACCGGCAAGCAGCTGGTAGCGCAGCTGCTGCACGAACACTCACCGCGCCGTAGCGGGCCGTTCGTGGAGCTTAACTGCTCGACCTTGCCGGAGACCTTGGTCGAAAGTGAGCTGTTTGGCCATGAGCGCGGCGCCTTCTCGGATGCCCGCGAGCGCAAGCTGGGGCTGGTCGAGATCGCCGATGGCGGAACGCTGTTTCTCGACGAGATCGGCGATCTCTGCCCGTCCGCTCAGGCCAAGCTGCTGACTTTCTTGGAGCAGCGGACCTTTCGTCGGGTCGGTGCGACTGCTCTGCGCCGTGTCGACATTCGCATCATCGCAGCGACCAACCGCGATCTGCGCGCCATGGCCAACGCCAAGACCTTTCGCAGTGATCTGTTTTTCCGCCTCAACAGCATCCCCATCGAGCTGCCGCCGCTACGCCAGCGCAGCGACGACATCATTCCGATCGCCGAGCACTTTGTGCTGCAGTTCGCACAGGAGTACAAAAAGTCGTTTCGTGCGCTCTCGCCGGCGACGCAGGTCCTGCTTGTTCGCTATAGCTGGCCGGGCAATGTGCGCGAGCTCAAGGCGGCGATGGGGCGTGCTGCGCTGCTCTACGACGGCGACGTGCTTATGCCAGAGCACCTGCCGGGCGAGATCCGGGAGCTGCAGGGTGACCACGTGCCACCGTCAGCCAGCCCGGCGTCGGGCCCGGATCGTGCCGCTGACCTCGACGCGCTGGACGACGGTCCGATCCTGCCGCTGGCCGAAGTCGAGCTGGCACACATCCGGCGGGCGCTGAGCAGCTGCGGTGGCAATCGCACACTGGCGGCGCAGTTTCTGGGCATTACGCGGCAGACCCTGTCACGCCGCTTGGAGGAAGCCGACAAAGTTGCTTAGGCCGCTGTAATCCCCGACCGGCTGCTGCGTCCGCAGGAACAAATCCTCGGAGGTTCCCATGGACGCTACCACCCAGAACACACCCGTCCCTGCCCACACCCAGCTCGATATCACGGGGATGACCTGCGCTGGCTGCGCCCGCCGCGTCGAGCAGGCCCTTGCCGCTGCCCCGGGGGTCAAGGAGGCGCACGTCAACTTCGCCACTCGCCGCGCGGCGCTGCGCATCGATCCGCAGGAGACCTCGGATGCTGCGCTCCTGCAAGTGGTCAGGGCGGCTGGCTATCGCGCGACCGCCCGCTCCGCTGCCACCTCGCTGCCGCGCGCCTCGGCCAAGCAGCCCAGCTTCGCAGCGACGCTGGCGGCGAGTCATGATCCAGCCAACGGCGACGACCCCGATGCTGCCGAGTCGCGCGACCTGCGGCGCCGCTTACTCGTCGCAGCTAGCTGCGGCCTGCCGGTAGTGCTGATCGGCATGTCGCATGGCCTGCTGTCCTTCCCTGGCTCCGATGGAGTGCAGCTAGCTCTATCGCTGCCCGTGCTCGCGCATAGTGGTGCGCCGATCTTCCGGTCGGCCTGGGCGGCTCTGCGGCACCGCAGCGCTGACATGAACACCTTGGTGGCTTTGGGCAGTGGGGCCGCCTTTCTCTATTCGCTGGCCATGCTCCTGGGCCAGAGCTCGGGGCACAGTGGCCATGCCCCGTCGCTGTATTTCGAGGCGGCGGTGGCGGTGCTCAGCTTTGTCCTGCTCGGTCGCTTGCTTGAGTCGCGGGCCCGGGCTCGCGCCAACGATGCGCTGCGCCAGCTACACGCGCGGGTGCCGCGCATGGCCGTTGTGCTACGCGGCGAGGACGAGGTCGAAGTCGCGGTCGCGACGATCCAAGTCGGCGATCGCTTGGTCGTGCGTCCGGGGCAGGCTGTCCCGGTGGACGGTCAGGTCGAAGACGGGCTGTCGGCGATCGATGAGTCGATGCTGACCGGCGAAAGCATCCCGGTGGCCAAAGAGCGCGGGGCACGGGTGTATGCCGGCACGCTGAACACCACCGGGCGACTGTTGTATCAAGCGACGCAGGTTGGACAGGACACGGCGCTGGCTCGGATCGCCGCCGCGGTCGAGCGTGCGCAGGGCAGTCGGGCGGCCATCGCGCGCTTGGCCGATCGGGTGAGCGCATGGTTCACGCCGCTGGTCCTGCTGCTCGCGCTGGCCACGTTTGCCGCTTGGTACTTGATGACGCCGGCCGAGAGTCGACTCGCAGAGGCGCTGCTGCACGCAGTGGCGGTGCTGGTGATCGCCTGCCCGTGCGCCCTGGGTCTGGCGACTCCCGCAGCGCTGGTCGTGGCGATGGGACGAGGGGCCGAGCTCGGCTTGCTATTTCGCGATGCCACGGCGCTAGAGCGGGCCAGTCAGATCGATGTCGTTGCCTTCGATAAGACCGGTACGCTTACGGTCGGTCAGCCATGTGTCGAGCGCGTAATCACGCAGCCGGGGATCGGCGAGCAGGAGCTGCTTGGTCTGGCTGCCGCCGTCGAGATCGGCAGCGAGCATCCGCTGGGCCGGGCCATCGTCGAGGCAGCGCGTGAGCGCGGACTAGCGATCCCTTCCGCCCAGGACGTCCAAGCTGCTGCCGGCCGCGGCATCGTCGCGCAGATCGCCGGAAGGACCGTGTACGTCGGCAGCCCAGCCTATCTGGCGTCGCAAGGCATCGCCGTCGATGAAGCTGCTGTGCGGGCCCTCGCCGCGGAAGGGTTGACGCCGGTGCTGCTGGCGCGTGAGCACAGCTGGCTGGGGGCGCTGGGCCTGGGCGACCGCCTGCGTCCCGAGGCCAAAGAGGCGATCGCCGCCCTGCGTCGGGACGGCGTAGAGCCTTGGCTGCTGACCGGCGATCACCCGGCGCCAGCCGAGCGCATTGCTCAGGCGCTGGGCATCACGCAGGTGCATGCTGCCGCCACACCGCAGAGCAAGGCTGAGCGCCTGCAAGTCCTGCAGGCCGCAGGACGGCGCGTGGCCATGGTGGGAGACGGCGTGAACGACGCCCCCGCGCTGGCGACGGCCGACCTGGGGATTGCGATGGGCGGCGGTGCCGACGTGGCGCAAGCAGCGGCTGGCATCACCCTCCTGCGC
>CAZVMD010000303.1:0-9086 GCA_964628555.1 uncultured Myxococcales bacterium | reverse complement strand
CGGCGGAAGCGGGCGCGGGGCGGGCGCGGCAAGGCGGCCAAGACCTTCGCCGAGGTCATCCGCGGCGTCGAGCTGCGCGATGTGCTCAACCCTGAGCTGGTCGCCAACCTGCGGGCCCGCGTGACGATCAATGCCACCGGCCCGTGGTCGGATCTGGTGCTGCGCCTGCTGCAGCGCGATCAGCCGCCGCCGCTCCTGCGACCGACCAAGGGCTCGCACATCGTGCTCGACTGGGCTCGGCTGCCGGTGCGGCACGCGGTGGTGATGACCACGCCGCAGGATGCCCGCGTCATCTTCGCCATTCCCTGGATCGATCAGGATGTGCCGGCAGCCAGTCGGACGATCATCGGCACCACCGATACCGACTACCACGGCGATCCCGATAGCGTGGCCGCCGATGCCGCCGATGTCGAGTACCTGCTGACCTGCGGCAATCACTATTTTCCCGAGGCCAAGCTGGTGCCGGCCGATGTGCTGTCGACCTGGTCGGGGCTGCGGCCGCTGGTCATGCCGGAAGAGTCGGGCCTGGCCGAGTCGCAGGTCTCGCGCGAGCACCGCATCCTCGATCGTCCCGGCCTGCTGACTATCGTCGGGGGCAAGCTGACCACCTATCGCAAGATGGCGGCTCAGGTGGTCGAGGCGGCCTACGCTCAGCTGGGGCAGGAGGCGCCGGTCTGCACCACCGAAGAGCGGCCGCTGCCCGGGGCCGAGGGCCTGCTGACCGCCGACGAGGCCGATCCCATCGAGTCGGTGCGTCTGGCGCTGCTGTCGCTGGGCAGCCCGGCGATCGATGCGCAGGTGGCGCGGCATCTGGCGCACAAGTATGGCGCGCGGGCGCTGGCCGTGGCCAAGCGCGTCACCGAGCTACCCGCCGAGGATGGCGGCGACCGCCGGCTCGATCCCGAGCTGCCGTTTTTGCTGCTAGAGGTCGACATCGCCGTCGAAGAAGAGCTGGCGCAGCGCATCGACGACGTGCTCGGTCGGCGTGTGCCGCTGCTGCTGCTTTCGCGCGATGCCGGACTGGGCTGCGTGGAGGCGGTGGCCGACCGCATGGCCCGCCGCCTGGGCTGGGATGCCGCCCGGCGCGCGGCCGAGCTTGCCTACTATCGCGAGGTCGTCGCCCTGTCGCGGGCCTTCCGCAGCCCACAAGCGACCTAAGCCACTGCGCCGAAGCGTGCTGCTCAGTCCTGCTTGCGCAGCCGCAGCGCCGAGGCCATCAGGCCGTGTCGTCCTCCCTTGTCGAGGATCTCGCCACAAAACTCGGTCATCACGTCGATGCGATAGCGGCCGGGCGCCAGGTCGCCGCGGGCGGGTCGCTTCAGCTTGGGCCCGTACTCGGCCGAGTCGATGATCGCCACGCCGCCCTCGCTGGCCAGCGTGAAGGTCTTGCGGCTCGACTTCCAGGCCGAGGGGGGAGCGGACAGCGCGGCCTGCAGCACGTGCGCGCCGGCATCGGCCCCGATCCAGCGCAACAGATAGCTGACCTCGTCGGAGGCCCGGAAGAAAGCGGTCGATTCCTGGTCGAGCAGCAGCGCTTCGACGCCGCCCAGCTTGAGGATCGGTCCGCGCGCCGCGCAGGCTCGGTCATAGTCGGTCGGCTCCTCGCCGTAGACCGGCTGGCCGCGGTCGTTGCAGATGCCGCGCCACGACGGCAGGGCGGCCAGCGGCAGCACCAAGATCGGCCCGCCCTCGCTCTCGACAAAGCGCAGCCCGCGGGCCGCCTGCCGGGTGGCCGGCTCCAGGGTCAGGGTCGGCGGTCCCGGCGTGGGCTTGACCTCGGCCGGCTCGACGGCGACCTGGCCGGCGCGACGGAAGCGAAATAGCTCAGCGGCGAGCGGCGGGCTGCCGACCACCGCGTGATCGATCTCCCAGCGGCCCGCGGCGAGGCTGACCGCGACGGGAGGCGGGGGCTTCTTGGCCGCATGCTGGGCCCAGGGATCAAGGAAGCAGCGCTCGGCCGCGCCGGTCAGCGTCAGCTTCAGCGCCGCCAGCGTCCAGCCGCCGGCCGGCACCTGCTCGGGCGTGTAGCCCAGCACGGTGTCAAGCTGGCTGGGGGTTACGTGCCCCTGCGCCCGCACCAGCACACCGCCGTCGGGGCCCTGCAGCCAGCGACAGGGCGCGTTGTCGCCGCCGAACACCACCGTGGCCTCGCCTAGCAGGCGGTACACGCCGGGCGTCGCTGCTCTTGCCTGGAGTGCCGAAAGCAGCTTGCTGTCGCGGGCCTGCACCGCCGCCGCCAGCTTGGCCGAGCCCAGGCAGACGGGCCCAGAGGCCCAGTAGTAGGCACCTAGCTTCTTGGTTGATCGGCTCCCCGCCATCGTCTTTCTAGTGTGCCGCTCGGCGGTCGCGTCGCGCGCACTTTCGGTAGAAAAACGGGGCGCCTGGATCGGGCTAGGGGGATTTACTTGAAGGGGGAGGAGGAGCGGGGCCTCCCGTCGCAGAGACGGGAGGCTTGCGGGCTAGACGGCCGAGCTTAGCCGAGGGTGCCGCACTTGTTCGGGATGCCGAAGCCGCCGCAGGTCTCGGGAGCGGTGCAGGTGCCGCAGTCGAGCTGGCCACCGCAGCCGTCGCCGATCTTGCCGCAGTTGGCGCCGACCTGGCTGCAGGTGATCGGCGTGCAGCTAGTCATGCCGCACTTGCCCGGCATCGGGTTCGTGCCACCGCCGCAGACCTGGCCGGCCGGGCAGGTGCCGCAGTCGAGCTGACCGCCGCAGCCGTCACCGGTCTTGCCGCACTGCAGGCTCAGACCGGTGCAGGTGGCCTTGGTGCACATGCCGTTGCCGCACTTGTTCGGACCGCCACCGCCGCAGGTGCCGACGGCGCAGACACCGCAGTCAAGCAGGTTGCCGCAGCCGTCGCCGGCCGGGCCGCACTCGAAGCCCTGGCTGGCGCAGGTCTTGGGCGTGCAGCCGCTGCCGCAGACACCGGGGACGCCGCTGCCGCCACAGACCGCCGGCGCGGTGCAGGTGCCGCAGTTGATGATGTTGTTGCAGGTGTCGCTCTGCAGACCGCAGTTGTAGCCCTGCGCCGCGCAGGTCTTCGGCGTGCAGGTCAGGATGTCGGCCTTCAGGCACGAGGTCAGGTCGAAGATCATAAACTCAAGGACCTTCTCCTGTGCCGACAGCGCCTTGCCCGTGCCCAGACGGCAGATCCCCGGGAAGGTGTTGCCGTTTCGGAAGCTGGCGCCGGTGTTGACGTGGAAGTCGCTGAACATCACGCGGCCACACTGCTTGTCGGGCATGGCGCCGACCGGGGTGTTGAACGTGTAGTGCAGCGGGATGAGCGTGCCGGCGGCGGTGCCGTCGGTGGTGCCGTAGATCCAGCGCTGCGACGGCGGAATGACGGCGTTGAAGTTGTGGCGCACGGTGTTGACCTGGACCTTGCCCAGCGTCGTGGCGTTGCCGTTAGTCACCAGGTTCAGCCAGTTGGCGAAGGTCACGCCCTTGGGGAAGGTCTGATCGATGGTGGCCGTCTGGTTGGGCGGATCGGCCTGGCCAACCTGCCACGTGGCCGTGGCATCCCAGGCGGTGTTCAGCGCCGGTGGGGCAGTCTGCTTCTGACCGTGGAGGAAGGCGTAGCCGAAGTGGCTGGTGTAGATACGACCGCCGGCCGCGGTGTAGTTGATCAGGTTATTGTAGTAGGCCGACTTGTCGTACGCGCCACCCTCGCAGTCGAGGATGATCAGGTCGTACTTCTTCATCTGGTTGAGGTCGCCGAACAGCGCCGTGTCCTTCGGCGTCGCGTTGCTGATGACCGAGCCCGCGCCGTTGCTGGAGGCCTGGTAGAAGTTGATGCGGCCGGTGCCGGCTGGATCGGTGAACTCGCTGTTGTCGATGCCGATCTTGGGCAGCACGCACTCCATCGGGTCGGCGTCACCGGTGACGATGGCGATCTTGGGAATGTCACCTTCCGTCTTGTTGCGCGGCAGGCGGGTCTGCGTCGCCGGCATCGCCGTATTCATGCAGCAGGCCGGGTTCTTGACCGTGACCTGGCGGCGCCAGCGGCCAAGCTGGATCACCACCGGAACATCGATGGTGCCGCAGGGAACGTTCTTCAAGGTGAACGTTCCGTCGGTGGCGGTCGTGGTGCTGATCAGGGGCGAGCCGGTGATGTCGGCGCCACACTGATCACAGGTCACGCCTGGCGTAAAGGGCATGACGGTGCCGTTCGGCACGTAGACAATGGCGCCGGGGATCGGGTCAGGAGTGCCCCAGGCCGCCGTGTCGTCGTGGCCGGGCGCGGTGACCTTGCCAGTGACGGTCGTGGTCTGGCCGGCCACCGGGCAGGTCTTCTGCGCCATGCACAGCGCGGTGGTGCAGGTCGTGGTCGGGGTGCCGCACTTGTTGGCCATGCCGCCGCCGCCGCAGACCATGCCGCCGGTGCAGGTGCCACAGCCGGCGCCCACGCCGGTTGCCGGGTTGTAGTTGATGATGCCGCCGCAGCCGTCACCGACGAAGCCGCAGTTAGCACCGGCCTGGGCACAGGTGCGCGGCGTACAGGTCGTCGAGCCGCAGACGCCCGCCACGCCGCCCGCGCCGCAGGCCTGACCGCCGGGACAGGTGCCGCAGTTCAGCGTGCCGCCGCAGCCATCGCCCATCGAGCCGCAGTTCGAGCCGACCGCCGCGCAGGTCAGCGGGGTGCAGGGACCGCCGCCGCCCGAGCCGCACTTGAAGGCCTGGCCGCCGCCGCCACAGGTGTCGGTGCCGCTGCAGGTACCACAGCTGACCGTGCCGCCGCAGCCGTCCGAGACCTCGCCGCAGGTGGCGCCGAGCGCGCCACAGGCCGTGGCCTGATCAAGCGGGACGCAGCCCTGATCGCCACCGCACTGGAACTGCGTGCCACCACCGCCACAGGTGGTCGGCGGCGCGCACTTGCCGCAGTCGTAGATGCCGCCCTTGCCGTCGCCGACCAGGCCACAGTTGGCGTTCGCAGCGGCACAGGCCGCCATCTGCGCCGGGTCACCCATGTCCACGATGTCGATCGGCGTGCCGCCGATGTCCGTCGTGTTACAGCCGGCGACGTAGCCTACCGCCGCCGCCGCCAGCATGAGCAAGCCCGGCATGATCGAAGAGAGAAGCCGTTGTCGTTTCATAAATCCCCCCGGTTATGAATTGAAAGCTGAGGACAGAATATCATCGTTAATAAAATATTGATTTGATTTTCAGTCGCAGATTGTGGTGGCTCGACCGGAGCCGACAGGTAATTTATCTACGTATGCCACGGTCTGACTCTCGCCCGCAGATGGCCTGATTATCACACCGGGCGGCACACTCTCAGACGGAAAATGGGGGCAGTAGACCCGGCCTTGGATACCGCACTGGGGTCACCAGACCCACGTAGTAGCCAGCCAATATCTCTCTTTCGGGGATAGATGAAAAAAATGTAAACAAAGAACGAAGGAAATAGTCCCTAATGACCACTAAGCCTGAATGTAGGCATATGGGAACGGCAGAGTTGTTTCGGGCCTCGCTTAGGGATAGCCTCGTCGCGGCGAGCCAGCCCTGCCGACCGCCAGCCGCTTCCCGCTGCCCATGCCCAGTTCTTCGCGAAAGTCCCCCCAGCTGATGCACGCCATGTCGGGGCGTGGCTAGCGAGGCTGCGTTGTCGTCCGCTGTGCTTGCCGCGCTGCTGGTGATTGTGCTCCTGGCGTCGACGACGCAGCAGGCGATTGGCTTCGGCGCGACAGTCATCGTAGTCGCCCTGTCGGCCCTGCTGCTACCGCTGTCGGTGGTGCTGCCGGCCTTTGTGCCGGTGAACACCGCGCTGTCCGCGTTTACCGCTCTGCGCCAGCTCGGCAAGGTGCGCTTTCGCGTGCTGCTGCTGGAGCTCTTCCCCGCGCTGCTGCCAGGCCTGCTCTTGGGGCTCCTGACCTTTCGCCACTCGGCGCACGCCGGCCTGAAGCTGGCCTTCGCTGGGCTGGTCGTCGTCTTGGCGATCGTCGAGCTAGCTCGCCTGCAGGCCCCGACCGCCGAGGTGAGCCGGCCGCTGGGCCCGCTTTGGCGCGGGCTGCTGCTGCTGTTTGGCGGCTACATCCATGGCGTATTTGGCTCGGGCGGTCCGCTCTTGGTGTATGTGCTGCGACGGCGCCTGGCCGACAAGAGTGAGCTGCGGGCGACACTGGCCTGCTTGTGGTTCGGGCTCAACCTGCCGCTTATCTACAACTATGGGTCGCTGGGCCTGTTTCATCGCGACTCGCTGCTCCTGTCGCTGTTGCTGTCGCTGCCGTTTCTGCCGGCGGTGCTGCTCGGCGAGCTCTTGCATCGCCGACTGGCGCCGCAGCGCTTTGCGCGCTGGGTCTGCGTCTTGCTGCTGCTGTCCGGCCTGGGCTTGGTGGTGCAGACCGGCCTGGCACTGCGGGCGGCGATGACTGCGCCGCGCTGAGCCCGTCGCGCCAGGCGCCAGCGGGCGCACCTAACAAAGCGGCGGCAGACCGGCCAAGGCCCAGATGGCGCTCGCCGACAGGCCTTGCTGTCGCAGGCTGCGCAGCGACGGGGAGCCGCGGCGCTTGGCCAGGCGCTCGCCGTGCGCATCGGTGAGCAGCGGATGGTGGTCGTAAAGCGGCTCGGCAAAGCCCAGCAGCACCTGCAGGACGCGGTGCAGATGGGTGGCGTGGAACAGATCCTCGCCGCGCGTCACCAAGGTCACACCCTGCAGCGCATCGTCGTGGGTCACAGCGATGTGATAGCTGGCGCGGATCTCTTTGCGTCCGAGCACGACGTCTCCCAGGTGGTCGAGGCGGACCGCGACGCGGCCAAAGCGGCGATCGGTAAACGACAGCGAGCCTGGGACCCGCGCTGCCGCCAGGGTCAGGGCCCGGGTGCTGTGCAGACGCAGGGCATAGCTGTCGCCAGCCTCGATACGAGCCCTGGCCTGCTCGGGACTGAGGCGGCGACAGGTACCGGGATACAGCATGCCCACCTGCGGCGGTGGCAGCTCAGTCGGTGTGGTCGGCGGGGCCGGCAGATCGTGCGGCGCACCACCGGCCGCGGCGACCTCGGCGGCGATCTCGGCCCGGGTGCAGAAGCAGGGATAAAGCAGGCCCAAGCTGGCCAGCGCGTCGAGCGTTTGGCCAAACTGGTCAAGGTGCTGTGACTGCCGTCGCACCTCGCCGTCCCAGCGCAGCCCCAGGAACTGCAGGTCGTCGAGGAGAGCGGAGGTGAGCTCGGGGCGACAGCGCGCGCTGTCGATGTCTTCGATGCGCAGCAGGAAGCGCCCGCCCGCCTGGCGCGCCGCGCGATAGGCGTAGTGGGCCGAGAAGGCGTGCCCCAGATGCAGGTAGCCCGTCGGTGACGGAGCGAAGCGAGTAACCGGGGGGAGGGGAGCGGGGGCGGGCAGCGTGTCCGAGGCAGCGGGCTGCGACATCGGCGGGGCAGGCGGCAGGCGGGGCGACTAGGTCTCGGCGGCGGCCTTGTCTTCGCCCCGGTCGGCGCCGGGCTCTTCGGCGTCTTCGGGATTGCGCGGCTTGAGGCGATCGCGACCGCTGATGCGACGGACCACCGCACCGACCAGCGTCCCGCCAATGCCACCGGTCACCGCAGCGAGTAGCAGGGCATCGAGGGCCGGCGAGACCAGCCGACTGGCGGTGGCATTCTTCTGAAACCAGTACGAGAAGATCAGCGTCGAGGCCGAGGCCATGATGAGGTGCGTCTTGGTCTTCGAGTCGCCGACTCGCGCTTCGACAAACAGCATGGCCAAGACCACCAGCACGCCCGCCCACATGAACCACTGCGGGTCGAGGCTCTGCGGATGCAGCGAGATGTGCAGGCCGCTCTGCAGGAGCTCGTCGACGCTCTCGGTGCTGATCGTCAGCTCTTTGCCGCGCAGTGCGCCGGGCAGGCGATGCTCGACCTGGTTGTGCTGCTCGCTCCACAGGTTCGAGCCACGCCGGACGCGCGCTTGATGCATCTGCACGCTGAACTCGCCGCTGAGCTCGGTCTCTTGGCCGCCGTCGCCGCTGACCTTGATGGCGTAGTCGACGCGCTTCTCTTGGCCGGCGTCGGGGCGCAGCGTGCCGCTGGCCGTCAGATCGTAGGGGCCAGTCGCGTTCTCGCCGATGGTGACCTTGGTGCTGAGGCTGCCGGTGGTCAGCACCGTCTCGCCGAGCACCTTGCGCGGCACCGCCTTGCGCAGCGCCGGGTAGCCCACCGCGGCGGCCCAGACAATGGCCAGGACGGCGAACAGCGTGCGTGCGGTCTTGTTCTCAATCAGGTCGTAGGTCGGAGCCGCCGTGCCGTAGATCGCGACTGCGAGCATGCCACCGACGAGGACCAGGCCGATCGTGCCCTCGCGCAGCCACTCCATCTTGTAGCCGAGGATGCCCACGCCGACGATGGCCATGAGCAGCACCTGGCTCAGCCAGCCCTCCCAGTGCTGTTCGATAAAGCCACGTACCCCCTCGGGCGGTGCGGCTTTGGCGTCGGCCTCGCTGCCGCGGGCGCCACTCTTTTTGCCTGGGCTGGGCTTGCTGCCCTCGCGTAGGGACTGGCGGCGGGTGCGGCGGTAGCCGTCGGCATCGGCCTCATCGCTGGGGCCGCCTGGGATTCGATCATTGGTCTCGGTCGGTTCCGGTTTTTCGGGACGTGCCACGAAAGCCTCTCTTGCGCAAAAATCGGCTCGAAAATATCGTGCGACGCAGCCGTACGCAAGAAACGACTCGTTATCCATGACTAAGCCCCCACCGCAAGTTTCAGGGGGGACCACGCCGGGTTCCTCTTTTCAGGCCTCGCCTGCCGCCCAGTCTCCCGCTCCGACAGTCAGCCCCGCCCCGCACCCCGCGCGCCCGCTGTGGCGCCGTCTGCTGCCGCTGTTGGTGGCCGGCTTGGCGCTGGTCTATGCGGTGCGTGGCATCCCGTTTGTCGAGCTACAGCAGGCGATGACGCGAGCGCCGCTGGGCTTCCTGCTCCTGGTCTCGGCGGGCATGGCGGTGCTCAACTGCTCGGCCGATACGCTGGCCATGTACTTTGTGTTTCGCGGCTTCGGCCTATCGCTGCGCTTCGTCGAGCTTTACACCATCCGCGCCGCGACCTACACGCTGGCGGTCATCAACTATCACGCCGGGCAGCTAGGCATCATCGGCTTCCTGCATC
>CAZVMD010000302.1:0-9092 GCA_964628555.1 uncultured Myxococcales bacterium | reverse complement strand
CGGATCTACACGACATCCTGGTCGAGCAGCTGCAGAGCGACATCCTCAAGGAGCTAGAGCGCAAGAGTGCGCGCGGCCTGGTGCTGGATATCTCGGCCATGCAGGTGCTGGATACCTACACGGCGCGGGCCTTTGTGCATACGGCACAGATGGCGCGCCTGATGGGCACCCGCACGATCGTTTCGGGCATGACGCCGGCCATTGCGCTGACGCTGACCGAGATGGGCTTTTCGGCCTCTGGGTTTGAGACCGCCCTCGACCTGGAGTCGGCTCTGGAGGCGCTGTCGGCCCCCGAGCTGGATGTCTAGTCGCCCGGCCCTCTCGACGACCGGTTTTCTGAACCTGCCTCACGCTCCTCAAGGAGACTTGCCTGTCTGCCACACCGCCACCTTCGGGTCCTCCCCCCTCGCGGCCCGGCGAGCCAGCGGCGGTGCAGAAAGGCCCCGCCACACTGTCGGGAAGCCTGGCGGGCAGCGTCCCCCCTGGCGCCGACCCGTCGAGCCCGTTTCTCTCGGGCAGCATCGCTGAGGTCCTGCTGACGCTGCCGCTCGATGCCAGCACCGACCTGGCCAAGGTGTATCAGGACTGCCTGAAGTTCGTGCAGTCGACCCAGCTCCCGGCGGCGGTGCAGTCCGAGCTCCTGGAGGCGACCTCGGAGGTCGTGCGGCGCATGCTGCGCCACGGCGGCGAGCGAGCCTGCTGTTCCTTGTCGGCCTTGTCGCGCTCGGCTCGGCTGGAGTGGGGAGCGCTGCGCGGACGCCTGGCCAGCGACAGCACGCCGATGTATGTCGGCCCGGTGCCGACCCGCAGCGGCAGCCCAGCGACGGGCAGCGAGACCCTGACCGCCATCGCCGGCTGGCGCTGGTGCCCCAAGGATGCGATCAGCCGCATCATGCTGATCTCGCGCCCCCACCCGCGCGAAAAAGAGTCCGGCGATATGAGCCTGGTCGTGCGGCGGGACAACAAGCTGCGGCTGGTGGTCGCCGATGGCCTGGGCCATGGCCCGCTGGCGCGCGAGGCGGCCCGGCGAGCCGTCGAGGCGCTGCGACGGGATACCCAGCTCGATGTCAGCGAGGCCGTCTACGCGGCGCATGCGCACGTGGCCGGGACACGCGGCGCGACGCTGGGCGTGGCCGATATCGACCTGCAGGCCCGCACCATACGCAGCACCACCGTCGGCAATGTCCGCGTCGTGGTGTTCTACGGCAGCGGTCGTCTGTGGTCGCCCTGCGGCACCGATGCCGTGCTGGGTCATGGCCGCGGCAACCTGGGGCACTTCGAAGTCCGCGTCGAACAGCACCCGCTGCCGGAAAACGCCATCGTCTGCTTGTTTTCTGACGGACTGGCCAGCCAGCTGCGCCTGCCCTGGCAGCGCGTCGAGATCGACGACCTGGCGATCCAGCTCTTTCAGACCTTCGCCCTGCCCAACGACGACGCCACGCTCTTGGTCGCCTGCTAAGCGGCCTGCCCGCCACCGGCGCCGCGCCGCGGACCACCAGAGTGGCCTTCCTGACCTGGAAGCGCGACGCGAAACCGTGCTTCACTTACGTGAGGAGGATCCGATGGGCAAGCGTCTCCCCCCTGGACCGAGCGCCTTCATGCTGGCTCGGGCGATGTTCGATCTGTCAGTCACCTTCGTCGACTTCGCCAAAAAGTACGGCGATCCCTTCACCGTCCCGCTGCCCTTTGGCGCCACCGTCATCACCTATTCGCCCGAGGGCAACAAGGCGATCTTCAGCGCCGAGCCCGACACCTTCGTCTCGACCGGCGCCGACATCCTAAAGGGCCTGCTCGATCTGTCGGTCCTGGCCACGAGCGGCGCGCAGCACAAGCGGCAGCGCAAGCTGCTGATGCCGCCTTTTCATGGCGCGCGCATGCGTGCCTATGGCCGGCTGATGCGCGAGCGGGCCCTTGACTGGGCCGGGCGCATCGAGCGCGGCAGCCCGTTTGTGATGGTCGATGTCGCTCAGAACATCACCCTCGACGTCATCATCGAAGCGGTGTTCGGCGTCGACTCGCGCGAGCGCATGCAGGAGTTCCGCCAGGCGATTCTGGCCATGCTCGACGCCTTCTCGCCGCTGGCCTTGATGCCGCAGCTTCGCTTCCGCATCTTTGGCCTGAGCCCGTTTGCCCGCCTGCTGCGCCGCGTCGAGCGACTGCAGGAGCTCGTCAACGAGCTGTGCCGTGAATTCCGCGCGGCGCCGGCCGGACGCGAAGACATCCTCAGCCTGCTCCTCTCGGCCAAGGACGAAGACGGCAGTGGTCTTTCGGACAAAGAGATCTTCGATCAGCTGCTGACCCTGATCGTCGCTGGACACGAGACGACGGCGGTCATGCTGGCCTGGGCTTTTTACTGCCTGCACCAGAGTCCCGAGCAGCTAGCCAGGCTGCACGAGGAGCTTGCCCCCCACCCTGCCGATGCCGACCCCGAAGTCATCGCTCGCCTGCCCTTCCTGTCAGCGGTCATCGACGAGACGCTGCGCCTGTACCCACCGGTGCACATCATCCATCGTCGCCTGCAGAAGCCGTTATCGCTCGGCGGCTATGCACTGCAGCCGGGGGACAACGTGGCGGCCGGGGCCTTCGTCACCCATCGCCTAGAGAGCCTGTACCCCGAGCCCGAGCGCTTCCTGCCGCAGCGCTTCCTCGATCGCTCGTACAGTCCCTTTGAGTACATGCCGTTTGGCGGCGGTGCCCGTCGCTGCCTGGGGGCTGCCTTCGCTACCTACGAGATGAAACAGGTGCTGTTCGCCCTGCTTTCGCGCTATCGCTTCGAGTGCCTGGAGACCGGGCCGGTCGGCTTTGTCCACCGTCCCGGCACGGTCGGCCCCAAGGGCGGCATCCGCATGCGACTGTTGGCGGAGACCGCACCCTAGAGGTGGAGCGTAACGCGCGACAGCGACGGTGATATAGTGATGAAGTGCCGAAAAAGTCGCCTTCGTCCCCGTCCCCCGCTGTAGACGACGAATCGCGCGCGGGGCTGGCCTTCGATCGGACGCTCGATCGCCGCGAGTCCTCCGCCGCGACGCCGGCCGCCGTAGAGCCAGCCGCTGGGCAGCCGGCTAACGCCGCCCCTCCGATCGCCGTTGATCCCGGGCTGGCGCCGACACAGGACGGCTCAAACCCGCCACGCCGGCAGCTTGGCCAGGGCAAGTCGACCGCTGAGCGTGTCCCGCCGGCCGAGCAGGCAGCGATGGATAAGAGCGCTGCCGAGCCGAGCCAACCCGCGATCGCCGAAGCCGAGCCAGCCGGCGAGGCCGCGGACGCCGATGAAGAAGACGATGAGGTCGGCTCGACGCGCTCGATCGGTGCCGTGCGCAGTGGGGCAGCCGCCTCGGCGCCACGCTCGGCGCCCTCGGTGCCCTATGTCGGCATCCCGCGCTCGCTACAGAAGTGGGATCGCTACGAGGTGCAGTCGGTGCTTGGGGCCGGTGGCATGGGCGCGGTGTACAAGGCCCGCGATCCACGCCTAAACCGCATGGTGGCGCTGAAGATCATCCACCCCATGCTCGGACAGAACGACGACACGCGCGGCGAGGGCGTCGTCCGCCGCTTCCTGCGCGAAGCCCGGCTGCAGGCCTCGCTGGAGCATCCGCACATCTGCAAGGTCTACGAAATCGGCGAGCTGCCGACGGCGGATGGCGAGGCCTCGTACCCGTACATCTGCATGCAGCTAATCGCCGGCCGACCGCTGCACCGCGCGCAAGACGACATGTCGCTCTTCGAAAAAGTGCGCGTGATCCAGCAGGTGGCCGAGGCGCTACACAGCGCGCACAAGCAGGGCCTGATCCACCGCGACATCAAGCCCAGCAACATCATGGTCGAGCGCACTCCCGACGGGGCTTTTCATCCCTACGTCATGGACTTTGGCCTAGCGCGCGAGACCGCTGGTGACCAGAGCCGCACCGGCATCATCGAAGGCACGCCCCGCTACATGGCCCCGGAACAGGCGCGCGGCGACACCAAGCACCTCGATCGCCGCACCGATGTCTATGCGCTCGGCGTCACGCTGTACGAGCTTCTGGCGCAGAAGCCGCCGTATGCCGCGACCGGCGACATGGACACCCTGCTGGCCGTCATCGCCGCCGAGCCGACGCCGCTGCGCAAGGTCGATGCGCAGATCCCCGCCGATCTCGAAGCCATCACCCTCAAGTGTCTGGAAAAAGAGCAGTCGGCGCGCTACGACTCGGCCAAGGCCCTGGCCGACGATCTGGGCCGCTATCTCGACGGCGAGCCGGTCAAAGCCCGCCACATCGGCATCGGTCAGCGCCTGCTGCGGCGGGCCCGCAAGCACAAGCCGCTTGTCGCCCTGGCCACCGCCCTGCTGCTTTCGCTGTCTGGCCTCATCGCCTATGGTGTGCGCACCCGCATCGTCGCTGCCGAGCGCGATCGCGCCGCCCGCGAGCAGGCCCGGCTGGCTCAGAACCTCGGTCAGCAGATCGCCAAGATGGAGTGGCTCCTCCGCTCCGCTCGCCAGCTTCCTCTCCACGACCTCGGACGTGAAAAAGCTCTCGTTCGCATCCGCATGCACGCCCTCTCCAAAGAGCTGCAGCGCGGCGGGACCCTCGCCAGCGGCCTCAGTCACTATGCCCTCGGACGAGGACACCTCGCTCTCCACGAGTATCCCGACGCCCTCAACGAACTCCTCGCTGCTCTCCGCGACGGCGTCGATGCCGCTGACGTTCACTACGCTCTCGGACTCGTTCGCGGAAAACTCTACGAGCTCGCTATGTACGAAGCCAGGCTCGCTGGCGGCGGCGACTGGGCAGACAAGCAGCTCAAAGACCTGGAGCCCAAGTTCCTTTTGCCCGCTATCGACTCCCTCCAAAAAAGCCGCGCCTTCCTCTCTGATTCACCCGCCTTCCTCGAAGCCCTCATCGCCTTCTACCAGCGTGACTTCGACCGCGCTCTCGCCTCCGCTGAAAAGGCTCAGGCCGAGGCCCCTTGGCTCTACGAAGGCTACAAGCTCATGGGCGATGTGCTCCTTGAGCGCGCTCTCAAAGCCAGAGACTCCGGCAAGTACGACGACGCAGAAAAGCTCTTCGCTGACTCCGTACGCCGCTTCGAGCAAGCCGCAGACATCGGACGCAGCGACAGCGAGGTCTACGAAGGTCTCGCCGAAGCCTGGGTCCGACTCATCGAGATGGACGCCGGACGAGGCAAAAACACCGAGCTCGCCTACGCAAAAGCCGTCTCCGCCGCAGACCGCGCCACCCAAGCAGAGCCCGACCGCATCCGCGGACGACTAAAAAAGGGATACGCCGCCCTCCTCACCAGCATGACCCTCGGCACCGGACAGAGCGCCGCCGACCGCGTCAAGACCTGCCTCGACGAGATGCAAGGCGTGCTGCTCACGGAGCCCGACAATCCGTATGCCCGCGATGTCGCCGCCGGCTGCTCGGCGTTCACTGCCGACGCTGCGCAAGGGCGCGGCGAAAACCCGGAGCCCCTCATCCGCAAGGCCATCGCGCTCCTCGAACCCGCCGTGCAAAAGCACCCCCGCTTCCTCTGGGGACTCAACGACCTCGCGGTCACCTATACCGTCCTCGGCATGTATCAGCAGCTACACGGCAATCCCGAAGCCAAGGCCCTCTTTGAAAAAACCCTGCTCTACGAGCGCGATGCTGCCGCCCTCGATCCCACCTACCTCATCGCGCAGCAGAACATCCTCCTCGCCAACGCGAGACTCCTTAGCTTCGCCAGCAGCGGGCAGGCTATCGACGAGATCGTCACCCGCGCCACCGCGGCCTGGCAGCACTGCACCACCGTCAACCCGCAGTTCCAGCAGTGTCATATCAACTTCCTCACCGCCCTCGCTCGCGCTGCGGAGCGACTTCTCCTCGGCCGCCTCAAGGCCGAGCCCCTCCTCTCCCGCGCCAAGTCCACCCTCGACTCCATTCGCAAGATCGGCGGACAGTTCCTCGATGCCGAGCAGTACGCCGCACTCACCGAGCTCTTGCAGGCCCGCGTCGCCGCCGAGTCTGGCACTGACCCCACTGCCGCTCTCGCCGCCCTCGCCCAGACCCTGCAGCGCTGCCTCGCCATCGCCGACAAAGACGCCTTCTGCCGCACCCTCGCCGCCCAGGCCCAGTGGGTACGCGCTGACTTTGACCTCGCGTCTGGAAAAAACCCGCTTCCCGCTCTTGGCGACGCCCGCAATAAAGCCGCCGACGCCACACAAAGCCCTGAGCCTTTCCCAGACGCCTGGTTCGCCCTCGCCGAGTCCCATCGCAGGCTCTTCGACCTCCCCGCTCTCTCCGAAAAAGAGCGCGCGGCTCACGCCGACGCCGTCAACAACGCCGTCGACAAGTGCCTCGCCATCAATCCACACCACCCCCTCTGCCTGAACACCTCCGGACTCCTCGCTCTCGCCCAAGCCAAGCGCGCACCGGCTCCGGCCGACGCCAAGTCCCTCGCCGCTCGCGCCGCTCACCTCCTCGAATCCGCAACCAAAGCCGACTCCCTCCTCCTCGCACGCTTCGGACAGACCCTCACCGAAGCGCAGACCCTGGCGCGCGCGCCGTAGCCGGGCAGCGCGCCGGAGCAGCGCGCCAGTCTGACTGCATGCGAATGGTTGTGGGTGGGGCGGCCGACGCAGGCTTGGCCGGCAGCAAAGGAGGCGGCGAGCTTAGGGCTGCTTCAGCTCCAGCGAGGCGCCGAGGAATGAGCCATAGTCAGTGGCGTTGTTGATGCAGACGTCCCAGGTGCCGTTGGTGGGCGCATCGGTGCGGAAGGTATCGATCCACTTCGACCACGGGCTGTCGTTGACATCGAGGACATAGCTCACGGACATGCCGTTGTGGCTGACCGTGATGTCTTGCTGCTGAAGCGGTGCGCCGGCGACCTCGGGCAGGATGCGGATATCGCCGGCCTGCGCGAAGTCGGTATCGTTCTCGACGGTAATCGACAGGCAGGCGGTGTCGCCCGGCTTAAAGTCGATCGGGCCACGCTGCCAGTACAGCTCGCGCGGCGACTGACCAAACGGCGGGCCAATGTGGATCTGGGCGTAGTCGAGCTCAGGGAAGGCGCGGCCGGGGTCTGCCGAGAGCGAGATCTCGATGCCGGGCAGCGCGCCGGTAAACACGCTGCGGCCGGGATAGATGGGATAGATCAGCTGGTTGGCGTAGATATCGTGGCTGCCGGTCGGGGCAAAGTCGCCGGCCACGATGGGCACACCGCGAATCATGTCCTGCAGCAGGACGCCGGCCGGGCCGGGCCCGACGTGCGCGTAGCGGAAGAGCAGCGTTCCAGCCTTATGCTTGTTGGCCACGCCGGCGACCGGCGCTCCGCTGAGCACATCGTGCGGCCGCGTGAACTGGATGGGCAGCCAGCAGCCGGGGGCCAGCCCGGTCAGCTTGTGGTCACGCACGCAGTCACCCGGCAGACAGGTCGCGTCAGTGCCCCAGCAGGCAGGACCGGGGTGACGAACCACCGTCTGGCAGTTGTTGCAGAAGCTGGGCGCTTCACATAGCTGGCTGCCACCGCCACCGCCGCCTTCAAAGCCAGAAGCACAGTAATGCTCATAGCAGGCGCAGCCATCAAAGGGCGCACAGGACGCATCGCAGGTATAGCCCGGCCCCTTCCAGTTGCCGGTTTCCAGATCGGCCCAAGCGCCCAGGAAGACTGACATCCGGCGCTTAGAGTTATTGTAGTGCACGGCTTTCGGGGTACCACTTAACCAATCTTGGTAGCCGTTGCCGCTGCTATTGCTAGGTCCGGCACTGGTGGTAGCAGGATCATAGGTATAGCCGATTGGGATAGTTAGTGCCGAATCGGCATATGCCATCGACTTGGCCCCATCGACGTTTCCATTCTGGAAACATGATTGCGCGGTGTGTGCGGCACCGCCACAGCCGTCTATCTCACATGTACGGCCAATGATAGTGCCTAGATCTTTCAATAATTGATACGTAGTACTTGCGGATGGCGGGAAATAGCAACCATATGCACGTTCGTTTTTATAGAAAAACCCAGACGCTGGATCACTGAACGAGGCCGAGCTATCCCACAAGTTAGCCCATAGCTGCCCTTCGGGATAAGCCATGAACAACTTTTCGTTATCAGCCAACTTCAATGTCGTCTCTGCGCCGCGGATTGATAATGCGTTATGAATGCCTTTATTGTTAATTCGCGCCAACAGACAAGATGAAACCGCCTCTAATTCAGAGACTGGCACCGTCGCCGTCCCCGTGCACCAAGTGCTACCAAGGCCGAAAGCACCGTCGAAAGTCCGCGTAATCGGCGCACCGGTATAGGGGTCTGGGCCTTGCCATTGTAGGTGATCAGTAGCGGCACAGGCACAGCTAGTCCAGTAGGAAAGTGCGTTCAAGCGCGCTGCACGCTCATCACCCGTGACCGTCGGATCCGAAATCCATGGCGCCAGTCCCCAATCGGCAGTCATCAGAGGATTTGTAAAATTCGTTCCATTCCAACCCAGGCCCTGCCACAGAAATGACGTTCCATTCCAGCCCAGCGCATTCCAACCCAGCGCATTCCAACCCAGCGCATTCCAGCCTAGTGCGTTCCAGCCTAGCGCGTTCCAACCAAGAGCATTCCAACCAAGAGCCGGCTGCGGCCGATTGATAGTTTCCGGCGTTCTCGCTGATTCAGCGCCGCACGCAGTTAGCCCACTAAAGAGACTCGCGGCTAGCAGGATATTCTTCATTCTGGCCATGTTGATGCCCCCTACATAGTCAACAGCATGAATACACAGAAGTGAAGATGGGCAGAGGTCAATGTCTTCATATGGTCCGACCGGAGCCATGACCACAAAAGAGCAAGCGCTTTCGATGTCTGCCCAATATCTTCTGAGATGCTTATCAGTTTCTCATTCTGGCAGATCGCCATGCAATGACCATTTATAAATCAGCCAAATTATTACTGAATTTCAGTCAAGCATTGATTCATTCATATTATTCGTAGAAAACAATACTTAACCTATGGTGAGGCTCAGGAAATGACGCCTCTAATTCGCGGCAATCTCAGCGATTTCCACCCCGCAACAAGCCAACAAAGTTCTGCAGCGCGGGGCGGCGGCGTAGGGAGTGGATGAAGGCGGTGGGGGGGGCGCTGGGGTCGGGGCGGAGCAGGCC
>CAZVMD010000301.1:0-9109 GCA_964628555.1 uncultured Myxococcales bacterium | reverse complement strand
GGAGCGTCGTAGGCCTCATGATCGGCGCACGATAACGCGACCACCGGCGCAGCGAATAGGTCTGAATTTTCCGGCCGCCCGGCCGCCCGGCGCACAAGGCCCGCGCGCCGCCTGCAAGCAGCTTGACTTAAGCCCGCGTGCCGTCGGCACAATAAGCGGCCATGGCTCGGTTCAGACTGATCGATCGCCTCCGCTACCGCCTGGATGCCACCCTGTCGCGCGGCCCCAGTGCGCTCATCATCTGGCTGTTCGTCATCGGCGGGCTCTTGGCCCTGCTCAGCGCGACGGTGATCACGCTCTCGCACTCCGCGCCGATCGGGCCGGGCGGCATGCGGCCGGGCTTCGCGCTCCTGACCTGGCAGGGCTGGCAGCGCACGCTCAACCTGACGGTCGGCGTCGGCCCGCTGCTGTATGTCATCGGCACGTTTATCCCGACGCTGGGCAGCCTGTTTATCGGCGGTATCTTCATTGGCCTGCTGACCGGCGGCATTCAGAACCGCATCCGCAACCTGCGCAAAGGCCGCTCGCTGGTCGTCGAGCAGGGGCACACCATCATCCTCGGCTGGTCGCAGCACATCTTTCAGCTGGTCAGCGAGCTCGTCGAAGCGAACCAGAACAAAGAAGACGCCTGCATCGTCGTGCTGGCCGAAAGAGACAAGGTCGAGATGGAGGATCTGATCCGCGACAAGGTCAAAAACCTCGGCCACACGCGCGTCGTCTGTCGCACCGGCAGCCCGATCGATCTGACGGACCTAGCGCTGGTCAATCCCGACGACGCGCGGGTCATCGTCATCCTGGCCCCGGATACCAAAGATCCCGATCCGCAGGTGATAAAGACGCTGCTGGCGCTGACCCGCGAGCAGGAGCAGGCGCACGTCACACGCCGCTGCCCGATCGTCGCCGAGATCCGCTCGCCGCGGAACAAGCAGGTTGCGGAGCTGATCGGCAAGCACAGCGCTCGCGTCCTGCAGGTCGATGACATGATCGCCCGCATCACGGTGCAGACCTGTCGCCAGATCGGCCTGTCGGCGGTCTATGCCGAGCTGCTCGGCTTCGACGGTGACGAGATGTACATGAGGAGCGAGCCCCAGCTGGTCGGCAAGACCTTCGGCGAAGCTCTGCTCGCTTTTGAGGACTCGGCGCTGGTCGGGCTGCAGCGCGATGGCAAGTCGCTGTTCAACCCAGCGATGGACACCCCGATCACCGCCGAGGATCGCCTGATCGCCGTCTCGCGCGATGACGATACCATCCAGCTGTCGGGCAAGACGCTGGCCGAGGTCGAGATTGATGAGTCAGCGCTGTGCGCGGCGCAGCCGGAAGAGCGCACAAGTGAGCGCACGCTGATCCTGGGCTGGAATCGCAAAGCGGTGCTGATCATCCGCGAGCTCGATCAGTACATGCTGGCTGGCTCGGTCCTGACGGTGGTTGCCGAGCAGCCGGACATTGGCAACCAGATCGAAAAGCAGCGGAGCCAGCTCAAGAACCTCAGCGTCAGCTTCCGGGCCGGCGACACCACCGATCGCGGCGCGCTAGAGAGCTTGGAAGTGCATGGCTATCACCACGTGATCGTGCTCGGGAACAACGAAAAGCTCAGCGCACAGGAAGCCGATGCAGCGACGCTGATTACCCTTTTGCACCTGCGCGACATCGGTGAAAAGCACGGCAACCCCTTCACCATCGTCAGTGAGATGTTCGACACCCGGAACCGCGAGCTCGCCGAGGTGACCCGTGCCGATGACGTCATCGTCGGCGACAAGCTGGTCAGTCAGCTGCTGGCGCAGATGGCAGAGTCCCCCGACCTGCTCTTGGATGACCTGTTTAACGCCGATGGCTCGGAGCTTTACCTCAAGCCGATCGATCACTATGTGCGGCCCGGCGTGCCGGTGAACTTCTATACCGTCGTCGAAGCGGCCAGGCGGCGTGGAGAAGTGGCGCTCGGCTACCGCCTGCTCTCTGCGGATGAGCAGAAGATCACGCAGGGCGTGCGGATAAACCCCCGCAAGTCGACCAAGGTGACGTTCTCGGCCCAAGACAAAGTCGTGCTGCTGGCGCAAATCTAGCTTCTTCCCATAGACCGATCGGGCGACTTCGGGGACCATGGCGCGGCCATGACGTCCGGTTTTTTCTCTGCTTGGCGGCCCCGCCTGGCCCTGCGTCTGCATCGTCGCTGCTGCACCACATCCCATCGCCGCTCTGGCGGGCTGGCACCGCGGCTCGGCCGCCTCGGCTGGCTGTTGTGCTTGCTCCCGTCGCTGCTGCCGCTCAGTGCGGCGGCTCAGGAGCTTGCTCCCAGCCACGCGCCGCTGGCGATTACGTTTCACGACGCGATCGTCACGGCTTTGTCGCGCAGCCTCAGCATCGAAGCGGCGCGGCTGGAGATCGATCGCGCCCAGGCGCTGATGGCACAGGCCCGAGCCGCCTCGCTGCCGACGCTGACCCTGGGCCTAAACTACACCCGGCTCGACAACGATCGCGTGCTGGGCACCGGCGATACGCAGCGCCTGGTGGCGGGAGCCAATCAGACCTCGGGCAACCTGACCGCAGCGGTGCCGCTGCTGGCGCCGTCCCGCTGGGCCAGCTGGCTGCACGCCCGCGACGGTCGTCGCGTCGCCGAGATCAGCCTAGACGAGGCGCGTCGGCAAGTGGCCATGACCGCAGCCCGCAGCTGTCTTACGGTCATCGCGCAGGGGCGCCTGCAAGAGGTCAGCGAGCGGGCCCTCGCCACCGCCCAGGCCCACGCCGACTATGCCAGCCAGCGCTTGGCCGGCGGCCTCGGCAATCGCCTCGATGCGGTGCGGGCCGATAGCGAGCTGCAGCTGGCCAGAGGTCAGCTGGCACAAGCGCAGTCCGCCCGGCAGCGAGCCCGCGAAGCGCTGGGGCTGATCCTGGCTGCCGACCAGCCGCTGGACTGTCGCGAGGCGCCCAGCTTCGCCGATGCCGACGCGCTCGAGCGCGAGCTGGCGGCGGTCACCGAGGGGAGCGCGCGGCAGTCACAGGTCCTCGATGATCTGGCGCTGTTCCGCAGCGATCTGCGGCTGCTGCAGGCGCGAGCCTGGGCCAGCGCGCGCCTGATCCGCCACGGCTGGACCGACTTTCTGCCGCAGCTGCAGCTAAGCTTCGCGCCCTTCTTTCAAGATCCGCCGTCGATCGTGCAGCCGCAGCTCGGCTGGCAGGCGCGCTTCGATCTAAGCTGGTCGCTGTTCGACGGCGGCCTGCGCTACGGGGTGCGGGGCGAGCGCTGGGTCAACTATCGCCAGATCCGCAACAGCCAGCAGCTGGCCCTGCTGCAGGCGCGCTCCGAGGTGCGAGCCGCGACGGCGGCCCTGCGCTATGCCAAGCAGGCCGAGCAGGCCACCCGAGGCGCCGCCCACGCGACGGAAGAAGCCAGCCAGCTGTCGATGCGAGCCTACCGCGCCGGCATCAGCAACAACCTCGCGGTCATCGATGCCGAGCGCCGGGCGCGTGACGCAGCCACGGCCGCCACCCAGGCCGAAGACGCCGCCCGACAGGCCCGCCTAGAGCTCTTGATCGCGGCCGGGCGATTCCCGAAAACGCCAGCCACTCTGGATTAGGATGGGGGGCCCGCTGACCTTCCGGCGGCTGGGCAACCTAACCCTTATGACCGGAGTGCTGTGATGAAAAAGTCTGAGCGTAGCCAAGTCAACGTAGCGAAGTATTCGAGCCTGTTTGGTGGCCTGGGGCTGTGCCTGCTGCCCCTGCTAATGGGGGCGCAGGGCGGCGGTGGCGGCTGTGGCGGATCGTTTTCCTCGACCGATCCCGCCCCCAATGTCAGCGGCAGCTGGGCGATCAGCTACGGCACGACCATGGACGTCAAAGTGACGATCGCCGGCTCGGTCTACGCACAGTCGCTACCGGCCGCCGGCGGCAGCTTCACCGTCACCCACCAGGGAGCGCCGTACGCCTTCAACGTCGACTGCAGCAAGCCGGAGGTCGTCTGCCCCAGCGAGGTCTGGCCGGCCAGCGTCGCCATCGACCAGCGCGACAAGACCTATCAGCACCGCATGTGGGCGCGCATCCCGACCCAGACCTGCTCCGGCACCACCACTGCTCCCAAAGCGACGGAGTGTGGCGTCGGCACCACCAATCCCGACTGCAAGCCGGTGTGCAACGGCACCATCACGACCTCGTCGGCTGATGCCTTCGGCCTGATCAGCGAAGACGGCACCAGCTTCAGCCTGCTGCTTGGCGGCGGCATCGCCACCAACGGCGTCAACTGCGTGCTGCTCGGCCTGTCCGCGGCCACCGCCGGACTAGAGACGGCGCGCATTGGCTCGCTGTGGACGGCCAGCAACATGACCAACGGCCTGATCAAGACCGGCTTTGCCGGCGGCTGCCTGTGGGCCGGTGCCGTCGATGCACAGGGCAAGCCGACCGCGGCCGGCGTCGTCGGTGCCTCCATCGAGATCTCGACCCCATTTACCGGCAAGAAGCAGTAGTCCCAAGCCCCGCTCGCCCTCCTCTGGCACTCGCCCCGCTCCCCCGTTTCTCCTTTTGTTGTCCGCCAGGCATGCGCTAGGTTGCCGCGGTGCGCAGAACATCCGTGAAGAATCCAGCTCTGCCCCGTCGCCTCGCTGGCCTGTCCCGCCCGCTCCTCGCCGGCCTGCTGCTGGCTCTTTCGACTGCGCCGGGCTGCGGCGATGACTACGACGTCAGCCGCCCGACCACCGCCCTGATGAACGGCGGCGACTGGCGCGACGAGATCATCTACCAGGTCATCGTTGATCGCTTCGCCAACGGCGACATCAACAACGACCATCGCGTGATCCCCAGCGCTCTGGGACGCTACCAGGGCGGCGACTGGCAGGGTCTGATCGATCACCTCGACTATCTATCGGCCCTCGGCGTTACGGCGCTGTGGATCTCGCCGATCGTCAAGAACATCGACTACGACGCCGGCTTCGACGGCTATCACGGCTACTGGACGCAGTCGTTTAACAAGATCAACCCGCACTTTGGCAGCCCAGCCAAGCTGCGCGAGCTGGTCGACAAAGCCCATGCCCGCGGCATGAAGGTCATCCTCGACATCGTCGCCAACCACGTCGGGCAGCTGTTCTATTACGACATCAATGGCAACGGTCAGCCGGACGAGATCGTCACTGGCTCATCGTCGCTGGATCAGACCGATCCGCTGGCCCGCCTGACCCGCGCCGATGAGTACGATCCCGACTTTGACCGCCGCGGCATCCAGGGCCAAAACGGCCTTGGCCCCTCGGGCAGCGCCGACATTCGCTTCCTGAACATCCCCGAGATCAACCGCACCATCCCCGACCCGGTGCGCTTCGGCGAAAACGAAGAAGAGGTCCTCGACTTCAGCCGCCCCGGTGTCTATAACCGCCGCGGTCGCGTCACCAACTACGACCGCTGGGAACAGCTAACGACCGGCGACTTTCCCGGCGGCCTCAAGGATCTCGACACCCGGCGCGCCGATGTCCGCAAGGGCCTGATCGTCGCCTTTGCGCGCATGATCCGCCAGTTCGACTTCGACGGCTTCCGCATCGACACCCTCAAGCACGTCGAGCACGAGTTCTGGCAGGAGTTCAGCCCAGCCATCCGTCGCTACGCCCGCGGCGAAGCCAGCCCCTACGGCGTCGAGCCGCTCTCTGTCCCCAAGACCAACTGGTTCATGTTCGGCGAGGCCTTCGACGGCGACGACAGCCTACTGGGTGAATTTACGTATCGAGAAGAGATCGACTCGGTCTTCTACTTCTCCCAGAAGTTCCAGGTCTACACCGACGTGGTGAAGTGCGGCGCACCGACGAGCAGGGTCAAGGCCCTGTGGAACGACCGCCTGCTCTTCGAGCCGCTCTCGGCCCGCCTGCACGATGGCCTGCGCAGCGAACGCTTCCGCACCTTGGATGGCGCTCGCCTCGTCGATCCAGCCGCCGGCTCGCCGATCTATAACCAGCAAGGCATCCCCCTCGGTCCCAGCGACGAGCTTGGGCAGCCGATTGCCCCGGCCAAGCTGCTGGTCAACTTCCTCGATAACCACGATGTCGCGCGCTATGCCTCGCCGGTCGATTCCTGCTTCACCACCCAAGAGAGCGCCCGCCGCAAGCTGCACAATGCGCTGTCGCTCTTGCTGACGCAGGATGGCATCCCCTGCATCTACTACGGCACCGAGCAAGAGTTCGCCGGCGGCAACGATCCCGCCAACCGCGAGCGCATGTTTGACACCCTGCTCGACAACGTCTATCGCGGCGGGGCCGGCAAGCAGCGCGAGAGCCTGGGCAGCTCTGGCTATCGCACCGACGGCGAGACCTTCACGTGGTTGGCCCGCCTGAACCGCCTGCGACGGGCCTACGCTCCGCTGCGCCGCGGCGAGCTACGCATCGCCTGGTCCACCGATCACACCGGGGTCGAAAGCGATGCCGGCATCCTCGCCTTTACGCGCAGCTACAGCGCGCCAGCCGGCCCCAAAAAGACCGCCCTGGTCGTCACCAACGTCCACAACGATCAGGCCAGCGAGACCGCCTTCGGCGCAGGCGCCATGAGCGTCCCCTTCCCCATCGGCACCAAGCTGGTCGATGTCCTGCAAGATCCCTACGACACCACGCAAGAGCCGAGCTATGTCGTCTCGGCCAGCGGCACGGTGCGAGTCCGCGTCTCGCCGCGCGCGACCAAGGTCCTGGTGCCCGAGGCCGACGCGGTAAGCGGTGCCCTGCCGACCCGGTAGTCCCCGACGGTCACCGCGGCCCGCTTCGCCGCAAAAAAGAGCGGCTGCTATGGGGGATTCTCCCCGGCCTCGCTTTAGAGGAGAATCTGACTTTCTGTCCGCAGCGAACGCGCGATAGCGCCAACGTGGACCCGCGCGATAGCGAAAGCGCGCGCCGGCGCGATAACGAGAGAACCCACCTGATGAGCAGTCCGAACCCGCATGACGTAGTGCTGCTGTGCAACCCCCAAGCCGGCGGTCGCTGGCGGGCCCTGGCCGATGTCCTCGACAGCGACGAAGCCAAGGGCGTGCGCCGCATCGTCACCGACGAGATCGACGATGTCGCCGAGGCACTGTCGAGCGTCGGCCGCCGCGCCAAGCTGCTCTGCATCTACGGCGGGGACGGCACGATCTATCACGTCATCAACCAGCTGCTCTCGCATCCCCACGAGTCGATGCCGCGCTTGGCGTTCTTAGGCGGCGGCACGATGAACGTCACCGGTCGGCTGTGCGGCATGACCGGCTCGGCCGGCGACAACTTTCGCGCTGTGATGCGCGCCTATCTAACGGATCAGCTGCTGTGGCGCGACATGCCGGTAGTGCAGGTACGACACGGTCAGCTTTGCACCTATGGCTTCACCTTTGGCCTCGGGCCGCTGGTGCGCATCCTCGATCGCTATGAGCATGGGCGAAAGGGCAAGCTGGCGGCGCTCGGCATTGGTGCGCAGGCCATTGCCGCGGCGCTCGGACCGCTCAAGCTCGGCATGGAAGAGCTGCTCGCGACCCTGCCGGCCCGCGTCTACGCCGACGGCAAGCAGGTTCCCTACGAGCGCTTCGTGGCTGTCTTCGCCAACACTACCGGCGCGGTCAATCGCATGGTCGAGCCATTCGCGCATCAGCGCAGCCGCGATCAGTTCAACTTCCTGGCCTATGCCGTGTCGGTGCGCGAGTTCGCCTTCAACGTCCCCAAGCTCATGCATGGCCAGCTTCCGCTCGACCATGGCTCGCTGCCTTCGTGGCTCTTGCAGCCGCGCAACCTGGTCCGGTTGCTGCGAGGGCAGATGCGCGACCTGCCGGCCGACCCGCGCTACGTCAACCAGCCCGCGCAGCACCTGCGCATCGAGACCCCCGAGCCGGTCTACACCCTCGACGGCGAGGTCCTGGCACTGGGGGCAGGCGAGCGCGCCGACGACGGTCACCACGTCCTCGACGTCAGCTTGGGCCCCAGCCTGCAGCTCGCCCTGTCGGCTAGCGCCGTGCCCTAGGATCGCGGCACGCCATCCCAGGTCCCGCCCCCGGCGCCGCGCCGCCAAGCCCGATCTAGCCGCCGCCTGCGCCCCTCTCAACAAGCGAAGTCGCAGACGGAAAAACAATTTTGCCAAGCAAACGGCCAGCGTTGTAAGCTTCGACTCCTGCCTTTCCCAAATAGGGGAATGGACCGCCAAAAGCATCCGTTGACCTGTACCAATCATCCACTTGATGGGGCCCTCGCGAACGTGGCTCCGCTCCGCTAGACGCCGCCCCAATAGAAACTCCAAAGGACCGCGCAAAGAGGTTCACGTATGAACAAGACCACGGCCATCCTAGGCACACTTGCCGCCCTGATCATCGGGTTCTTTATCGGCAAGGCCACCGTCTCCGATCAGCCCTCAGAAAAGTCTGGGCCGGCGCTCAAGTCGGCGGCTCCCGATCCCTCGGTCGAGCGATACAAGGTGCCGATCGGCGGCGCTCCGGTCACCGGGGCGCAGGGGGCCAAGGTCACCATCATCGAGTTCTCGGACTATCAGTGCCCGTTCTGCTCGCGCGTCGAGCCGACGATCGATCAGATCAAGCGGACGTACAGCAAGGATGTCCGGGTGGCCTTCAAGCACAACCCACTGCCCTTCCACCCGCAGGCGGCTCCCGCCTCGCGGGCGGCGATGGCAGCGCGTGAGCAGGGCGACGACAAGTTCTGGGCCTATCACCGCAAGCTGTTCGAAGGACAGCAGACGCTGGATGACCAGCACTTCGAGCAGTGGGCCCGCGAAGTCGGCCTGAACGTCGACAAGTGGAAGAACGACATGGCGCAGAACCGCGCCCGCTACGACCAGCAGCTACAGGCCGATCAGGCGGAAGCGGCCAAGTACGGCGCGCGCGGCACGCCGGCCTTCTTCATCAATGGCCGGCCGCTGTCGGGTGCGCAGCCCTTCGATGCCTTCCAGAAGATCATCGACGAAGAGATTGGCACCGCCGAAAAAGCGCTGCGAGCCGGCGCCAAGCCGGAGAACCTGTACGCCACGCTGATCCAGAACGCCAAGGACGGCGCGGCCGCTCCCGAGGCGCCCAAGCCGCCACCGTTCCAGCTGCCCGATCCCAAGATCGTCTACAAGGTCCCGACGGGGAACTCGCCGCAGAAGGGCCCGGCCGGCGCCAAGGTCACCATCATCGAGTTCTCGG
>CAZVMD010000300.1:0-9138 GCA_964628555.1 uncultured Myxococcales bacterium | reverse complement strand
ACATCGAGCGCAGCGTGGTCTTTGCCGGCGTCTACGTGCGGCAGCCGACCCGCGACGCCATCGTTACGCGGCGCGCCACCTATAGCGGCGTCGCTGGCGCAACCTCAGGATAAACTCACGGACGCTAGAGGAAGGCTTTATCACCATGAGCGAAAAGCTAGCGGAGCGCGGGGCGCAGCGAGCAGCCACCGACGCCGAGAGCCAAAAACACAGCGAAGGGGCAGGTCCGCAGCAAGCCCTAAGTCCCAGCGAGCGCGCCGAGCGTGAGCTGGCCAAGATGGACGAGGAAATGGACGCCATCCTCGAAAGAAACCCCAACCGTGGAGCGCTGATGAACCGTCCCGATCAGGCCCTGCAGCCGCCGCAGGGGCGACAAGTGACCCCCGCTGTCTCGCAAGGCATCGACGGCAAGGCCGTCAACCACCTGGCGATGAATGTCTTTGTGCCCGGCCTGGGCACGATGGTGCGCGGCCACTACGCCCGCGGTCTGATGCAGCTTGGCCTGTTTTTGGCGTCGCTGCCGACCCTGTTTATGGGGCGCTGGGCCCTGGCCGTGATCATCGCGATTGTCGCCTACCTGTGGTCGCTGATCAGCGGCATCCGCTTCCTGTCGTCGTCATCGTCTAGCCAGAGCACCTGGAAATAACCCCGCACACGAGGTCTGCCCGCCGCCATGTCGATCTACCAGAAGCACGTCTTTGTCTGCACCAACCGCCGCGACCCGCAGAATCCCAAGGGCTCCTGCGCTCACAGTGGCGCCGAAGAGATCTGCCAGATCTTTAAGAAAGAGCTGGCGGAGCGCGGCCTGCGCGGCACCATGCGCGCCAACTCTTCCGGCTGCCTGGACCAGTGCGCGCACGGTCCCACTGTCGTCGTCTACCCCGAGGGCATCTGGTACAGCGTAAAGACCCCAGCCGATGCCAAAGAGGTTGTGGAAGAACACCTAATCAACGGCCGTCCGGTCGAGCGTCTTCGTCTAAAGACAGGCAAGTAGTTCCCCCGCTATTCCGCAGTCCGCCCTCCCAATCTACCGACCCTAGGCGCGGCTAGCGGTGGTCGCGGCTCAGCTCTGTCGCGACTTGGCGAGCTGGGCCAGGCGCTCCTGCAGCGCTCGCTCTTCGCGCGGCAGGATGAAGATCAGCGCCACCAGCGCCGCGCCGCACAGCAGCCACATCAGGTTGGCGATGTGAAAGGCCGGCACCCGACCCAGCGTCGCCGCCAGGCCGCCGACCACCCAGGCCCCCAGGCCGCGCCCCAGATCGTTAAACAGGTTCAGCAGGCTGAAGGCGGCGCCGCGGCGCTCGGGCGGGTTCACGTTGATCAGCATGGTGTAGACGTTGGGGCCGGTCATCGCCGCCAGCAGGCCCATGCTGATGCCGACGCTAAGCGGCCCGATCAGGCTCTGGCCGGGCCGCACCGGATAGTTGATCAGGAGCGCCATCGGAATCGTCGCCGCGACGGTGCTGATGGCGCACAGGAGCGGCATCAGCGCGCTCTTCCGGTTGTGCAGCTTCTGCCCCAGCAGGCCGCCGATGAAGCCACCGGCCAGCGCTGCGGCACCGATGACCATGACCAACAGCGTCGCATCCTGCACCGAGAAGCCCTTGTCGTGCGCGTAGTAGTCGTTGAGGTAGACGAAGAACACGCCCCACGGCACCGTCCCCGGCAGCGCCTGCAGGAGGATCAGCAGGTTGGTGCGCACGGCGAGGAGCTTGGGCAGATCGGCGAGGCGGATGCGCTCCTCGTAGACGAAGCCCTTTTCGATGTGCTCGCGCAGCGCTTCTTCGTGGGCACCGCGCTGGGGCTCGCGGGCAATGGCGAGGAACAGCAGGTTTAGCAGCATGCCCGGCACCGCCACATACAGAAACGGTGCCCGCCAGCCCTGGCTCGGTCCCAGCATGCCCGCCAGCAGCTGTCCGACGGCAATGCCCAGCCCCGAGGCCAGGCCCAGCACGGCATTGGCCGAGGCGCGGCGCTCCTTGGGGTAGTAGTCGCCGATAAGCGAGTACATCAGCGGAAACGAGCCGCCGATGCCCAGGCCAGTCAGGGCCCGCGCCCAGTACAGCCCGTCGTAGGTCTTGACCAGGCCCGAGGCCAGACAGGCTCCCTGGCCGAGGAACGCGACGACGAACAGCAGGTGCTTGCGCGGCAGGCGCTGCGCCAGATCGGCGCGGTCGGTCAGGTAGCCGACGAGCAGCGTCACCACCCCACCCAGCATCCAGAACATCAGGTTCACGTCGGCGCCTAGCCGCTGATCGATCTCGGCCCGGCTAAAGCCGAACTCGTGCCCGATGGCCGTCAGGTTGGGGGCCAAGAGGTTCTGATCGGCGTAGAGCAGCGCGATCAAAAGTACGAACAGCAATAGCGTGATCCGGCTGCGCGTCGGCGACATGGCCCGACGATACACAGGCCGCCGCGCGTCGCGCAGTGAAAATGCACGCCGGCTCTTGCCGGCGCCGCGATCGGGGGGGAGCGCGGTCCGAGGCGGTCAGGCGCCCCGGTCCGGCCAGCCTGATTGTTCGACCTACAGAGCCGGCTGTCGCTGTGCCCGCCCCCCAGAGGCGACGTGCCCCGCAAGACGACGCGACAGCGACCCGTCTTGGCATCTTATGATCGCTGGGGCTGCGCTACCTCGACCGATCCGGACGCCGGGCCAGGGGCCCCTTGGACCTGATGGGGAGCAGGCACATGAGCAAGTCGTACACGGTTGGCAAGCACCACATCCGCGAAGTCGACGATCTGGTCGCGGTCGTCTGGCATGGCCCGGCCAGCCTGGCCGAGATCCGCGAGATCATGGCCCACGTGGACCAGATTTATCGCCAGCATGGCTATGCCCTGCTGCTGTTCGATGTCACTGACGCCGGCCTGGCAGAGGAGGGGAGCCGCAAGTGGCTGGTGGCCTGGGCGCGCGACAACCCAGCCTGTCGGGTCGCGACGTTTGGCGCGTCCCTGATCATCCGCACCGCGCTGCACCTTCTCAACCGGGCCTCGCGGCTCTTTAATGCGCAGGTGGCCGAGACGCAGTTCTGTGCCAGCGAAGCCGAAGCGCGGGCCTGGCTGAGCAGCCAGCGCGAGCTTTTGCGCCGCGCCGCACCGTAGCCGCCTGTCGCTGCCGCGCCCCCCTCGCTTGACCCCCGGAGCGACTGCCGCGATAGTGCAGCGGCGGTCGGCAACCCGCCGCGCTGCCCTCTTGCTGAGGATTTCTACGTTATGCGGTCGGCCTCCAGCGAACCTACCTCCGCGAGCTTGCCTGGGCTGGGCGGCCTGACGATCTTGCTCGCCGGGCTGGCAGCAGCAGACCTGCGCGCCGAGCCCGTCGCCGCCGAGCCGGCGGTGGCCGAGATCGAGCGCCTGTGTCGGCGGACCTATGAGCTTGGTCAGCGAGGCCAAGGTCAGGTTCGCCACTTTGCCGAGCTGACCCGGATGAGCGGCGCGGCAGGTCCGCGGGAGTTCTGGCGCGAGTTTCCCAGCGTTGCCGCTTTACAGAAGGCCACGCGGAGCGACGAGCTCAGAGCCTTTACCCAGATGAAATACTGGGCAGTCCCCGAGGGCTTTAGTTATGTAGATACGTTTTTTACCAGCGACTCCGGCGACTGGAGCAATCTGGCGGAATACTGCTTTCGCGCCGATGGCTCCCTGGCCCGCGAAGAGGCAACAAATAACAACATTAGCATGGGAATCCGCTCTTGGCGGGTGCGCTATTTTGATGAAGCCGGTCGGACGATCAAGACCCAGCGCCAGGTCTATAAGATCGACAACGATAAACCCATTGCGATGAGCAATTTTCAGGCTCCCGACAACCCACTTTATAAGCAATTGAGGCGGGTGCCGTTCTACCGGTTTATAAATAATGACAAATAGAAACCCAGTATCTATGGTTGATGATTAATATGAAAAATCTATGGATCGCGCTGGCTCTGATCCTGGTTGCCACTGGGCCGGTGCGCGCGCAGCGGGGCTATCTGCTGGCCCGCTCTGACGGCGTCTTCGCTATCGACGCGCAGGGGCGGGTTCAAAAAACGCTCAGCCGCGCCGCCGCAGAGACCCCGCGCTATCTGCCAACCGCGGGCTGCAGCGACGTGATCTTTCTGCATGTCAGCAGCACCGGAGCAACGGAAGTCCGGCAGGTGCGGACCACCGATGGGCAGGAAACGACGATCGCCACGCTGCCGAGGTTTCGTTATCGCGACTTTGTTGCCCAGGGCGAGGATGCGGACATCACGCTGATGCCGGCCGAAGAGTCCGTGATGCGGATCGGGAGAGAGGCGCTGTGCATCCATATGATGGATAGAAATCTAAATATGGCTAGCTACGAGGCCAGTATCCTGGTTGACCTGAAACAGCGTAAAGCGCAAGTTCTGAGCCTTGGCTGCCTAGGGGATGACTGCCGGCCGGGTATTCCCTTTGTTGGGACGCTGTCGTCGGCTTGCCGGGTGGTAGAGTCTGATAGTTGTTCGCGGGTTGTAAAAGAATCCAAGAAGCGATATCCCTATTTTGTTCAAGATCGGACCCTGATTGCCGTCACCGCGAATGGACAAAAGCGCCGAATTGCCAGCTTGCAGGACGGCAGTAACTGGGGCTTTTTGCCCTGGGGCCCCGCGTCGCGCTCCGGTCGCTGGCAGCCCCTGTTTGGCAACCTCGATAGCAGCTCGGACTCGCTGTTTCGCCAGGTGCTGCTGCTGGATAAGCAGACGGGCGCGATCTATCCCCTGCCGTCAGCCGGCGAGCCGCGGTTTGGGCAGCGGGTTCCCTGGCCTAAGCCTCTGTCCAAGAAACAGCTGCAAGCGGTAAACGATCCGGCCAGCCTGAGCACGCGCTTTGTTGCATCGACGAGCACGCTGACCGCGCTGGATCTAGATGAGCAGCTCCTGATCGACGGCTGGCTGGTGACGCCGGGGCGGCCGCTCCTGTACCTCGGCGGCGAGCTGGCTCAGTAACGTCGGCCCAACAACGTCGGGCCAGTCAGGTCGTCGGCGCGTCCGACGGCGGCGGAGGGGAGCGGGTGACCTGTTATGATGACCTGACCCGCACTAGGCGCTGGAGGTCTGCTCGATGCCCCGCGATCTGCCGATTGGCAATGGCCACTTGCTCATCAACTTCGATGCCGATCATCGCATCCGCGATGTCTACTTCCCCTTCGTCGGCAAAGAGAACCACGCCGGCGGCCACCCCTTCCGCTTCGGCATCATGGTCGGCAGCAAGTTTCGCTGGGTCGGGCGCGAGTACGGCTGGTCGATTCACTCGCTGTACGAGCCGGATACGCTGGTCACGCAGGTGCAGCTGACCCATCCCGAGCTCGGCGTCTCGCTGTGTCTGCGCGACGCGGTCGACTTTCACGAGACGGTGTTCCTGCGCCAGATCGACATCACCAACCTCAACCCGGCGGCCTGCGAAGTTCGGCTGTATTTCCATCAGGACTTTCGCATCAGCGAGTCGGACATCGGCGACACCGCGGCCTACGATCCGCGCAACAAGACCGTCGTCCACTACAAAGGCGAGCGCTACTTCCTGGTCAACGTCATGGTCGATGGGCGGGCCGGCGTCGAGCACTTCGCGATCGGCCAGAAGGGTCAGCCAGGTCGCGAGGGCACCTGGCGCGATGCCGAAGACGACGGCGTGCTATCGGGAAATCCGATAGCGCAGGGAGCGGTCGATTCGGTGGTCGCGGCGCATGCGCTGATCCCCTCGGGCTTTCAGAAGACGGTGTACTTCTGGCTGGTGGCAGCGACGGTGTGGGCCGGGCGCTGGAATGGCGCGATGGAGCTTAACAAGAAGCTCGTCGAGCGCGGCCCGGCCTCGTTCATCGAGCGCACGCGATCGTACTGGCGGCTGTGGGTGCGCAAAGAGCCGCTCGACTTTGCCGAGCTGCCCGCGAGCTTGGTCGATCTGTATCGCCGCTCGCTTTTGATCCTGCGCACGCAGATCGACAACCACGGCGCGATCATCGCCGCCAACGACAGCGACGTGACGCAGTTCAACCGCGACACCTACAGCTATCTGTGGCCGCGCGATGGCGCCCTGGTCGCGCACGCGCTGGATCTCTGCGGCTATCCCGAGATCTCGCTGCGCTTCTTTCACTTCTGCGCCGATGTGCTGTCGGAAGAGGGCTTCCTGCTGCACAAGTACAACCCGGACAAGTCGCTGGCCTCAAGCTGGCACCCGTGGATCGTCGGCGACAAGGCGCAGCTGCCGATTCAGGAAGACGAGACGGCGCTGGTCGTCTGGGCGCTGTGGAAGCACTTTCAGCGCTACCGCGATCTAGAGGCGATCAAGCCGCTGTATGGCCGCCTGGTGCGCAAGGCGGCTGACTTCATGGTCCGCTATCGCGAGCCGCAGACCCATCTGCCAGCGCCGTCGTACGACCTGTGGGAAGAGCGCCGCGGCATCCTGGCCTTTACCTGCGCTGCGGTCTACGCCGGCCTGCGCGCCGCCGCCGAATTCGCGCGCAGCTTTGGCGAGGCGCAGAACGCTCGCCGCTACGACGAAGCGGCCTCTGAGATCCGGGCCGGCATGGACGCCTATCTGTGGCGCCCGGAGCTCAACCGCTTCGCCCGCATGATCAACATCACCGCATCGGGCTCGGTGCAGGTCGATACGACGGTCGATGCCTCGCTGTGGGGGCTGTTCTACTTCGATGCCTATCCGGCGCTGGATCCGCGGGTGCAGGCGACGATGAAGGCGACGCGCGATCACCTGTGGTGCAAGACGCCGGTCGGCGGCATGGCCCGCTATACCAACGACTACTACCATCAGGTGTCGCAGGACATCGGCAACGTGCCGGGCAATCCCTGGTTCATCTGCACGCTGTGGTACGCCGACTACCTGATCGCGACGGCCGAGAACGCCGACGATCTGCACGCAGCGCTGGCGATCTTGGAATGGGTCGATGCGCACAAGCTGCCGTCGGGCGTGCTGGCCGAGCAGGTGCACCCCTACACCAACGCGCCGATGTCGGTGGCGCCGCTGACCTGGTCGCATGCGACCTACGTCGCAACGGTGCAGGCGTACCTGGAAAAGCTGGAGCTGTTCGCTCAGCGCGGCACGCCGCAGGAAGTCGCCTACCGCAAGCTGCGCAGCCACGAGCTGACCGGCTTTGGGCACGTACACAGCTAGGCGCACGCGCCCTCCGCGGTCAGAGCAGATCAGTCTGGCGGCAGTGGCTAGGGATCGCGAAGGAGGGGGGAAGGCCGCGGCTGGCGGACGCAGCGCGGCGGGGGCGCGGGGGTGGGGCGGCTACTTGCCGGGAGGGCCCTGCTGGCCGACGAGCGACAGCGTGAACGAGGCGCCCATGTACTTGAAGTGCGGGCGGACCTTGATGCCGACGGAGTACCAGCCGGGGCGGCCAGCCACTTCTTCGACCTTGATCTCGGCGGAGCGCAGCGGACGCTGGGCGCGGATGCCGGGCATGGGGTTGTCGTCTTCGGTGACGTACTGGCGGATCCAGGTCTCTAGATCGCGCTGCAGATCCTTCTTTTCCTTGTCCGTCCCCAGCGCCTCGCGCTGCAGCACCTTGATGTAGTGCGCCAGTCGCGAGATGACGAACATGTACGGAAGCTGCATGCCCAGGCGCGAGTTCGTCTCGGCCATCTTCCCTTCCGGCGTATTCGGGAAGATCTTCGGCTTCTGAATCGAGTTGGCCGAGAAGAAGCAGGCGTTGTCGCTGTCCTTGCGCATGGTCAGCGCGATGAAGCCCTCTTCCGAGAGCTCGTACTCCAGCACTTCCGGAATCAGGACTTCGGTCGGGATCTTCTGCACCAGATCGCCGTCCGACTTGTACAGGTGAACCGGCAGCTGCTCGACGGTGCCACCGCCCTGCGGACCGATGATGTTGGGACACCAGCGGTACTTGGCGAAGGACTCGGTCAAGCGGGTTGCGAACGCGAAGGCGGTGTTGCCCCAGGCGAAGTGGCTATGGCTCGTGCTCTCTTCCTGATAGTTAAACGAGCGCACTGGATTGTCCGCGCCATACGGCCGCCGCAGCAGGAAGCGCGGGCAGGTCAGGCCGATGTAGCGCGCATCTTCCGAGTCACGCAGCGAGCGCCATGAGATGTACTGCTTGCTCTCGAACATCCCGCGCACATCTTTGATGCGCGGCAGGCCTTCGAAGCTGTTTACGCCGAAGAACTCTGCGCCCGCGGCCGCGATAAAAGGCGAGTGCGCCATGGCCGCCACGCCACCGCAGAAGCGCAGCAGCTCGATGTCCGGCTCCGACGGTCCGAAGTCGTAGTTGGCGATGATCGCGCCGTACGGCTTGCCGCCGAACTGACCGTACTCGGCCTTGTGCACATGGGTGTACAGGCCGCTCTGGAACAGCTCGGCCGAGTCCTTGAAGTCTTCCAGCAGCGCATCCTTGGTGACGTTGAGCAGCGACACCCGGATGTTCTGGCGGAAGTCCGTGCGCTCGACCATAAACTTCAGGCCGCGCCAGGCGGACTCCAGCTCTTGATACTTCTTGTTGTGGATGATCTTGTCGATCTGCTGCCCGAGCTTCTTGTCGAGCTCAGCGATGGCGCGATCGACGGCCACGCGATCGACGCGCAGCTTCTCTTCCGGCTTGTTGTCTTTTTCGGCCTGCGCGTTGAGCTGCAGCACTTGTCGCAGGAGCTCGCGCACGCCCTTCTGTACCAGCGGCTTGCTCTCTTTTACCGCGGCGGCATTGGTGTTATCGATGATGCCATCGAGCACACTGCCGGTGGGCTGGGCATGCTCGGTAACCGTTGTTGCTTGCGCCGCTGTGGCGGCTGTGTTTTCCGTGGCCACGACCTTGTCCCCCTTGCCCTTACGAATTCACTGGGCCAAGCCCAATCTCGTCGAGAATGCTGGCCCGCTCGTTTTCGTCATCGAGCAGCGCCTGTAGCTTTTTGCGGAAGGCTGCGTTCTGCGCCAGCGGGCCCTTGAGCTCAGTCAGCGCCTCGCGCAGCTCCAGGAGCTCGCGCAGCTCTGGCACCTGATGCGCGATGCCTTCCGGATCAAAGTCCTTCATAGAGTCGAACTTCAGCTCGACCTTCAGCTCTTTGTCTTCCGGCTTGACGACGTTGTCGACTTGCAGCGACAGACCGACCTGCTGGCTCTTGAGCACGTCGTCAAAGTTGTTCTTGTCGATGTTGATCGGCTTGCGCTCTTCGATCGTCTTGAAGT
>CAZVMD010000299.1:0-9150 GCA_964628555.1 uncultured Myxococcales bacterium | reverse complement strand
CGATGTTCTATCTGTTCCAGAACCGGCCCGAGAACCACTTCAACATCTACGCCGTGGCGGGCTTTGGCCTGATGGCCGACGATATCGGCCTGTACCAGGGAACGCCGCAGCAGCTCAGCCAGCAGTTTTGGGAGCTGATCGGTCAGGCGGGCGGTGGTGTAGAGCTGCGCTTCAAGCGGCTGGCGCTGTTTGGCGATATCCGCGCCGTTGGCATGCTGCTGGATGACAGCAGCCCGGCTGGCCTGTACTACCAGAACGTCGATGGCGGCCCGATCCCGGCTCAGAGCAGCGGGTACAAGGTCAACCTCGGCGCGCTACTCTGGTTCTAGGCGCCCGCCGGCTGTCGGTTCTCCCTTCCTATCTGTTCGGTCCTCCCTCCGCCCACGCGCGGGCCCCCCGGATCTTTTGACAAGCCCTCGAAGCTGAATACACATGGGGGCGTGCCATCTGCGCTCTCCGTTGCCCCGCCGCGGTCTGTCTCTTGCCAGCTGACGCGAGGTCGCTGTCATGATCTGCAGAGCTTGTTCGATGGGCTCAACTCCCACTACTTCCGGGGCCAGGTTCAGGCGCGCATCACTTGGGGACGCCGGCGAGCCTCGGGGTGGCCGCGCCGCCATCGCAGCGTCAAGATGGGCTCGTACGCCGTCGAGGACCGCCTGATCCGCATCCACCCGCTGCTCGATCGACCGTTTGTCCCTCGCTACTACGTCGAGTGGATCATCTATCACGAGATGCTGCATGAGCGGCACCCCATCCCAGTGCGGGCTGGCCGACGCTGCTTCCATCCGCCGGCCTTTTTAGCCGAGGAGCAGCTCTTCGAGGACAGCGAGCGCGCTCGACGCTGGGAACAGCACAACGCCCATCACCTGCTGGTCTTCTAGGCCCCCCGCGGTCCCTTGCCGCACGGTGCTTGTCCGGTCCAGAGTGCTCTGATACCGTGCAGAGGAAGATTTGCTATGGAGCACCCCATGATGCAGCTGCGCAGTTGGCTTGTCGGAGTCGCCGTTTCGCTGTCCTTGGCGACAGTTCACTGTTCGAACGAGACCCGCATAACCGAGCTTGAGCCGCCGCAAGGCACGTATATGGGCGGCGAAGAGATCTTGATCAAAGGTCGCAACCTGCCGGTCGGCAAAGGCGGCGCGACGGTGATCTTCGGCCGCCGTCCCGCCACCAACGTGGTGATGGAGAACAACAGCGGCATCAAGGTGACCTCACCGGCGGGCGAGAAGAACACCGAGGTCGACGTCACGGTGGTGTTCGATGACGGTCGTACCTACCAGATGAAAAATGGCTTCCGCTATCTCGATGCCGCCGACAACACCAAGGTCATGAAGCACTTCGGCAACAAGAAGTAGCCTCGCCCCAGCCGCTCTTTCCTGCTGCAGCTAGGTTCGAAGTGGTCCGCCGGCGATGCCGCGCGGGAGGTTGGTGCCGTCGAGTTTTCGGGGGGAAGGGGCTAGGGCTAGCCGGCCCGTGTCCAGCCTTTGACGATGTTCTGCTCGAACATCTCGGCCCACAGCAGGTCGATCTGTTCGCGCGAGCTAGAGACGCGGACCTGTCTCTCAAGCGGTGTCTTGCGCGTCGGGCTGAAGTCGGTCAGATGCAGGACATAGGCAGGGAAGTCGCCGCTGTCGGCTTTGTTGGTCTGAATCAGCAGCAGCTTGCGCACCAGCGTCTGTCCCTTGAGCGTCTTGGTATAGACCTCGCGACGCAGGATGGCGCTCTTAGGCAGCGTAAGCTGACGCGCGTTGACCTCGGTCTTGCCGATGTCGAAGCGATCGCTAAGCTGCGCCAGTCGCACATCGCTGTCGTTGAGCGCCTTGTCTTCGCGCCGACGGATGAAGACCGGCGAGATCAGCGAAGCCAGCGGCAGTCGACGCAGCGGCACGTAGCGTCCGGTCGCTGCCTCCCAGCTCAGCGTCATGCGATCGATGCTCGCGCCGCGCGTGCTCTGCGTGAGGACATCGAGGTACGAGATCTCGACGACGATATCGGGCCGAACTAGCTGATAGGCGACGTGGTTATCGCTGGGCTCGCTGTAGTCGCTGGGCACCAGGCGATCGCGCAGATCTGACAGCAGGCTCCGCCGCTCATCGTCGGAAAAGCCAGTGCCGACATGGCCCAGCAGCTGCAGGCTGCCATCGGCTCGGCGCAAGGCCAGCAGCAGATCGTGCAGCATGCCCTTGCGCTCGGGCTCACTGGCCGCCGTAAAGCCGACCACCACCGCGTCGAGGTTGTGGCGCGGCTTGAGCTTGTAGCGACCGGCGCTGTCGCTGCGCAGGACCAGCCCCTCGCTCCCATCACGGCTGACCAGGCGAGCATAGAGGCTCTCGATCTCCTCGGCGGTCTTGACCGTCTCGACCGTCACGGCCCCGACGCGCTTGCCGCCGCCCAGCCACTTGTGCAGGCGGGCCATGACCTCGGCATAGCGGACCGGAGGCGCTGCCCCATCGCTCTCAAGCAGGTCAAAGGCTACGAAGTGCAGCTGATCCAGATCGTCGCTGCCAGCGGGCTTGCGGGCGGCGCGGCTGACCTCAGACACACGCTCCCGTCCGCCTGCGGAGGGCGCGAAAAAAAGCTCACCGGCGATCAGCGCATTCTTGATGCCAGCGCTGCGTAAGCGCTGCGCCGCCTCGGTCAGCCAGGGCAGCCCGATGCGCACCGTGCCCCCTGGGTTGACGCTCGCCGCTTCGCCGTCGCGGTACACAAGCACCGTGAACTCGCCGTCGAACTTGCGCGACACCAGATACTCGCCCGCCGGCAGATGGCTGCGCACCTTCTGCGGCTCTAGAGGCTGCATGCGCGCCGATACCAGGCGACGGTAATCCTGCGTCTTTAGCCAGGGCTCGACATCGCGCAGCGCGCTGCCCACCGTGACGCCATAGCCGCCCAGCTTCCACTCAACGCGCGCCGCATCGATAAACGCCGGGCAGCTTAGCTTGGCCACTCCAGATGAAGTCGAAGAGGTGGTCATCGGTTCCCCTACTTGCCCGCCGCATCGCTCGGGCTGGGCGTCTTAAGTTCCAGGTTGGCCAGGTGCAAAAGCAGGCAGTAGCTCTCGCTGCGCGTCCGGCCTTCCAAGAAGCCGCGATACGGCGTGCCGCCGCGCGAAAAGATCAGCGGCTGGTTGGCCTTGGCGCCGCTGCCGACGACCAGCAGGCTCTCTTTCTGCTCTAGCTCGCGCGCGATCTCGAACAGGAAGTCGTAGGTCAGGCCGTTGGTGTGGACGATCTGCAGCTTGGCCGTGAAGGCAAAGCGGTTCCACACCTCGGCCTTCTTCAAGAGCCGCCCCGACCAGCGCAGCGGCACTTCCGTGGCGACGTTGGGCTCGGCGACCTGGGCCGGGCGACGCTCGCGCAGCGCCCCGTCGCTGCCGTAGACCAGATCCCACTCACTGACCGCGCTCACCAGGCGGCGATCCGGCCCGATGTACACCCGCGAGGTATCGCGCAGAAAGGCGCCGGTACGCTCGATATCGACCTCGGGATCGCCGGCCAAGAGCGCCTCGGCCAGCTTCGCCAGGCCGTCGCTGCCCCCCTGCTTTTCCAGCAGCGCCGGCAGCTCGCAGTCGAGCGGTGCACACAGCACGCGGCTGTTCTGCGCCTGGCGTCCCGCCCCATCCAGCCAGCGCAGGCGCAGCGAGGGCACGATATGCCGCGTCGCCACCATGGCATCACGGCCTTTGCTATTGCTCAGATGAATGCTGCCCATCGTCCCCTCCTACATCATCGCGAAGTCCATGTCGTCGCCCTCATCGTCGGTATCGAGGATTGTCTCCTCGTCCACCGCCGCCTCCTGGGCCAGCGACACGAACTGAAACTGGGTCGGCTTACCGAGCAGCAGAAACGGCGCGCCCTCGCCATTGGCCAGAAGGAACCCGACATCGGGATCCAGCCCGCCGCGGTAGCTAAACGGAAACGTATAGATGAAGCCCTGTCGCAGCTCCTGCAAAAGCTCGCTCGCCCCCATCGGAGCCGTCAGCAGGTACACGCTCTTGATGTTGTGGCTCAGCAGCTCATCGATGCTGGCTCGGCTGCTCAAGGCAATCGGCGCATCGAACGAAGACGGCACCTTGGTCACCGGCTCGCCGCTCTCGCGCACCGGCCGCAGCTCCTCGCGCGGGGTGTACTGTCCGTCGGCGTTTAGCATCAGAAGCGCGCTGCCGCCTCGCCCCAAGAGCGTCCGCCCATCGCTGGCCAGCACCGCTAGCTCGCAGGGCCGCCCCTCCCCATCCACCACCTCACTGTCCACAAAGCCATAGAGCTTCTTGCGATCGAGTTTTTCCAGACCAAAGGCCAGCTCGACTGAGCCGTGCCGGAAGTTCAGCGCTCGCGCCATTGCCGATTCCTTCCTCGGCCGGGTCCTATAGAGGCCGAAGTATATGTTTTCGGAATCACGAATTTTATTACGAATGAAAAACCAGAGGAAGCCCCAAATGCCCGCCGCCGGCCCGCTTTATTGCTCTGCCTTCGCCGGATGCAGTAGATTGTCGCTCTCGTATGTGGAGCCCCCATGCTTGAGTCGGTACGGCAGAACTCACGATCCGCCATCGTCTACATCCTGTTCGGCATCATCATCGTCGCCTTCGTCATCAGCTTCGGCCCGGGCTCACCGTCGGGCGACAGCATGCCCTGGAGCCTGTCTGGTCGCTTCGCCGCCCACGTCTATGGCACCGAGGTCCCCGAGCACGACTTCTACTTCGCCTACCTTGCCTCTGGCGGCGGTGAGCGCAGCGATCGGCCCGAGATGGCCAGCCGCAGCCAGCGCCTAAAAGAGCTGGTCATGGACAAGCTCATCGAGCGTGAGCTCCTGTACCGCGAGGCCGAGCACATGGGCCTGCTGGTCTCTGAGGACGAGGCCGCTCACTTCGTCGTCTACGAGGGCAAGATGATGGTCCTGGGCATGGCCCGGCCCGTCGATCGCTATGCCTTCAAGAACGACGTCTTCGATCCGCAGCGCTTCAAGATGGTGCTGCAGAGCGGCTATCGCGTCACCGAGAAGCAGTTCATGGAGATCCAGCGCCGCGAGCTGCAGGCCGACAAGGTCCGTCAGCTGCTGCGCCTCTCGGTGCGCGCCGGGCTCGACGAGGTCAAGGCCGACTTCGAGGACAAGGGGCGCCAGATCAACCTCGAATACGTCCGCTTCGCCCCCTACAAGTTCGAAGCCGAGCTCGCGCCCAGCGAGACCGACATCGAGAACTACGCTCGCGCCCACGAGGACGAGCTGAAGAAGCGCTACGAGGAGCGCAAGGCGCTTTATACCAAGCAGGAGCGCAGCGTCCGCGCCCGTCGCATCCTCGTCGAGGTCAAGAAAGACGCGGCGGCCGAAGCGGTGGCGGCTGGACAGCAGAAGATCGAGGCCGCGCTGGCTACCCTCAAGGCCGGCACCCCGTTTGCCGATGTCGCCCGCACCCAGTCGGACGATCAGGGCAGCCGCGGCCGCGGTGGCGATCTCGGCTGGCGCAAGAAGGGCTTTACCGACTTCGGCAGCGAGCTCGAAGCCAAGGTCTTTGCCGCCAAGGAGGGCGACCTGCTCGGCCCCGAGCGCGGCGAGCGCGGCTTCGAGATCATCAAGATCGAGACCTTCCGCGAGGGCGACATCAGCCTTGGCCAGGCCCGCGCCGAGCTCGCCGAGGAGCTGTACAAGACCGCCACCGCCAAAGAGCTGGCCCAAAAGGGCGCCGCCGAGGCCGCCGAGCGGGTCAAGGCCGGCGGCAAGCTCGCTGAGCTGTATCCCAAGGCCGAGGGGGCCAGCCCCATCGAGGCCGGCAAGGGCCGTCCCAGCGTCGAAGAGACCGGCCTGTTCGCCCGCCGCGGCGACATGCTGCAGGGCATCGGCCAGTCCGACGCCGTGGCCAAGGCCGTATGGAAGCTCAAGGCTGGCGAGCTGGTCGGTCCCGCCGAGGTCGGTGGCAGCTTCATCGTCGCCGTCGTCAAAGAGCGCAAGGAGCCCGACTTCGCCGACTTCGACAAGCGCAAGGACGAGCTCCTGTCCGACTACGCCCGCACCAAGTGGGCCCACTACATGTCTGACTTCGCCCATACCGCCTGCACCACCGCCCAGAGCGCCGGCAAGCTGCGCATCAACTCCGATCTCGTCGCCAGCGAGAACCCCGCCGCCGCCGCCAAGAACCTCCCCCCCGGCCTCGAAAAGCTCCTCGGCAACCGCAAGTACGAGCCCTGCCGCGAGTCCAACTTCTAAGCTCGCTGCTCGCTCCGCTCCCTTCGCTCGTCCCGCTTTCGACCCATCCGACCCGCCCCTCCTGCCCCGCGCGCCATCCTGTGCTAAGAGCGGCGCATGCGCTCTTCGTCGCCTCGCTCTCCGCTGTCGCGTCCGGCCACCCTGGCCGATCTGCTGGCTCTCCCCGAAGAGGAGCGCTTTCACGAGATCCTCGACGGCGAGCTCGTCGAAAAAGAGGCCACCAGCGGCCAGCACAGCCTGCCGCATGGCGAGGCACTGATTCACCTTGCGCCCTATCACGGCAAGCCCAATGGGCCGTCGCGGCCTGGGGGGTGGTGGCTGGTGCCGGAGCCGACGATTCAGATCTCGCCGCACCAGATCGTGCGTCCCGACCTCGCGGGCTGGCGACGTGAGCGCATGCCCGATCCGCCCGCCGGCTATCCGCTGCGGCTGCGCCCCGACTGGGTCTGCGAGATCCACTTCAAGAAAGACGCCCGCCGTCGCGACACCCTGCAGAAGCGCCGCATCTACGCCGAAGCCGGCGTGCCCTATTTCTGGCTCATCGATGCCGCGGCCCAGACCCTGACCGTGCTCAAGCTGGTCGAGGGAGTCATGGTCGACCTCCAGCACACCGGCCTGCAAGACCCCCCGCTCGCCGCCGAGCCTTTCCCCGCCGCCCCCATCCCCCTGCCCGCCCTGTTCGGGCTGGAGTAGGCGGCCGGCTCAGTCGCGATAGCTGGCCAAGCCTAGGTCTTAGCCGGGCAGCGGGCTAAACAACAGCCGCTGGCCGTCGGCGCTGTGGAGCAAGACATAGATCCCGTGCGCGTTGCTGGATACATGCACGATCTGCTCATCTTCCCGCAGGCCAAGCTCGGCGCTAAACGCGGTCCGCAGGGCTGCCCCCTCGTCGTCCCACAAGGTGATTGTGCGCGACGCTACGCTGCACAGCCGCTCGCCGCAGCGAAACAGGGCGGCGCGCTGCGAGTCGTCCGTGAAGTCGAGCGCGACTCTGCCGACCACCTGGTCCCCCTGCGGGGTGGTGCGAAAGAGCGGGTATCCACAGGGGCGGCCAGCCGGTGTATCGGGACTGCAGCCTGGGCTTGCCACCGACCACAGCGTGGTGTCGGTGGTCAACACCGCGCCCGCCTGCCAGCGTGTGCTGGGGGGGCTGAGCACAGGCCGCAGCGGCTCGCTGGCCATCGCGAAGATGCCCGTGGGACCGCAGGCCGTTGACCAGAACGTGCCGCCCGCGGCAGAGACCCCGAACCTCCAGATGCCGCGGCCCGCCTTGACGACCTGGGTGGCCTGTCCCGCCGGGTTGATGCGCACGACCAGGCTGTCTCGCGTCGGGAATAGCTCGTCGGGGGGCAGGGTTGAAGCGACACCCGGCGCGGTGGTGGCAGCCGGAAACGCATACAGGTTGCCGCGCGCATCGGCGTCTAAAAGAGCATAGACGGCAAGCGGTGTGCCCGCGGCGGCTAGGGCGCAGCCAGCGCCGCGATAGCGGACGACGACCAGGTTCGCATCGCTGCCGCCCGCTCCGGCAGAGGCCATGGCGACCCCATCGGCCGTGGCCAGGACCGTGACCGCGGCGTCTAGTCCGGCAAGCGGACACGCGTCCCAGCGGGTCGTCGGGGAGGCGGTCCCCGCGTGTGAAGCGGCCGGCAGCCGGCCGGGGGCGTCATCGGGGTGTGAGCTTCCGCAGGCCACAGCGCACAGGGCGAGCGAAAAGCACAGGGTGAGCCGCGGGGATGGGGTGGCGGAGTGGCCACGGGATGGGATCGAGAGCACGTTCATGAGGTCCTCCTCGACCCCGGATCTATCGCTTCGTACCCTGTGGGAAAAGCCCCGAGCACGCACAGCCTTTGTGCAATTGTGCACAGCCGATGAACTGGGATGACCTTCGTTTCGTGCTCGTGCTGGCGAAGACCGGAGCGCTGACCCGCGCGGCGCGGGTCCTGCAGGTCGATCACACTACGGTGGGTCGTCGCATCGATGCGGCCGAGGCGGCGCTGGGGGTGCGGCTGTTCACCCGCACGGCGTCGGGGTACGTGCTGACTGCCGAGGCGGATCGCCTGCTGCCGGCGATGCGGCAGGTCGAAGAGGCCGCGCTCGCGGTCGAGCGAGTCGCTGCCGCCCATGCCGATCGCCTGACCGGCCTTTTGCGCGTCACGTCGCCAGAGACCTTTGGGATCCGCTACCTTTCGCCCCGCATCGCCGCCTTTGGACTTGAGCACCCCAGCCTGAGCATCGATCTGGTGACCTCGGGCGAGGTGCTGGACCTGGGACGCCGGCAGGCCGAGATCGCCGTGCGCTTCTTCCGCTCGCGGCAACAGAACCTGGTCCTGCGTCGCGCCGGCGAGGTCTCCTACGGCTTTTACGCCTCGCCCGAGTATCTGGCCCGTCATCCGGTGCGGGAACCCGCCGATCTGGAGCGGTGCCGCCTGCTTTGCGCGCCGCTTACAGACGGCTCTTTGGAAGCGCGCTGGCTGAAGCGACTCAACGTCAGAGCTCAGCCGAGCTTTGTCAGCCTGCTATCTTTGGCGCTTGTGGGGGCGGCGTGTGTCTCGGCTGGGGTGGCGATCCTGCCGCGCTACCTGGGCGATGCCGAGCCACGCCTGCGCCATGTGCCGATGCCCAACGAGCCAGCCGAGCCGATCTGGCTGACGGTGCACCGCGATCTGAAGCAGACACCGCGCGTGCGTGCGGTCCTGGACTATCTGATTTTGGCCTTGGCACAAGACCGTCCGCTCTTGTGTCCGCGCTGAGGCGCAGCTTGCAGTCGCGATCGTCCGCGTTCTGGCCGCTAGCTTGACCCAGCGCGGGGGTCTTGGCGAAGACCGCGGGCTTGGGTCTGACCCAGCGCGGCGGTCTTGGCGAAGCTGCTGGTTTGGGTCTGACCCAGCGCGGGGGGCTTGGCGAAGCTGCTGATTTGGGTCTGACCCAGCGCGGGGGTCTTGGCGAAGACCG
>CAZVMD010000298.1:0-9171 GCA_964628555.1 uncultured Myxococcales bacterium | reverse complement strand
CCCTGCACTACGCCCACGAGCGCGTCGATATCTCGGGCAAGCCGCTTGAGATCGTACACGGCCAGATCTCGTGCGACTCGGTGCTGGTCGGCTTTGACGGCAACGTCAAGATCATCGAGTTTGGCTGCCTGCGCACTCGCAATGCCAGCGTCGCCAACGTCTCGGTACCGGCCCGCCTGCAGCGCCGCACGGTGTACATGGCGCCCGAGCTGCGCGCCCAGCTGCAGGGCAGCGGCGCCCCCAGCCTCGATCGCCGCGCCGATGTCTACAGCGTCGGCGCCCTGCTGTGGGAGATGCTGACCGGCGAGAACCTGACGCTCGACGAGAACGACGAGCCGCCGCCGCCGCCATCGAGCAAGCGCGAGACGCCGGCAGAGCTGGATGCCATCGTGCAAAAGGCGCTGGCCAAGAACAAAGACGATCGCCACGCCACCGCCTTGGCGCTGCGCTTGGCGCTGTCGCAGCTCTCGTCCAAGCTGTTCGGCGAGGCCTCGGTCACGACGATCCTGGCGCGCAACATGACCATCGGCTTCCGGCAGCGCATGGTCGCATTCCAAGAGCAGGTCGATGTCTGGAAGAAGTTCGATCCCGACACCCTGCCGGTCGAAGTCACCAACGCGCCGATCAACACCACCTGGAAGCCGCAGAGCGGCTCAGCCACCGGCAGCGCCTTCCAGAGCCAGCGCCTAAGCGTCGGGCCCGGCGGCAGCCAGCGGCTCAACGTCGGCTCGGTCAAGCTCAACGTCGGCTCGACCGGCACCAGCGACACCGGTGGCCGGCGCAGCGACTCGAACGGCGAAGTGCCGATCTTCAAGAAGCCGCTGTTCCTGGCCCTGCTCGGCGTCGGCGTGCTGACGGTCATCGTCGCGCTGGCCATCGTGCTATTGCGCGGCGGCGGCTCGCCCTGGGCCATCTACGTCGATTCGCAGCCGCGCGGCGCCGAGATCAAGATCGATGGTCGCTTGGTCGGCAACACGCCCAAGCGCATCTCGAACAGTACTCCGCCAAGCTCGCAGCGCGTCGAAGTGTCCAAGAAGGGCTTCCGCAGCGAGGTGCGCGACGTCCTGCCGCAGCCCGGCGAGACCGTGCACATCGAAGTCGAGCTCAAGCCCGACGAAGCGCAGCCAGCGCAGTAGCCGCGGCGGCCGTCGCAGCCAGGCGGCCGGAGACTCGCGGCCGCGGACGGTGCGCGGGTCAGGCGCCTATGGGCGAGCCGGCCCCAGCCCGGCCACGCCGTCTTATGGGGGAATCGCATGCCGTTTCGTAATGTGATGTTTTACACCGGCAGTATTTGCCACGAGCCATTTTCTCACAAATACACAGGAGAACAGATCCGCGCCATATATTCCTACAAAGCCTATATTCGCTGTATTGGGAATTACCTGAGCACTTATTTGTCTAATAACCGGTGTATATATCTGCTTTACACTGGGCAGCCGGTGCTGAATCACGGACGTACAACCTTCTATATGTACCAACCAAAGATCAGCAATTTTCCCAGCGACGGCCCCGGAATTGTTAAAGCGCTTGGGCCTGGAAAAGTGGTGGGTACCTTCGCGCGGACGGCCAGCATTCGATCATGGAAAGAAAAATATGGCATTCCGGAGTTTCTCTCCTATGTCCAGGACAATAAGACAAAACAATACGAGCTTATCGATGTTGTTGTTAACAAAAACGCAGAGATTCCCGGAAAAACCCTAATACAATTTAAGAATGCATTTGGCACTACCGTCCACAAGATCGGAAATGCTTCTTCGCGCATTTTGAAGGATGATGCCAACCAGTTTATTGACCGCATGCTGGAGAAAAAAATTGGGTTCCCCGTATTTTCAGTCTGCGACTGCAATAGCTTTCATACCACTGGCTATATCTGGGGTACCTACGCCCTGCGGGCGGTAGCGAGTGAAGACGAAGATGCGCCGGTCGCTTTCATCAACTTTGACCAACATCCCGATACGGGCGGCGGTGATTTTGTCGGGAGTGATACCTGGGGAGATGCCTTACTCGCCAATGTCAAGAATGGCTGTTATATCTCTATCGGCAATGCGGGAACCAAGGTCGGCCAAGGGGGGAACACGTACACCTGGATCAACTCGTTTGTCCTGCGCAAGGACGGCAAGCGGATCGCTCCACCCGCCGGAAAAGTAAAGATCCGGATTGAGCTGATCAAGGGGGATTCCTGGGAAGACATGGATGCCGCACGCAAGGCGCAGTACATCGCCGGCGTCATCGGTAGCGTGAAATCTACCTGGGTAGCGACGAACGTCAACAATACGACGGATCTGAAGATCTCGAATCTAAGCGTACAAGCGGATGATTTTCCGGTTCCGGAAGGGTGTGACATCAACCCCAGCGCGCTTGTTTTTGAAGATATTTTCGAGAAATTCTTCAGCACATTAAAAGATCTATTTGGGGCAATTCGCTACACCTTTATTACCATCGATCGCGATGCACTGCAGGACCATCAAACGCAGTGGGGCGATCTCTGCTTCTTCCCCAACGGCACGACACTCATCAATACCATCCAGTCGGTCTATAGCTCCTTGATTGCCTCCTCTCCGCACTGCGAGCTTATCGGGCTGGATATTACTGGGCTGCCAGAGTCGCGCGTCACTTACGAACAGCAAACGCAGTATATCGTCGAACCCAGCACCGCCTGGAGCAAAGCGGAAGACCAGATTATTCGCCTCCACACCTGGGGTGAGAGCGTCCTCAAGCTGCAGGCCGAGAAACGCAAGCGGGCGGAAGCAGAAAAACAAAGACAGGCGGAGTTATTGCGACAACAAGAGCAGCAGCGCCGCGAAGAGATCCAGCTTGACTCGCAGTTTGCTTACCGCATGTCGATTATATTTGAGAACCTATTAAGTGATCTAAGGGGAGTAAAGCTCAAATCCTATATCTCTGGCCAAGATCGTACGATGATTGCGTCATTCTGGCAGCCTCTGCGGCTTAAGCTGGATACGATGGGGACAGACTGGCGAAAGACGAAAGAGATCCGTACCGCCCTTGAGAACATCGCGGGTGTGCTGCGCACGGCGGCGCGGAAAAAGTCCGGGATGTCCAAAGAGCTCAAGGGCTTGCTGCACGCCTACGCCAACCGGGTAAGCAGCCTGCTTCAGCTATAGACGGAGCGCGGGGCCGGCAAAGCGCTCCGGCGAAAAGGCGGACAGCGGGACCGCGGCGAGCTCGGGCGCTGGGGCGGTGCCGGCAAGCTGGGCTGCCAGGGCCTCGACCGAGGCGGGAGCCAGCAGGATGCCGTTGCGGTAGTGGCCGGTGCAGACCCAGAGCGAGGGCGGCAGCGGCGGCGAGCCGGCGGCGCGGAGCGGCCCGATCAGGGGCAGCTCGTCGGCGCTGCCGGGACGGAGGCCAGACCAGGTCTGGGTCACGCTGGCCTGAGCCAGAGCCGGCACCAGGGTCTCGGCCAGGGTCAAAAGATCGAGGAGGCCGGCCGTGGTCACTGCCTTGACGTAGCCGACCCGCTCGGTGGTCGAGCCGATGACGATGCGACCATCGCCGCGCGGCACGAGGTAGCCATGGCCCGCCGCCGCCGGATCCTGAGCCGCTGGACGACCGGCAGCCGCGAGGGCAGCGGACAGGCGAGAGGGCACATGGCCAAAGCAGACGTGGTGTAGCGGCGAGGGCGTCGCAAAGAGCTCCACCATCTGACCGCGCACCGGAAAGACGCTGGGCGGCGACAGCGGGGTGCCGGCGATGGCGGCCGACCAGCTGCCGGCGCAGAGCACAAGCTGCGGCGCCGACAAGCGCTGCACCGCAGCGGCCGACTCGGCGCGGAAGAGCACGGTATGGTCGCGACCGGGGCTAGACGCCCACTCGATGCCCTGCACCTCGCCCTGCAGGAAGCGCACGCCTCGCCTGCCAGCAGCAATGGCCAGGGCAGCCAGCAGGCGGGTGGGCTCGACCTGGCCGTCTTCTGAAAAGCGCAGGCCGCCGGCCGCGGCAGCCAGGCCAGGCTCCAGCTTCCGCAGGTCGGCGGGGGAGAGCGCCTCGACGGGCAGACCGAGGGCCCGCTGCTGCGTGAGCAGCGCAGCCTGGGCGGCCAGATCGGCTTCGCGCAGCGCCGGGTCGCTCTGGGCCAGCATCAGCACACCGCAGCGCCGCAGGCCGATGTCGCGCCCGGTCTCCTCGGCCAGCGCCTGCGCCCAGCCGGGATAGAGGGCCCGACTGGCCAGGGCGAGCGCCAGCAGGGCCGGGCTCTGCCGGGCTTCGATCTGGGCGGCCAGGATCCCGGCTGCTGCGCCGGAGGCTTCGCCCCCCGGACTGCCGCGATCGACGATCAGCACACGGCGACCGGTCTGCGACAGCCGCCAGGCCAGGCCATAGCCCATCACGCCGGCCCCGACGATCAGCACATCGGCGCCGCGGGGCGCTGCGCTCTGCGCATCACTTGCAGTCATTGCCTGGCCCTGCCCTGCTGCCTAGCCTGCCGTCTGCGGACCGCGCTCCAGCCAGCGCCGGACCTCGCGCTCGATGGCGCGCTGGGCCAGATCCTGAAAGGGGCGCAGCACAAAGGGGACATCGACATCGAGCTGACAGGTCCCAGGCATAAGCTCGATGCGGGCGCGCAGCTTCAAGCCCTTGGCCACCCCGTGTAGCTCCGCATGGCGCTCGGACTGCCAGTGCAGGCCGAGCTTGGCGGCCGGATAGCGCTCGGCGTAGTGAGCAAAGGCCTCGATGATGAGCGCCCGCGCGCCAGCCTCATCCAAGGAGTGCGAAAAGAGGTGCCGCGCCATGGAAACCAAGCCCCTGCGAGCCCGCTAGTGGCCCGGGACCGGAGCCGGAGCCGGAGCCGGAGCCGGCGTCGGCGCAGCGGTCGGCTTGGTGGGCGGCCGCATGTTCGGCTTGGTGGCGCGCAGCGCTTCGCGCACTAGCTGACGGGCGCGCAGCGGATCGGTCTGCGGATCCACCCCCGCTTGGGCTGGCTGCCGCATCAGCTCTGCCAAGTACTGCAGCCGAATCCGCGCCATGTCGGGGCAGCTACTCGGCTGGGCATCGCAGGCCGCAAGCCCCTGCTCGGTCTGCTTGAGCGCCTCCTGCGGCTGCAGCAGCGTCGCGTAGGCATAGGCCGCCACCTGATGCACCTGATGATCGCCGCGGCCAAAGAACGGCTCAAGCGCCGCCACCGCCCACGCTGGCTGCTCGACCCGCAGATAGGCGCGCGCGAGCTCGACGGCGGCCTGGGCATCCTGGGGGGCACGATAGCGAGCGTCTTCCAGCCCAGCCAAGCGGTCGAGATCGGTCTTGTCGCCCTGGACCGCCGGAAAGACGGTCACGCCGGGCTGCGGCAGCAGAACCAACACAGCGACGATCAGGATCGCCACTAGATCGAGAAAGCGGGTCAAGGGGAAGCTCCTTGGCCGACTCTATGCGCCTCTCTGTCGGCGGTCAATCGCCATGTGCGCGGGCTGCGAGCCAGCCGCGCGGCGACGGCACCTAGGTGGGCCAAGCAAGGCCTGCGGCCTGGCTACCAGATGTAGCCGCGCTGCCCGCGCGAGATATTGAAGCGGAACCAGCCCGACAGCTCACCGGCCGCATCGGGGCTCGGCGGCGGGCTGCCCTGCTCGCGGATGGCGCGACCGTCCTCGACGCTGACCTTGAGCTCGCCGGCGATCTCTTCGCCGATGTTGCGGCCCAGCGAGCTAAAGCGGATATGCCCGCGCAGTAGCGGCTCGGCGGTCGAAAACTGACAGCTGCCGTTGAGGGCGATGTCGGCCCGCACGCTCTGCGCCGGATCCGGCGGCAGCGGTGCGGCACCGGTCGAGACCATGGGCGGCAGGATCGGCACGCCGGGCTCGCCGCGGGCCAGCGCCTGCTCTTGCACCGCGAGGATGCCGTCGATGTCGTGCACCGAGAGGGTAAAGACATCGGTGCGATCCGGCTTGTGCGAGGTGCGCTGCAAGCGAATGAACATCGAATCGACGGCCCGTGGATCGGGAAACCAGCTGGGCTTCTGGGCAAACATCACATCGACCAGAAAGTACTGCGGATCGAGCGAGAACTCGGGCAGCGGACTTGGCAGGCCCGCCGCGTCGGGAGCGAGCGGATCCTGCACCGGGCAGTGACGCAGAAACAGGCGGCCATCGATCTGCCCTTCGCCCCGCCCTTCGCAGCCCGCAAGACCGCCCATGCCGACCGACAGCAAGAGCGGCAGCGCCAGCCGCCGTGCCCCTCGCCGCCGCACCGCCCCGGCCGCTTGCGCCCCAGTCGACCCGTGCCGCTTACTGCCGCAACCCAAATCGCCCATAGATCTTTATTATCATGCATGCCCGCCGAGCGGCGGCATTCGCGACAAGGAAGGAGCAGCGCCAGGATGAAGGTCGGCATCAACTACGCCTGGAAGAACTATGGCTGGGACTTCGGTCAGCCGCCGCGCAAGAGCTCGGGTCAGCTGTGGGGCGGACGAGCCGCCTGGCGCGAGCACATCGATGCCGACCTGGCTGAGTTTGTCGCCCTGGGATTCTTCGCCGTGCGCTGGTTCCTGCTCGGGGACGGCACCACCTACGGCGTGGACGCAGAGCGGCCCAGGTTCACGCCGGGCCAGCCAGCCTATGTCGAGGCCGTCCCGGCCCTGTCACCGGGCTTCGTCGAAGACTTCAGCTTCCTCTTAGAGCGCTGCGCCAGCGCCGGCCTGCAGCTCCTGCCCTCGCTGGTCGATTTCCATCTCGCCTTCCCGGCCCTGGGCGTGGCGGGCTCGGACGGCATCCTCAAGTCGGGACGCAGCGCCCTGCTGACCGATGCCGACCGGCGCGAGCAGTTCCTCGATCAGACGCTGGCGCCGCTGCTGCAAGCCTCGGCCGACTTCCCCGATGTCATCTATGCCTGGGAAGTGATCAACGAGCCGGAGTGGTGTACGCAGCCGGCTGGCCCGCCGCCGACGACGCCCGATCCCTGTCGCACGGTGAGCCACGAGGCGATGCGCGACTTTATCCGCACGGCGGCGCAGCGCATCCAGCGCGCGGGATTTGCGGCGACGGTCGGCTTTGCCTATCACGACTCGGTCAAGCAGTGGGACAGCGCGGGCCTAGGCCTGAGCCTGCACCAGTTTCATTACTACGCCGAGCCGGCGCAGCTACCGCCTTATTCCTCGGTTGCGGGCGGTCCGCTCATCGTTGGAGAGATCGCCACGGCGCCGCATCGCCCCTGGCCAGAGCTGGGCAGCCAGCAGGACGTCGGTAGCCGGCTGCGCCTGCTGGCCCAGCGCGGCTATCCCGCGACGTTTCTGTGGTCCGCGAACCGCGCGGAAGAGACCAGCGCCCTGCCACCGGCTGTCGATTTCTGCCCCGAGAACCGGGCGCGGATGCGCGACTTTCTCCGCTCGCGCTGAGCGCAGCGACGCGGGCGGCGATTTTTTCAGCGATTTCTTTCCGCGCCTGCAACTTTTCGCCAGGCTGCCGCCATCCCCTAGGCAGAGCACATGGAGACTGGCGAGACGGCAAGCGAGCGATTGAGTCGGCTGCTACTGCCGCTGCATACCCCGGCCCGACTGACCGCCCGCCGCATCTGCAGAAGCTCGGCCGAAGGCGACGATCTGTTTCATGAAGCGGTGCTGCGCGCCCTGGCCTGCATCGATCAGCTCCGCGATGAGGCGCGCTTCCGGGCCTGGTTCTTCGCGGTGCTGCTGTCAGTGCACCGAGCCCGCGCGCGGCGGGCCTTCCTGCGTCGCCTGGTGCCGTTCTGGGATGTCGAGGAAGCCAAGACAGAGGACGGCATCCCGTCCCCGGGCGACGGCGCCGAGCTACACACCCAGCCGCTCGATGAAGAGACGCGGACGCGGGCGGCGCGCATCACGGCGGCGCTGCACAAGCTCCCCACAGCGGCTCGCCAGGCCCTGGTGCTGTTTGAAGTGCAAGGCTTCTGTATCGACGAGATCGCAGAGCTGCAGGGCACCTCGGAGAGCGCGGTGAAGTCGCGCTTAAGCCGAGCCCGCGACACGCTGCGTAAGCACTACCAGGCGCAGTGTCTAGACGATGGCCCAGAGGACGACCCGATGCAGCGGCTGCGCCTGTCGACTGAACTTTAGGAACTGCTCAGATGGCACACGACCCTACCCAGCCCGATGACCGCCCGCTGGGCGGGCAGATCCGCGCCGACCTGGACGCGCTGGCGCGTCTTTCGCAGCACGGACTGCCGCCCGCCTCGACCCTCAAAGCCCTGCTGCGCGAGGCCGAGCAGGCACCGCGGCGCATGCTCCGGGATACCAGCGAACCCCAAACCCTACGAGGCCTGTTCATGGACACCCTACGACGTAATCCCCGACAGACGCGACTCGGTCGCACCTTGCTTGGCGCGCTGGGCTCTTGTGCGCTGGGCGCGGCGGTGCTGCTGTGGCCGATCAGCTACGAGCGCACAGTCGGCCATAGCGTACAGCTGACCGTGGCGCTCAGCGACAAGGCGACGGCGCCCGAGGACGCAGCGCGACTTTTGCCGCCGCGTGGGCTGGCCAAGCAGATCAAGACCGCGCTGCGGGCCGACAGCGTCCGCGTGGAGCTGTCGCGAGGCGAAGCCGGAACGCAGATGACGTTTACCGCGCGGGTGCCGCAGCGGTCGCGGGCAGAGGTCGATGTGCGGACTGCGGCGCTGCTCAAAGAGCTGCAGCGCGAGCTCTCGACCTCGAGCCTGGCGCCGACGCTGCAGGTGCAGGTCAGCGAGCGGCGCGAGCAGGTCAGCGGTCGCGTCTATGCCATGGCGCTCGATCGCCTGATCCAAGTGCGGGTCGACACCAGCGGCAAGAGCGACGCCGAGGTCACCGCCGAAGTCGAGAGCCAGCTGCGGGCCCAGGGCATCGCCGCGCCAAGCGTCCACTTCGAGCGGCGCGGGGACGAAAAGCAGCTGAGCATCGAAGCCGACACCGGCGACCGCAAGTTCCAAGTGATTCGCAAGAGCCCGGGCAGCGAAAGCGTGGTCGAGGTCACGGTGGGCGACATCGACACCCAGCGCGAGCCGGGCATGACCGACGATCAGCTCAAGGCCAAGATCGAGCGTCAGCTGGCGGCCAAGGGACTCACCGGCACGGTCACGGTGGCCGGCGATCACATCGAGATCCGCGCGCACCGACACGCCACACCGTAGCCCCGCCCCCGCTCCTCTGCCCGAAGCTGGCCGCGGCCTCGCCCAACCGGCCCCCGCTCTCGCTCGAACACAGCCCAGCTCGTC
>CAZVMD010000297.1:0-9210 GCA_964628555.1 uncultured Myxococcales bacterium | reverse complement strand
ACCAGCTCGGGCGGGATGCGGCGGTTGAGCTTGACGTAGTTTTCAAAGACGCTGCGCACTTGGCGCAGCAGCGCCTGCAGCTCGGTCGGGTTCTCGGCGGGCTCGGGAAACTCTTCGATCTCGACCTGCAGGTGATCCTCGTTGCTGAGAAAGCGCCGAACGCGGGTGCGACGCTTGCCTTCGACCAGCACCTTGACCGTGCCGTCGGGCAGGCGTAGGAGCTGCAGCACCTCAGCCAGGGTGCCGGTGGTAAAGATGTCTTCTTGTGCCGGATCGTTGGTGCGGGCCTTCTTCTGCGCGCACAGGACGATCTCGCGATTGTGCGCCATGGCGTAGTCGAGGGCATGGATCGACTTCTCGCGCCCTACGAACAGCGGCACCACCATGTACGGGAAGACGATGATGTCGCGCAGCGGCAGGAGCGGCAGCCCACGGGCCGCCCGGCGGCGTCCCCCCGATGACCCCGATCCCGAGGACGAGGAGTCGCCATCATTCCTAGAATTTGTACCCATAACTTCACTTTATCACTGAAGCGGGCACGACTTCAAAAACGCCGCCTGCGGTGCGGCCAAGCCTGCGCAGGATCTCGATTCAGCGCGAGCGGCGGCGCAGCCAGAGGGCGCTCATGCAAGGCAGGACCACGAGCGCGGCGATAAGACAGGTCAGCTCGCCGAGGTTAGCGAGCCGCCCGAACGACTGCAGCGCCCGACTCTTGGACAACAGCAGTGAGCAGTAGCCGATGATCGTCGTCAGCGAGCACAGCGAGACGGCGCTGCCGGTGTCGGCGACCAGCCGCGACAGCAGCTCGGGCAGGCGGTGGTCATCGCCCTTGTCTAAGGTGCCAAGCTCGTGGCGCAGGCGGGCCCAGAGGTTGGCCGCGTAGTCGGCGCCGACACCAATCGAGATCGGCAGTGCGGCAAAGTTGAGAAAGTTCAGGCGCCAGCCAAGCAGGCCCAGGGCGGCCAACAACCACAACAGCCCGATAGCGAGCGGCAACAGGACGAAGGCGCTACCGCGGACGCCGAACAGCAGCAAAATGAGCAGGCCGACGCCGAGCAGCGCGAAGGCGACCAGGCGCGGCGCATCGGCGATGATGAGCTCTAGCATGCTGGCGAACAGCGTCGAGGTCGCCGCGGCCGTCCAGGTCTTGCCGAACAGGCTGACGCGCAGCGAGCGGTCGAGGCGGATCAGATCGCGACCATCGTCCTCGTTGAAGCGGCGCGGGTCAGCGTCGATGCCGATGAAGCGACCGACCGTACCATCGACCTCAGTGAAGTTGTCGCGCAGGCGCTGCGGCAGGTCCGGGATGTCGATCGCTCGCAGGGCATCGGGGGGACGGAAGTCCTGTAGCTCACGCCACTCGTCGGGCTCCATGTACTTGCGATAGCGATCGAGCGTCGTGCGCAGGCGGGCCAGGATGGCGAGCTTGGCCTCCTGCTCCTTGGGCAGCAGGCTGTGCAGGGTGCGTACCTCTTCCAGCACCCGGCGCTCGCCCAGGGCCTGATCCTGGGCCCACAGCGCGGCGGCGACGGCGTCGGCCTGCTCGGGCTGGTCCACCAGGATGACGCCATCGCGGGCGATATGGCCGGCCCCGAGGTTGCCCATGCCCAAGTCGTACATGATGCCCCACAGTCGACTGACCTCGGGATTGTCGGTGCGCAGCGAGCTTGGGCTGTAGTCGAGCGGGGCCGCGACATAGCGCATCGCCGGCCGGGCCAGAGCAGCCAGGCTCAGCACGATGGCAAGCGCCACGAAAAGCGGCCGCGCCGCCACCCAGCGACCCAGCGCGGCAAAGGGGCGGCGCCAGAGGGGAGCGGCCGCGGTCATGCAGCTTGGAGCGCGGCGCTCCGCCCAGGCAACCAGCGGTGGCACCAGGGCAAAGGTCAGCAGCCAGACGACGAGCATGCCGATGCCGCCGATGAAGCCAAACTGGCTCAGGCCGCGCAGGCTGGTCAGCATCAGACTGCCGTAGGCCAAGCTGGCGGCGCTCATCGCGCTCAGGGTGCCGCGCAGCGTCGCCTCAACGGCCGTGCTCATCGCGATGGCGAAGGGCTGACCGGCCCGTCGCTCTTCGCCATAGCGCGAAAGCAGCACAATCGGCGAGTTGATGCCGTTGCCGAGGATGATCGAGATCAGAAATGCCGAGTTGGCATTCAGCGATCCAAGGGTGGCATCGGCGATGGCCAGTGTGCAGAGCAGCCCGAGGATCGCCGGCGCACCGACGGCGATGAGGACGGCGAAGCGGCGGAAGAACAGGTAGATCGAGACGAGGACGAGCGCCGCGCAGAGCCCGCTCGCAAACGACAGGTCGTCGCGGACTGCCTGCTGCTCGGCCAAGGCCATGGCGATAGCGCCGCTGTATTCGACCTTCATCGCCGGGTGAAACTGCGTCGGTTGAGCGCGCTCGACCAGCGCTCGCACGCTGTCGAGTGTGGCTTGATCGCCGAGGGTGGCCAGGCCATCACTGCGCCGCCAGAGCATGATGCCCAGGTAGTGCGTGGCGCGGCCTGGCGGATGGTGTTCGAAGTAGCGCGGCGCTGTCTGCGAATCGCTGGTGACGGTCACGACAGCGGGCAGCGAGCGAGGTCGAAGGCGGGCTCGCAGCGTCGCTAGCTCGGCCTCTGCATCCCCTTCCAGATCGACGAGCAGCGGGTTGCTGCGGCGGGCCAGCAGGCGCTCAAGCAGCACCTCGGCTGCTTCGAGATCGCTGCGCTCGGCGTACAGGAAGCGAGTGCGATAAAGAAACTCACCGACTTGGTTGTCGGGCTGAAACTGAATGTCGGTGAACAGCGAGCCGCGCAGCGCCAGCAGGGGGGGGCGCAGGGCCTCGGCGAGGCGCTGGTTGGCCAGCGAATCTGGGCTCTCCAGAATCAGCACGAGGTTGGTCGAGCTGATCTGGCGCGGGCCCACGCGACGCAGCGCCTCGACGGCGGGGTGGCCGAGCGGCAGCAGGTCGACTAGATCGGTATGCAGGTTTCCTAGCAGCCGCACCGTCGGCCATAGCGACAGCCCGGCGAGCAGCGCGAACAGCGCCAGCAGCCAGCCGGCGCGCTGACTGGACAGGGCGACGTAGCGACGCAGCGCGCGCAGCAGAGCCGATGGGCGAGGGGAGCGAGCACTTTCGGGCAGCGGGAGCACGCGGCGATATTAGGCGATTTGCCGCCCAATCCAGCCAAGGTGTAGCCGCGAGCACTGGATCGGGATCTCTACGCAGATAGGCAGCTGTTGGAGGGCCCGGAAATGGGCTGAGTCCAGCGCAATATGGATGAGCTCGCCGTCGGTGAGCTGGGTCTTTCCGCGCAAAAAATTTGGAGGTCCACGTTATAGTGCGCCCGCTGTCTACTTGTGCCTACCCATGGCCGGGGAGCCCAGTGAACTTAATCCAATTGCAAGAGGCGCGCATGACACCGAGTCTGGACAAGGACGAGATCCCCTGGGAGCAGCAGGCCCTAAACCTGGTGATCGCGACCGTTCAGGAAGCCATGCAGGAAAAGCCCGCCGAGCAGCAGCAGCCGCTGCAGATGGCACTGATGACGCTGCGCGGCTTCTTGGCCGCGTCGCGTTCCAACGAAGACGAGCGCGGGTCGAGCCCCGAGCCGTTCCTGGATGAGATTCCCCCTAACGAGCTGTCGCGCTTCCAGCACTGGGGGGCGCTCCTGCGGGCCCGGCGTGAGTCTTCGGGGCTGTCGCGCAAGCTCTTGTCCGAGCTCTCTGGTGTGCCGGAGGCAGCGCTGCAGCGGCTGGAAGAAGGCACGTATGCGCCCAGCCAGATGGCGCTGCTGCATCTGCTGTCGGTGCCGCAGCTAAAGCTTGAGACCTCGGACCTGCCTTGGGAGACGAGCACGATCGATCCCAACCTGGCGCTTAACTGCTGGCTGGCACCTGGCTTTGACCCCGTCAAGATGGTCAAAGAGCTCTCGATGCAGGTAAATGGCAACGGCGGCCACATCGAGCAGAGCTATCTGTACATGGACCATATGAGCGCGGCTCATTGGTGTGCCATTGCCGAGCAGAAAGACTACGACGCGATGCAGTCGAGCATGCCGCTTGACCGCTGCGCCGCGCGCATCCTGCGCTACGTCGGCAACACCGGGATCGACATGATCGCGCTCGGGCCGGGCAGCGCGCGCAACGAGGTATGGCTGGTCAAGCAGCTGTTGGTGCAGGCCGGGCATGCCGATCTGCGACTGTATCTGCTCGATATTAGCCAGCCGCTCTTGAGCGTCGCCTATCGCCATGCCGCCGAGGTGCTGGCTGACTACGGCGGGGCGGTGTTTGCGATTCAGGGCAACTTCCATCACCTGCCGCGCTATGGCCAGCTGCTGTACTCACCGCGCCGGGCCCATCGACGGCGCTTGATCACCATGCTGGGGCATACCTTCAGCAACCTCGAAAACGAGCTGCGCTTCATGCGCAACAGCTTGGTCGGGTTTGCGGCCGGTGACCTGCTGCTGATTGACTGCCGCATGGCCTATGCGCCCGCCGATCGTCCCGACGAGATCATGGCTAAAGATCCGACGCTGGCCGGGCGACGATCGTCAGACCTAGTCAACCGCTGGGATGAATTCTTGGCCGGGCCCTTCCGTCGCTATGGATCGGAAAAATGCGAGGTCGATATCGTGCCGACGCTCGACATGAGCTGCGCCATCCCGGGCAGCTATGGCGTCGATCTGCGAGCGGTCGTGCGCTCGGGCGGCGGTGAGCGCGAGTTCTCGGTCTACTACGGCCGACGCTATGACCCGACGCTCCTGATCCAGGCGCTGCGGCGTGAAGGCTGGGATCTGGTCGACCAGTTCAACTACGGTGGGTCTAGCCCCTGCGACTTGCTGCTGCTGCGGAAGCGAGGCTGAGGCTACGCGGCAGGCGGGGCTGAACTTCGGCGGAGGGAGCGAGAGGGCGGCGGAGCGCTGCCCCGAGGCTGGTGGCGGGGCAGGGGGCTAGTAGCGCGGGATGCTCGGATCGACCTCGGCGGACCAGGCGTCGATGCCGCCGCGCAGGTTGTAGACGTTGCGGAAGCCCCGCGAAACGATCTGCTCAGCTGCGGCCTGGCTGCGCATCCCGTGGTGGCAGATGAAGACCAGGGGGGTGTCTTTGGCCAGCCCTTCTAGCTCGGCCGCCGCTTGCGCGTCGAAGGGAACGGAGCCCGCGATCTGGGCGATGGCTCGTTCCTGCGCGCCTCGCACGTCGTAAAGTCGCAGCGGCATCTTCTGTTCGAGCTTGGCCTTGAGCTCAGCGGGTCCCATCTGTCGCACGCGGGCCGGCAGGTTGGGGTTGTCGATCTTGAATCCACCCTGCGGACCGTCGATGAAGTCGATGGCCAGCCCATTGGCCAGGCGCGCCGAGGCGCGGTCGAAGAGGAGCGTCAAGCCGCCCTGTTCAACCCGCAGATCCGTGGGCTGGGCGTTATCGAAGTACATATCAATGCTGCGCCCGCCTTGCTTGAGCTCCATGCGTAGGTGCTGGCCGGCTTCAGCTTCCTTGCTGGCTTCGCGGATGGCGCTGATGGCACCTGGGCTGAGCGTGATCTGTGGCGCCTTGATCTCAACCGCCTTCATGCCGAGAGTCGGCAGGAGCTCGCCGCTCTCGTCGAGCTGCTTGACGATATCGCTGCCGCCGACCAGCGTGCCCTGGTAGTAGAGCTGCGGGATAGTTGGCCAGCTACCGAATTCTTTGATCCCCTCGCGGATGCCGGGATCGGAGAGGACATCGACGCTGTGGTACTCGACGGCATAGCCATCGAGGATGGAGACAACCTGAGCCGAAAAGCCGCAGCGCGGCATATGACGGTTGCCCTTCATGAACAGCACGATCTTGTGCTGGGACAGCGTCTGCTCAATCTGGGCTCGAATTTCGGGGGACAAAGCCATGTGAGGGCTCCTTGCGTGGGTCAGAGAGGATCGGATCTGGTCGGCGGCGATGGTCCCAAAGAGGCCAGATCAGGCACTGCGCATCGACGACTGAGCAACACCTGCGGTGGCGGGACAAGCCGCCGTGGGGGAAGGCTAGCTGGAGTCTGGTTGAGGATCTAGTAGGCTGCGCCAGCCCCAAGACCCGCGCTCTTGAGAATGCCAGACAAGCGCGTGATCAGATCGTCGAGCTGCTGGTCGGTCATCTTCAGATCAAAAGCGACGGTGTTCTTGGTGGTTGTGAAGCGCACCGTGTCGAGGTAGGCGCTCAGCCCAAACAGCTGGACGCGAGCGTCCTGCTTGAGCGAGGCGAGCTGTTGGTTCGCCGCCGCGCTTATCGTCGCCGCATCCTGCTCACGGGCGAAGTCGAGGTCGGCGTGGACGCCTAGTCCCTTGCTGATATCCACCGAGCCAGAGCTGCTCTGCAGGGACGCCGCTTCACCGAGCGGTGCAAAGCCGCGCAGCCGCTCCTGCATTGCCGCTGAGGTCCGGCCAGCCCAGAAGAAGGCGTCGCCGGTACGCGTGCGCTTGAACATCGGCAGCAGCTGCGGATTGTCGCGCGCACTGGTATCGACACCGGCTTTGCCGGTATGCAAGTCGATGACCCGGCGCAGCCACGCCGGGCCGGCGATGACCACCGCGCGCTTCCCGAGGACAGCCAGGGCAGGCCCTTGGTCCTTGGCCGATAGGTACTGGATACCACCGTATTCAGCCTCGGTAAGCGGCTTGCCAGAGTCCTGCGCGACTCGTTTGGCGCAGGCGGCGATCTGCTCAGGGGCATAGCGGCCGCGTAGCAGGAGTGCATACTCGCGGCTCTCCTGCGCGTTTTCGGGGAGGGCGAGGAACAGGCTGTCGATCTGCTGCAGCGGATCGACGCCGCACTTGCTGACGAAGTCCTGATATTCCTTTTTGGCCGCCGGTTCCTTCTCGCGCAGCTCGGTAAGCCGCTGCCAGATGCGACTGCCGCGGGCTTGCTTGACGTTGAGCATGAAGATGCCAGCGGTCTCGCGTGGGACCAGCGCCATGTCGTCGCGGGCCCCCAGCGTGCCCGAGCGGAAGCGACTACAGCCGGCGCCCAGCCCAATCGAGCTAAGGAGGCTGACCATACACAGCAGGGCAGGCAGACGGCGAGAGCGGGGCTCTTGCCGCCCGTGCTCGAGAAGAACAGTGGCCATGGGATACCTCATCGGTCGTGGCGGGGCGTCGCTTAGGCGGTCTTGCGGACCCGCTTTTTGGCCGACTTGCTGGCGTCGGCGTCATCGACATTCGATGCCTGCGATGCCGCATCAGCGACGGTGGCGGCCAGGTGTTCGGCGGCCGGTAGGTCGGCGGCCTTCTTGCGCGAGGGGCGCGCTTTGCCAGCCGAGAGCTCGACGGTCGCCGTAGCTGGCGGCTCGGGAGCGGAGGGGGGGACATCGCCCACCGCACGGGGGCGCTTGACGCGGCTCGGAGCGCGCGTTGTGGTGCCGCCCGTCGGTTCCTGGACAGCAGCTGCTGGCTCGCCGGGTGCGAGCGCTTTGCTCCGACGCACAGCAGCTTTCTTCTTTGGCTCCGCATCGGCCAACACTGCTGCGGACGCCTCGACTGGCGGCGCTTCTGCACTGCTGGGAACTGGGGTCTTGCGGCTTCGCGAGGCCTTCTTCTTTCCTGCGGCGGAGTCTGTCTCGTCACCAGCTGGCTGGGCACGAGCCTCCTGCAGGGCAGCTTGCGCCGCCGCCGCCTGACGGGCTGCTTCGGCTGCCGCAGCGGCCTCGGCTCGCTCTTGCTCGGCGGCTAATCGCAGCGATAGGCGTACCCGACCCTCGCCATCGACGTTTTGAATGACGGCGACATGCTCGCGCGCAACTGGGAACAGCCGCTTGATGTCGCTGCCGCGGGGAACGTTCAGCTCACTGTTGGGGATCAGCCCGCGTGGGTAGGAGCTCTCGGGTACATCGGCGACGATGACGCGCACCAGGGCGCCGTTGGGCTCAATCCGCTCGATGCGGACCCGGGCCCGTGAGCCGAGGGTCAGCTTGGCGGCCACTGCGGCCTGCGCCGCGCGGATTTCCTCGATGAGCGAGAGCCCAATGCGACGCCGCTCGCGATCCAGGCTGATCACCGTGGCCGTGAGCTCCTGGCCAAGCGACAGAATCTCGCGTGGGTGGGTAATGTGGCGCTCGCTCATTGCCGAGACATGGATTAGTCCCTCGACCGCTGGCTGCAGCTCGACGAATGCGCCAAACGGTTCCAAGCGGACGATGCGGCCACTGATCTGCTGGCCCTCGGACAGCTTGCCCAGCATCTCGTCGAGCGGATCGGCCAGCAGCGAGCGGAGCTGCAGGTGGATGCGGAGGTTGCCCTGCAGGCAGCTCAAGTAGGGGTCACTGCGCGTCGACTGCTCGACTCGCAGCACCTCCACTTCGACCCGCTGACCCAGCTTGATGGTCTCTTCAGTGCGCCCGACGGCGCGCAGGGCGGTCAGGATGTCGGTGGTGGGGACGAAGCCGTCGATGCCGCCGAGGTCAGCGATGGCGTTAGGTTCCTGGATGGCAACGAGCGTGCCACAAAAGACCGCGCCTGGTCGGAGGCGCGACTTGCTTTCTTCTGCCTGGGCCCGCTGCTCGACTTCTAGGATCGCGCGGCGTGAGGCGATGACGGTCCTTGACTCCTCGTCAAAGCGGATGACGCGCAAGGTCAGGGCGCGACCGATGTACGTGGTGTGGTCCTGGCAGTAGCGCAGATCAATCTGCGACGAAGGCAAGAAGGCCCGCACACCACCAAGATCGATGTCTAGCCCACCTTTGTTGGCGCCGGTGACCAGGCCTTGTACGGGGGCTCCTTGCTGAAAGGCCTGTCGCAGCTGGTCGCTCAGGCCGGTCCCACGCTGGACCCTGCCGCTGATGACCACCCCGCCTTCCTTGCCACCGATGGCCACGACGTGGCCCTCAAGCTTGTCGCCAATGCGGGCGCTGATCTCACCCGACTCACTGCGGAGCTCATCGAGCGAGATCATGGCCTCGGACTTGCCACCGATATCAAGGAAGGCAAACTCCGCGGCAATCTGCACAATCTCGCCCTGCACGAGATCCCCTAGCTCAGGGTCCCGGCGCGCTACCGCCTTGCGTGGGGAGTTCAGCGAAGCCGCAAAGAGATCGGCAAACGACTCCTCACCTTCGAGGATGGCGCTTCCGTCGTCGCCTGCGCCGCTGTAGTAGCCGTGCTGTTGCACTGGGTACGCAGCGGTCTGACGAGCGTTGCGGAGCGGAGGCTTGCGCATGTGGGCGGGGCTCCTTGATTCCCTTAGGGCATTGAGTCAGGCAAG
>CAZVMD010000296.1:0-9226 GCA_964628555.1 uncultured Myxococcales bacterium | reverse complement strand
AGACCAACCCCATGACCTGCGAGATCCTCGACGCCGAGATCAAGCTGTCGCCGGTCGGCAGCGTGCTGAGCTCGGACATCGAGGCGTTCGACGGCACCGATCGCTGGGCGCCGTCGAAGGAGAACAAGAACAAGAACGGCATGTCGGTCGGTCTTGGCTTCTCGATGATCAAGGCCAAGTTCTAGGCCTCTCTGGCTACTGGGGCCGTGGTTTCTGGCCCCACGATCCTGTCCCGCCCGGCAAGCAGCTGCTTGTCGGGCGGTGCTATTTTGGCGACCCGACGGCCTAGTCTCCGACCGCCCCTGCGAGGCCCGAACACGATGCTGCAAGCAAGCCAGAGCCCCGGCGTCCCGGGTGTCGATTCCCCAAAGTGCTTCCTGGTCATCATGGCTGGCGGCGGGGGTACCCGCCTGTGGCCGCACAGCCGACGCAGCCGCCCCAAGCAGTTCTTGCCCCTGCTCCCCGGGGGCGAGACGCTGATCGGCGCCACCGTGCGACGCTCGGCTGCAGTCGTCGATATCGCCCATACGCTGGTCGTCACCACGGCCGAGCAGGTGGCGCAGGTCCGACACTGCCTGCCGCAGCTGCCGATCGACAACATCCTCGTCGAGCCGATCGGCCGCAACACCGCGCCTTGCATTGGCCTGGCCGCCCAGGCTGTGCTGGCCCGCGACCCGGACGCCGTGATGGCCGTCCTGCCCGCCGATCACTACGTCAAAGATGAAGCCGGCTTCGCCTCGCGCCTGCGGCTGGCCCTGTCGGTCGCCGCCGCCGGCCATATCGTGACGCTGGGCATCCATCCCAGCCGCCCCGAGACCGGCTACGGCTACATCGAGGTCGGTGCCGATGCCACCACCCCGAAAGAGGCGACCGGCCGCCTGCGCGACGATGCCGTGCATCTGGTGCGGGCCTTCGTCGAAAAGCCAAACGCCGAGCGCGCCGCCACCTATCTGGCGGCCGGCAACTTCCTGTGGAACTCGGGGATGTTCTTCTTTCCGGCCCGCCGCATCCTCGACGAGCTCAATGCCAACCTGCCGGCGCTCGGCGCCATCCTGGCCGACATCGCAGCCCATCCCAGCCGCACCGCCAGCCGCTACCCCGAGTCGCCCTCGATCTCCATCGACTATGCGGTCATGGAAAAGCTCGGCGCCGAGCGGGTCGGGCCAGAGCGAGCCATCCGCGTCTTGAGCGCTGACTTTGGCTGGAACGACGTCGGCTCGTTCGATGCGATGGACGCGCTCAGCCCGCCCGACGCGGCCGGCAATCACGCCAGCCTCAGCCCCGAGGTCGCGCACGCCCCGATCTTCATCAGCGCCCAGCGCAACATCGTCTGCCAGAGCGGCCCGCAGCTTGTCGCCGCGCTCGGCGTGGACGATCTGGTCATCGCGGTCACCAAGGATGCGGTCCTGGTGCTGCCGCGCGAGCGGGCACAGGACGTGCGCGAGATCGTCTCACGCTTGAACAGCGACGGTCTGTCTCGCCTGCTATGAGCCTGCGATGAACCGCTCGGTCTTTCGCGCCTACGACATCCGCGGCATCGCCGATCGCGATCTCGATGATGACTTCGTCCGCGACCTCGGCCGGACGCTCGGCACCCGGGTGCGGCGGAGCGGTGGGCAGGCCCTGGCCCTGGCCCGTGACTGCCGGCTGCACTCACCGCGCTTGCACGCGGCTCTCCTTGACGGCCTCTTGGCGACGGGCGTGCAGGTCTTGGATGTCGGCATCGTGCCCTCGCCGCTGCTTTACTTTGCCGTGCATCATCTGGGCTGTGGCTCGGGCGTGGTCATCACCGGCAGCCACAATCCGCAGAGCGACAACGGCTTCAAGATCATCCTCGATGGTCGCCGCCTACACGGTGACGAGCTGCTCGGTCTGCTGCCGCAGATCGCCGCACGCGACTTCCAAAGCGGCCCCGGCGAGCAGCGCGCAGTCGCGATCCTAGAGCCCTATCTCGACTTCGTGCGCCAGCGCCTGCGCCTAGGACCGCGGCGGCCCTCGATCGTGGTCGATGGTGGCAATGGCACCGGGGGGACGGTGGCGGTGCCGCTGCTGCAGTCGCTGGGCTTTCCGGTGACGCCGCTGCACTGCGACATGGATGGCCGCTTTCCGCATCACCCGCCCGATCCCACCGCCCCCGAGAACCTGCGCGACCTGAACGCCGCCGTCGCTGCCACCGGCGCCGAGCTGGGGCTGGCCTTCGACGGCGACGCCGATCGCCTAACCGTCGTCGATCACAGCGGACGCATCCTGTGGGGCGACGATCTGCTGATCCTGTTGGGTCGAGCCATCCTCGCCGAGTCGCCCGGCGCCCGCTTCGTCTGTGAGGTCAAGTGCAGCCGCGCCGTCATCGATGAGCTGACCGCTGCTGGGGGTCAGGTGGTGATGTGGCGCGTCGGTCACTCCGAGCTCCTGCACAAGCTGCGCGAGGTCGATGCCGCCCTGGCCGGTGAGATGTCCGGGCATCTGTTCTTCGCCCACCGCTACCTCGGCTACGACGACGCCATCTACGCCGCGGCTCGCCTGCTAGAGCTGCTGTCGCAGGATAGTCGCACGCTGGCGATGCACGTCGATACGCTGCCGCGCCTGCACCGCACCCCCGAGCTGCGCCTGCCAGTCGCCGACAGCGAAAAAGCCGAACTGGTGGGCCAGGTGGCGGCCGTGCTGCGGACCTGGCCGGGCATCGAAATCAACGAGCTCGACGGCATTCGCATTCACTGGCCGGATGCCTGGGCTCTGGTCCGCGCCAGCAATACGCAGCCGGCGATCACCCTGCGCTTCGAAGCCAACAGCGCCGAGCGCCTGGCTGAAGTGCAGGCCAAGGTCAGCACGCTGGTCAGCGCTCTGATCAGCCCCCTTACCCGCGAGCCGCGCGAGTCCCCTCCCGATCGACACCGCCCCCCTGCCAGGAGCCCCTTGCGATGACCCAGCGAGTCCTGCCGCCGTTTTCGCTATCGCCCAAGCGCCAAGGCGATCGCCAGACTGGCTTTGGCTTCGGCGACGCGTCCGCCGGTGCAGCCGCACCGCCACCGCCACCGCCGCCCAGCGAGCCGAAGGTGCTGTCGGTCAGTGAGCTGGTCAGCCGCGCCGGGCGAGCCCTCGAAGATCAGTTTGGCGATGTGTGGTGCGAGGGCGAGGTCGAGGGCCTCAAGCGCTCGGCGGCTGGCCACCTGTACTTTGCGCTCAAGGATGCCAAGGGCCGCATCGATGCCGTCATCTGGCGCGGCCAAGCCCAGCTGCTCAAGATCGCGCTGCGCGATGGCATGAAGCTGCAGGCGCGCGGCAAGCTGACGATCTACGAGGGCAGCGGCCGCTTTCAGATGATCGTGAACGAGCTGCGCCTGTCCGGCGAAGGCGATCTGTGGCGCCAGTTCGAGGAGCTAAAAGCCCGCCTACAGCGCGAAGGCCTGTTCGACACCGCCCGCAAGCGTCCCCTGCCCCGCTTTCCCCGCGTCATCGGCGTCGCTACCTCGCAGCAGGGAGCGGCGCTCTATGACATCTTGCGCGTCGCGCGCAGCCGCGGCCGGGTGCGCTTCCTGATCGCCCACTGCGCCGTGCAGGGCCCCGAGGCGCCGGCGCAGATCGTCGAGGCCATCCGTCGCCTGGCACCGCATGTCGATGTGCTGATCGTCGGCCGCGGCGGGGGCTCGCTGGCCGATCTGTGGTGCTTCAACGACGAAAACGTGGCGCGCGCGATCTATGAGTGTCCGGTGCCGGTCGTCTCCGCCGTCGGGCACGAGGTGGATACGACGATCGCTGACTTTGTCGCCGATCGCCGCGCCGCCACGCCCTCACAGGCGGCTGAGATCTGCGTTCCTGACTTTTCTCGCTTGGAGACTGAGGCCGCCGATCTGTCGGAGCGCTTGCTGCGCGCCGGGCAGCGGGTGATCGAAGGCGCCCGCCAAAAGCTCGATGGGGAGCTCGGTCGCGCCCAGCTGGCGCTGGAGCGGCATCTGGCCGCCCGCCGTCGCCTGATCGCGGCTGCGAGTGAGCGCTTGGCGGCCTGTCATCCGCGGGCCCAGCTGCTGCGCGATCGCGCCGCGCTGCGCGATCTCGACTCACGCCTGCACAGCGCGCTGCGGCAGCGGCTGAGCGATCGCCGCCAGGGGCTGGCCAGCTTGGCCGGCAAGCTCGACGCCATGTCGCCGCTGAAAGTGCTCGGCCGCGGCTATGCCCTGGCGCGGGCCGATGGCGGTCGCATCATCACCGCCGCCGATCAGGTCAGCATCGGCGACTCGCTGGATCTCCTGCTGTCGCAGGGCAGCCTGCAGTGCCGCGTCGAAGGCCAGCGGCCGCCGCGCTGATCGCCCGTGCCGCAGCTAGGGCGTGTGGATCACCGCCTCGATGTTGTGCCCGTCGGGGTCAAGGACGAAGGCGCCGTAGTAGTGCTCGTGATACTGCGGCCGCGGACCCGGGGGACCGTTGTCGCGCCCGCCAGCTGCCAGCGCTGCCGCATAGAACGCATCGACCGCCGCCCGACTCTCGGCCCGGAAGGCGATGTGCAGACGCGGCGACTCTGGCGTGCCCTGGGTGATCCAAAAGTCCGGCTTCGGCGCCACGCCCATGCCGAACACCACCAGGCCGCCGGTAAACTGCGACGGCACCTCGCGCAGGACGGCATAGCCGAGCGGCGCCAGCGCCTTCTCATAAAAGGCCCGGCTCAGCGCCGGATTGCTCACGTGTAGTCCCGTGTGGTCGATCATGAGCGGGGTTATGCCATGGATCGCGCCGCGGCCAGCCGACAAAAGCTACTCGCCGCCGCCCTGCGGATGCAGCGAGTGCAGCGTGCCGTCGTCCTGCACAAATGCGACGAGCTGCGGCCCCACCACGGCCGGCCGCGGGCCGTAGAAAACGCCCGTCGCCCCGTCGATCGATAGCTCAGACAGGCGGCGCGGGGTAGCCGCCAGATCCCACAGCTCCAGCCCGCCGTTTTCGCGCAGCAAGGCTCCGCGCTGACCGCAGGGCGACCAGGCAAAGCGCGGTCCCCGACGCAGCGCAAGCTCGCCTAGCTGAGCCGGCAGCACGCCACGCCGCTTGCCGCCTTCCAGCAGATGAACGCCGGGCGGCTCCGAGTAGGCATACTCGCGAGGCAGCAGCGCCGCGATCCGCTGCCCCTGGGGGCTCTCGATGAGCTGACTGTAGGAGGGCGGCGGTGACCAGCCAGCCTCATCCGGAGTCCCGTCGCTCTGCCACAGCGCCGGTTGGCGTACGTCCTTCGTCCACAGGATCGCTCCCGTGTTTGGATCGAGACCGACCAGCGTCGAGCTCCCGCCCCAGCCGGTCAGCAGCCCGGGCAGCTGCCAGCGCAGATCCGAGAGCGGCTCTAGCGCCGGCTCGTCTTCATCGCCGTCCTCATCGAGCGTAAACGGCACACGCTGGGCCCAGCGCGGCGTGGGTGAGTCCTGCTCGGTGCTGACGAAGGCGCCCAGCTCGTGCCGGCGGCCCCAGCAGGCGATGTAGAGCTGCGTCCCGTCGGGCGACCACTGCCAGTCGGGCGGGCTGGGCCAGCCATCGGTGACGTACAGCGTGGGAACGATCGCCGTCTGATCGGTAAAGGGGTCCAGCACGCCGACCGCGTTGGTATCGAAGGCCAGGCCGACCCGGCGCCCGTCGGGCCGCCACCGCACCAAGTGAAAGTGATCAGGCCAGCTGACGCCGCCGGGGATGGTGTGCACATGCAGAAGCTGCGCCGCCGCTACATCCCAAATGAGCAGGTGCCCATCCGAGTAAGACCGGCTGAAGTTAGAGCCGGTCGCGAGATAGCGGCCATCCGGCGAGAGCGCCGCCGCCACCACCTCGCTCTGATGACGCCGCACCGGCCCCTCCCCTTCCATGCCCAGCTCGTCGCTTGTTGCCTCGTCCTGCATTCATCGAATGTACTCGATGAGACCGGCCACGACTGCGATCGCTGACGCCAATCTGGCCGCAGCAGACGCCAACCTAATCCGCCCGCCCCGCAGCCGGGCGCCAGGCCGCATGGCCCTCGCACGATGCCAGCCAACCCCCGGCCCTCTTTCCGCGGTTTTCGCCCTACAGGCAGCAGGGTTTGTGGCAGCATCTGCCGGCACCGAACCTATCTGCCCAACTTGGAGGCCACCTATGGACGCCCCGCGCAATCTGCCCCGCATCAACGAACCCGCCCCGGACTTCAACGCGGTGACCACCCACGGCCAAAAGAAGCTCGCCGACTACAAGGGCCGCTGGCTGCTCTTGTTCTCGCACCCGGCCGACTTCACTCCCGTCTGCACGACGGAGTTCATCGGCTTTACGCAGCGCTTCGAGGAGTTCCAGAAGCGCAACACCGACATCCTGGGCGTGTCGATCGACAGCATCTTTTCGCACCTCGCCTGGGTGCAGAACATCAAAGAGAAGCTCGGCGTCAGCGTGCCCTTCCCGATCATCGCCGACCTCGATATGAAGGTGGCCAGCGCCTACGGCATGGTTCACCCCGGGGCCAGCGACACCGCCACGGTGCGCAGCGTCTTTGTCATCGATGACAAGGGCATGATCCGCGCGCTCATCTATTACCCGATGAATGCCGGCCGCAACATCGACGAGATCATCCGCCTGCTCGACGCGCTGCAGACGGCCGACAAGCACGGCGTGGCCTGCCCGGCCAACTGGCGACCTGGCGACAATGTCGTCGTCCCGGCGCCCAAGACCATGGCGGATGTCGAAAAGCGCATGGCCGACGCCAGCCTGGATCGCAAGGACTGGTACCTGTCGCTCAAGAAGCTCTCCTAAGCTCGCCGGCGCGCTAAAATAGCGCCATGCGCTCGCCTGTTTTTGGCCCCGCTGCCCCCGAAAACCCCTCGCCTGAGCCCGCGCCGCAGCGCCCGAGCCGACGTCGGCTGCTGCTGTGGACAGCCGGCCTGTTGTGCGCTCCGCTGGTTGCGCAGCAGGCCGCTCGCGTCCGTCGCCGCCTGCGGGGCGAGCCCGGTCCCACCGGCTGGTTTGGCCACTGCTAGTCTGACCTCTCCTCCGCCCTCTGTAGCGCGAGCGCCGATCCCGCCATCCCTGCTCGATTCCTGTTAGCTCAGGCGACAAAACCTGATAAATCGCCGGCATGCGAATCGCTCAGCGCCTGCTGCAACCCACGCCCTGCTTCTCGTTCGAGTTCTTTCCGCCGCGCACACCGGCGGGTGTCGAGAACCTGATGCAGACGCTGCGCGAGCTCGTCGAGCTGCAGCCCGGCTTTGTCTCGGTGACGTATGGCGCCGGCGGCTCGACGCAGACCGTGACCAGCGAGCTAGTGGCGCGCATCCGCGGCGAAGTCGGCATCGAAGCCATGGCGCACGTGACCTGCGTCGGCCACCTCCGCGAGGAGCTAGCCGGCGTGCTCGATCGCCTGCGCGACCTCGGGATCGAAAACATCCTGCTGTTGCGCGGCGATCCCCCACGCGGCCCAGCCGGTGAGCCGGCTCCAGTCTTCACGCCGATCCCCGGCGGCTTTCACCACGCCAGCGAGCTCGTCCAGTTCGTCCGGGCCGAGCGGAGCAACCGTCGCTGGGACTTCTGCTTGGGCGGTGCCTGCTATCCCGAAGGCCACCCCGAGTCGAACAGCCGCGAAGACGATCTGCGCCACCTGGCCAGCAAGGTCGAAGCCGGCTCGGAGTTTCTGATCACCCAGCTGTTCTTCGACAACGCCTTCTACTTCGACTTTCTGCAGCGAGCGCAGGCCGCGCGCATCCGCGTCCCGATCGTGCCGGGCATCATGCCGATCACCAACTTCGAGCAGATCGAGCGCTTCACGCGCCTGTGCGGCGCCACCATCCCGATGCGCCTGCGCCTGCAGCTGGAGCGCTATCAGCACGATCCCGAGGCGGTACTTGAGCTGGGCGTGGCGCACGCCACGCTGCAGTGCATTGAGCTGCTGCAGCGCGGAGCACCTGGCATCCACTTCTACACGCTCAACAAGAGCCGCGCGACGCGCATGATCCTGTCGGCCCTGCGGGCCGCTGGCTGGTAGCGGCAGACCGCCGGTCTTGACCGCTACTTCTCAGCTGCGGTAGCGGCCCTGGCCTCGCTGCGCGAAAGAGGAATCAGCAGCAGCAGGAACAAGAAGGACAGCGCCGTGCCCAGCGCAAACAGGCGGCTATAGCCCAGCTGGCGCGCCAGCACACCCGACAGAAGGCTGGGTGGCAGCTTGCCGACGACCTCGATGCAGGCCAGGAGCGTGTAGTGCGTGCCGCCGATCGACTTGTTTACGCGCGACATCATGAAGGCAAACATCACCGTCGTCAGGGCGCCGCCGCAGAAGTGCTCGCCGATCGTCGCCAGGATGACGGCCAGCGGCCCCGGCGGAGCGAGCACGGTCAGATACCACTGCCCGACCATCGACATGGCCCGCAGCACGCTGGCCATTGTCACCGCCGCCAGGAGCGGAAAGCGCGCGGCCGCCAGCCCACCTAAGCCCGAGCCGAGCAGCGACGCCACCATGCCGTAGCTGCCGATCCACAGGGACAGCTGCTCTTTGCGATAGCCCGAGTCGATCAGGAAGGCCCGCAGCATAGGATCGACGAGCTCTTCGCCGATCTTGTAGGTAGCGACAAACAGCACCAGCCACAGCGCGCCCGGCTGCTGCAGCGACTGCCACATCGTCGCCACCACCGTGCGCAGCGAGCGCCGTGTCTGGGCGATCTGCTCCGGCGGGGCTGGCTCACGCCACGGGATCAGCACCAAGGCCCACAGCAACAGCAGACCACCGAGCGCCCACAAGATGCCGTGCCAGCCGATCCACGGATACAGCGGCACCAGCAGCGCAGACGACATCAGCATGCCGGCTTTGTAGCCGACCACCTGCGCGGTGTTGGCCGGTCCCAGCTCTTTGCCGCGCAGAAGATCGACCGCCAAGCCATCCACTGCAATGTCCTGGGTGGCGGCGAACAGGTTCATAAGCAGGATCAGCGCCAGCAGCCCAAACAGCCCCCGCCCCGGCGGAAAAAATGCGGTGGCGATGCACGTCAGGCCAAGCAGGATGAGCATCGGCACGATCCACGACTTGCGGCGGCCGAAGCGATCCGAGCCAAAGCGATCAACCAGCGGTGCCCACAGCGCCTTGGCCATCCAGGGGGCCGAGAGGGCTCGTGTAAAGCCGATCTTGTCGAGCGATACCCCGGTCTCGCGCAGGAACGAAGACAGCTCTTTCTGGAAGCCGAATGGCAGCCCCTGCGCCATGTACAGCAGAAAGAGGAGTACTAGCGTGCGGCGCTGCGGCAGATTCGACACG
>CAZVMD010000295.1:0-9294 GCA_964628555.1 uncultured Myxococcales bacterium | reverse complement strand
GAGACCCGCGAAATCGTTGAGCTTTTCCGGATCGGTTCTTGGAAGCGGATGTTCCAGTTGGCGTTGTAGCCGTCGGAGACAACGCGGGCGCGGAGCTTCTTGCCTTCGGGGACGCACTGGACGAGGACGCCGGTGCCGATCTCGGTGCAGGTGGGGAGGTCGGCCGCGGTGGCGGGGACCTTGGCGGCCTTGCTGGAGCTCTTGCGCGTGGTCGTGCTGCTGCCGCTGACCGTCTCGCCGGGGCGCAGCAGGCGGCGGATCTTGCCCTGCACGCGGTAGAAGCTGCCGTCGGAGCTGGGGACAACCTGATCGACCAGATAGGTGACGCCCTCTTGCCGGATGGCGCGCGGAAACTGCACGTTCTTGCTGGGATCGAAGCCGTCAGCGGTGACGCGAATGCGCAGCTTGCCGCTGACTTTTTCGCAGCGCAGGGCGATGCCGCCGTCGGGCTCGGTGACGGTGGGCAGCGACGCGGCCGAGCCGCCGGCCGTTCCGCGCTGGGCCAGATCACCGCGGCTGCGGGTGCCGGCTTGGTACGACTGATCGCGCAGCTCTTTGCGCAGCACGGAGTCGAAGCGGCCGCTGCCCAAGCGCTCGGCGAAGTGGGTGAGCAGCTCAACCTCCTCGGCAAACTCGAACTGGTTGGCGATCGGGCTTCCGCGCAGCGACTCGGCCAGAGCCTCCAGCTTCTGTCCTGCCTCCTTGGCCTGACCTTTGTCCGCCAGCTCCACGGCCTGCTCTTTCACCTTGGCGACGCGACGGCGGATAGCCTCGGCGAGCACGGCGGTGTCCGGAGTGCTGGTGGCTTCGTCCTTGGCCACGGCCTGGGCGGTGATGGTCAGCTGGCCTTGCACCTCGCGCGTGCCGCTGCCCTCCGGGACGCGGTAGCTGTAGCTGACCGTGCACAGCGGCAGGGTGCCTTTTTCCGTCGGCGCCACCACCAGATCCAGCGCCAGGACCTTGTCCTCCACGCTGTAGACATCGCCGACCGTCACCTGCACATCGCGACCGCGCGACTCGCTGCGGTACAGGCTCAGCACGTCCAGCGCAGACACCGCGGACTGCGGCGCCAGGGTCACCTGCAGGTTCTGCGCGCAGACCGAGGACAGGCCTTCGAGCTCAATGCGGAATACCTGCGACAGGTCTTCGTGCGACTCGATGTAGTAGTAGTTGCCTTCACCGGCTCGGGCCATGCCGATGAGCAGGTCTTCGTTGAAGCTGGTGCCAAAGCCCAGCGTGGTCGTGGCCACGCCGGTCGCTGCCTTCTCCTGCGCCAGCTTGACCAGCGTCGGCGTATCGGTGGTTCCAACGTTGGCGTGACCATCGGTCAGCACCAGCACGCGGTTGACCTCTTGCTGCGAGAAGTGGGCGGTGACATGCGCGCCGCCGCGTTCCCAGCCGCCGCAGAGGTTGGTGGTGCCGCCGGCCCGCACGCGATCGATGCTGCCCTTGATGCTGGCCTTGTCGGTGACCAAGGCGGGGGCAACCAGCGTGTCGATCTCGTCGTCAAAAGTGACCACCGACAGGCGGTCTTTTTCGCTCAGCTCATCGACCAGGGCCTTGGCTGACTTGATGGCCTGGCGCAGCGGCGTGCCGCCCATCGAGCCCGAGCGGTCGAGGACCAGGCTCAGGTTCAGCGGGCGACGTGGTGGTGCGGTGGCCTTATCGGCCGCCTCATCGGCAGCAAAGCGTAGGACTAGCGAGATCGTGCTCGGCTCTCCGGCCGCGATCGACCCATGACTCAGCGCGTGCGTAGCTCTCACGGATTCCCCCCAAGTGACGTGGCCGGCCGCGCAGGCAGCCGACACAAACGGTCGGGCTAGCGTAGCAGGAAAATCCCCTCTGCGGCGACGGGGGCGCAGGTCGGCTAAGCCCGCGAAAGGACTGCGGTCTGCGTAGCGCCGGCTTGCTTTGTTGCAAAAGGACGGCCTACCTTGCCGTACTTCTTTGGCCCCCATGCACCTGCCGAATCTCCCCTTTTTCAGCTTGGCCCTGCTACTGCTGACCGTCGCCTGCGCGCCCAGCCCAGTCCACACCAAGCCAGCCGCTGCGTCACCAGCCGGACCGATGCTCGATGCCCGGCTGCAGCCGATCGCCTGGCTGCCGGGTGGTATCCGCGACCTGGGATACTTTCGCGCCGATAGGTCAGCTATATTGACCTTTCTTGAGCGCTCGCCAGTGCCGCTGCCGCCCTGCGTCCAAGAGCTGCGACCCAGCGTAGAGAGTCAGTACATGGTCACGATGCTCGGCGGTGGCTCCGCGGTAAACCTGTTTTTCGGTCGGCTTAATCGCGAGCGGATCGAGACGTGCATCGTCGCCTTCTGGGCCGCGCTGCGCGGGCCGCTTACGCTGGTGCGACAGGGGCCGCTCAGCGAGCTGACGACGCCAGAGGGGCAGCGCAGCTATCTTGGCTGGACCGCCGACGGCTGGCTGATCTGGCACGACGAGCGCGAGCGTGTGCTGCAGTTTCTGCAGCGCCGGGGCGGCCTCAGCACACAGGCGAAGCTCGCCGCGCTGCTGTCGCAGGTCGATCCATCGGCGTCGCACTGGGCCGTGTCGAGCGCCGATATGACGTCGCGCCTGCTGGGCGTGGCCTCGCAGGGGTATGTCATGACTGTAGAGGACTCGCCGCCGCAGCCAGGCATCGCGATCAGGCTGCTGTTCGCGCGGGAGAGCGACGCGCAGCTCGCGGCAGCTGGCATCCGCAGTCCGCGCAGCGAGCTCCTCAGCGATGCAGCGAAGCTGGCCATCGCCAGCCTGCAGCCACAGGTCATCGGCTCGCAGCTGCAGCTTCGCATCGGGCCGCAGCTCTTTGAGCCAGCGGTGGTCGAGGAGCTCAAGCGGCTGCTCGATCAGCTGCAGCAGAGTGACGCGCGGTAGTCACCCCGGCCCTCGCTGCGTCCGGTCGCCTCGCTGAGCGCCGCGGCCGTCGCCGCAGCCAGCCGGCCGCCTAGCGCACCGCGCCTTCGCCAAAGTGCAGCTCACCGCGGCAAGCATCAAGCTGCACCACGACGCCAAGCGGTACGGCGCGGTTGCGCTCGCCGTGGCCCAGCGGCGCGCCGCCCCAGGCCGGCAGTCCCAGCGCCTGGGCGCGCTCGGCGATGACCGCAAGGGCGGTGGTCGGGGCGCCGCTCGGATCCGCGGTCTCAGCTGGCCCCTGGCAGCGCACCAGATCGCCGACTAAAAGTGCGACGACGTCGCGCAGCGCCCCCGACAGCGCAAGCTGGGTCAGCGCGCGATCGATGCGATAGGGCACCTCGCCGACCTCTTCGATCAGCAGCACCACGGGCTCGCCGGGTGTCAGCGCAGCGGCAAGCGGCGTGCCGCACAGACGCGACAGCATCTCTAGGTTGCCGCCGAGCAGGCGACCGGATCGCGGCAGGCTGCGCGAGCGAGCAGCGGCCCAGGCCGCGCCGTTGATCGGCTGTAGATCGCACAGCGGCGGCGGCGGACTTGGATCTTCGAGCAGCGCCCACAGCGCCGTCACATCGGACTCTGGTAGCTCAGCTAGCTGAGTGACCACCGGCCCGTGGATCGACACCTGCTGGCGCAGCGCGCACAGCGCATGCAGCACCGTGATGTCGGAAAAGCCAATCAGCGGTGCCGGACGGATCGCGTGTGGATCCTCGACAATCGGCAGCAGCGCCGGCACCAGGCGCAGCAGGCCATAACCGCCGCGGGCACAGATCACCGCCTGGCTCTGCGGCGAGGACAGCGCCCAGCGCAGCTCGGCCAGCCGTCGCCCATCGTCGCCAGCCAGAAAGCCATGCCGACTGAAGACAGCGGGGCTATCGAGGACGCCGTAGCGATCGGCGAGGCGCTGGCGGCCGCGCGCATAGCGCTCTTGCGGGACCGGCCCCGAGGGCGCGATCACCGCCACCTGGGCCCCGGCCGCAAGCCGCGGGCCGCGCTGCCACGGCGGAAAGCTGGGGACACAAGCCATGGCGAATACCCTAAATCGATCAGCGCCTGCCACCGAAGGAATATCGCGGGGCGCGGCACGGGGGCTGGTCCGCTTCGCTGTGCCGTCGCAAAGATCCCAGCTGTTCCGTGACTTGTCGGGCGCGATTCAGGAGCCCTGGACGATCTGCTAACGTGCTTGCAGGATGCAAAAAGGGGGAATGAAGGATGTCGCTGCACAAGGGAGCTGAAGGGGATGAGGTCGTCGAGCTTCAGCAAGAGCTGAACCAGCTGGGCTTCGACCTCGAAGAGGACGGGATCTTTGGCACCAAGACCTACCACGCCATCATCACGGTCCAGACCATCTTCGGCTACGACGTAGACGGAGTCGCCGGTCCCGCGACGCGCAAGCTGATCCGCAAGCAGGCCGAGTATGGCTGGAACCTCGTCGCCGCCCGCAAGGCCTTCGTCAACGATCCGAACCAGTCCTAGCCGCCGCCCCGCCTATCCTTCCTATCGGCCGGCCGCGTACCTTCCTGCTCAGGGGAAAGCAGCCAAGCGCTCCGCGCGCTCTTTGACGCCGAGCAGGAGTCCGCGCTCCATGATGAAGACGCCGGGGTGGATGACATCCCAGAAGCCGCCGACCATCATCGTCCGCGTGCGCAGCAGCAGGCGGGTGCTGCCGTCGGCCTGCGGCGTGAGGATGAACTGCCAGAGGTCGACCCAGCTCTGGCCTTCCTTGTGCCCCATGACCAGCGCGCGCTCGGGCTCGATCTGGGCGACGATGTAAGGCGGTGGGGCGGGCTCGTGCGGGCACATCTTGACGGCGTCGCCGACCTGCAGCGCTTGCCACTCGGGATGGATGCGATCGGCGTTGACCAGCGGACAGCCGATCAGCTTTTCGAAGCGGGTGTAGCTGTACAGGCCGCCGCGATCGGCGCCCAGCTGACGCAGCCAGGGAAAGATGTGCTCGGGGCGAGCGCGGATGGTGACGGCGCGATTGACGAAGCTGGCCGGGTGCGGCACAAGCTCGTCGCCTGGGTAGGTGGCGGCTAGCTCGGCGGCGGTGGCCCCCCAGCGGTCGAGGTGAGGCGTCAGCCAGCGCAGGCCAAGCCAGGTCGCCAGGGCCAGCCCAGTCAGCGTCAGCAGGACCTTGTAGCGCGTCTTCATCAGCAGCTCTGTCTGGCCCATCATAGGGCCAAGGCGGTGCCGCTTGGCGACGGGAATCGCGCCCGAAAAATCCTGCGCTCGACGCAAACTCTGCTGCCGCAGGCGCCGGGGTCGACTAGCCTGCGGGGGCGAACAGCTGGCGGCGGGCGTTGTTCTGCGTCGCGGCAAAGAAGTCGCGCTCGAAGCCGAAGCAGCGGCGCAGGGCGACATACTCTAAGACTAAATTAGTCCCTAATAACAGGGGATCGTCTGTGTTGATTGATACATTGAGCGAACGCGCATACATATCGGCAATTGGATGGGTCTTTAGCGTGTCAGGGTGGCAGCGCAAAAGGACGTTTGACAGCGGGCAGGCGGCGATGCCCCCTTGGAAGTAGTAGCCGGCGCTGGCGCCGCGGAAGCCGTGGCCGACTCGATCGGGCTGTAGCTGTGCGATGACCTCGGCGTGCTCGGCGGGCGAGACGTGGGCCTGCTCGCCGCTGTGCAGATCGAGCCGCAGGCCGAGCGCGCGGAACGGCGCGAGCGCGCGGGCAAAGAACGCGGCACGGGCCGGCTGCTCGGGGCCGCCCAGGCCAATGGCGACGACGATGGGCTGGCCGTCGGCAGTGCGGTTGTCGGCGGAATCGACAAAGGGCGCGAGCGCAGCGTACGCGGCCTGCAGATCGTCGGGCGTCGCGATGCTGACCAGATCGACCACCGCGCGCACCCGCACCCGGCCTCTGGCCTCGGCCATGCCGTCGCGCAGACCGGCGGCGAAGTGGCCCAGGCTATCGGCCAGGGACAGCACCGGCAGGCCCGGCGCGACGCGGGCGCGATACAGCGAGGTGTCGAGCGGGCTGACGTGGCACTCGCAATCGACGATGGTCCGGGCCAGCCGATCCGCGACGAAGGCTCGACCCAGCCGGGCATAGTCAGCGGCCTGCCGCAGCTGGCTGAGGTTGCGCATCCAGCGGCGGAGGAAGTCGGCGAAGTCGGCAAACGGCGCCGCGCTGCGGCTGGGCTGGCCAGGTAGCTCGGCAGATAGCTCGGCATAAAACGCGGGCGGCACAGCGGCCTCGGCGTGGACGTGCACCTCGGTCTTGGGTGCGGCATCGACGAAGCGGGCGAAAGCGAGCTCAGCCTCGTCGCGCGGCCCGATATCCAGGACGTCGGCCAGCGCCGGATGCAGGCTAGTCGGCTCCTGAAAGTGGGGGAAGTAATCGCGCCAGCGATTCATGATGGACCTCTTATGTGCCAATTTATCAATAAATTCACCCCGACACAATGCCCCTATTTTCCCGCTTTTATGCGGGAACTCAGGACGAGGCTGGGCGGAGCGGGTCGGCGGCTCAGGTCGCGGCGAAGCGCAGCGCCGGTCCACCGGCCAGCAGGCAGCTGAGCTGGAGCTCGTCGCCCAGCCGGCGCAGATGAAAGCGGCCCGGGGGTGGCTCGTCGAGCGCGCGTGGACAGTCAAAGGCCAAGAGCCCACCGCCGAGCGGACGCAGCGCATAGCTCGGCGAGCGCCCCAGGGGTCCGCAAAACCACAGCGCGCTGCCGTCTTTGGCCAGCTCGACGCGGCTCTGCAAGAGCGCGCTGGTGAAGCTGCGGCCGGCCAGCGGGGTCTGCGCGGAATCGGCGGCCAGGGGCGAAAACAGCTGGCGAAAGCCGAGGCTGCGCGACTCGATCTGCACCCCCGCGGTGTGTAGCTGCAGGCGGGTGAAGCCATCGCGGGAAGCTAGCTCCTGCGGGCCGAGCCAGCTTAGCGGCTGCGCATCCATGCCCAGGTTCAGCGTCGGAGCGCTGGCGTCTCCGGCCAGCTCGGCGACCAGATCGAGCGCCGCGCAGTGATAGGCCCCGACCGGCCAGCTTGGCCCCGCCGTCCCCGCCGCAGGCGGACGATCCCAGGCCGGCGAGAGTCCCAGCAGGTCGGCCAGGGCCAGGGCATGCGGCAGGGGGTTTTCGGTGCGGTTGAGGAACAGCACCACCGCGGCATCGTCGTCGGGAAAGCGCAGGTGCATCATGCGAAAGCCGCGCAGCGCACCGCTGTGCCAGTGCATGCGGCGCGCGCCGTGGCGCCAGGCATTGACGCCAAAGGCATAGCTGGCCGGACTGCCGTCGGGGCGCGGCTCGGCCTCGGCAAGCTGCTCGGCCTGCGGTAGGCGCAGCGGGCCGCGACCGAGCAGGGCGGCTTCCCAGCGCAGCAGATCCGTCATCGTCGTCACCAGGCCGGCATCGCCGGACCAGACGATGCGCGTGACCTCCTCGGCAAAGCCGCCGGCGACGGCGCGATAGCCGGTGGTGCCGTCAGGCAGGGGCTGCGCCGTGTCTTCACCCAGGAAGCTCTCGCTCATGCCCAGCGGACCAAAGATGCGGGCCTGCAGCAGCGCCGACAGCGGCTGCTGCGTGACGGCCTCTAGCACCCACTGCAGGATGCGAAAGTTGCCGTTGCTGTAGCGCGTGCCCGTCCCGGGAGGGAACATCGGCGGCTGCAGGCGCAGGATCAGCTCGCGCCCGGCGGCGGCGGAAAACGGCGTCTCGGGCTGAGCGCCGGTCAGCATAGCGGCGCAAAAGTAGTCGGGCAGACCCGAGCGATTCTGCGCCAGATGCCGCAACTGCAGACGGGGATCGAGTCCCAAAAGCTCGGGCACATAGCGCCCCGGCGGATCGGCGAGCGACAGCTGACCCTCGGCGACCAGCTGCAGCAAGAGCAGCGTCACGAACTGCTTGGTGATCGAGCAGGCGCGAAACTGCGAGCGCGGGGTAAACGGCGCCTGCGTCGCTAGCGAAGCCAGACCCACGCCGCCGGCATAGCAGCGACCGCCCTGCCAGATGCCGAGCACGGCACCGGGGGCTCCATCGGGAAAGCGGGCGCGCAGGGCAGCGGCGAGCGGGTCTGGCAGGGCTAGCGGCAGGGCAGAGGGCATGGGCGACATGGGAGGCGCAGTGTAGCGCGCAGGCCGGAGCGTGAACGCCGCCGCGCACAGCCAGGCGAGCCGGAGCGTCCCCCTAGCTCGGATCGACGCGCTGGACCTCGGGCTCACTGAGGCTGGGTGGCGAGCGCGCCGAGGCAGGGAGGGCGTCGCGGGCTTCGCGCAGGCAGCTCGTGAACAGCGGCCGCGACACCGCCAAGCGACGCAGCAGCCGGGCCAGCATCTCGACGCCGCCTTCGACCTCGTCGGCCACGACATCGCTGGCGCCGATCTGCAGCAGATAGTCGCGCTCACCGAGGTAACGGGCCCGGGTCAGGATCGGCAGGCCGGGAGCGATGCGCCGCGCGGCGTTGGTGACGCGCTGCGCTGCCCGGGGATCGTTCATCAGCAGCACCAGGGCCTTGGCCTCGCCCAGGTGGGCATGGCCCAGGGCTTCGGGGCTGGTGGCATCGGCGTAGTACACCGGCGCGCCCCCGGCTCGCGCCTCGCGCACCACCTCGGCGTTGAGCTCTAGCACGACATAGGGCAGCTCGGCCCGTCGCAGCGCCTGCGCCACCAGGCGCCCAGCAACGCCATAGCCGACGATAATTACGTGATCTTTGATCGCCTGCCGCCGCTCGCCGGAGTCGGCATCGGCTTCGTCGATGCTGCGCGCCCCGAGCAGTCGCGACAGCGGGGTCAGCAGGCGCTCGCCGGCCGTCAGGTGCGGCGCGATGCCGACCAGGGCCGGGGTCAGAAACATGCTGAGGATGCCGGCCGCCAAGAGCTGCCGCGCGCTCGCCGGATCGATGACGCCGCCGCTCTCGCCGAGCTTGACCAGGACAAAGCCAAACTCGCCGAACTGTGCCAGGCCGACGCCGGCCAGCCAGGCCGCGCGGGCCGGAAAGCGCATCAGCAGCGCCGACAGCGTCGCCAGCACGCCCTTGCCAGCCAGGAAGCCAAGCAGCAGCAGGGCCACAGTCAGCGGCTGCTGCAGCGGCACGCGAACATCAAACAGCATGCCCAGCGAGACGAAAAACAGGCTGACGAAGGCATCGCGCAGCGGCAGCATCTCGCTCATCGCGCGGTGGCTGTACTCGGTGTCGGCGACCACCATGCCGCCCAGAAAGGCGCCCAGCGCCAGCGACAGGCCGACCAGCGAGGTCAGCCAGGCGGTGCCGATGCACAGGGCCAGCACGGCCAAGAGGAAGATCTCGCGGCTGCGACTGGCGTCGACCCACGACAGCACGCGCGGCACCAGAAGACGGGCGATCGCCACCGTGGCGACGACGACGATGGCGGCCTTGAGCAGCGCCAGGCCAACCGCCCCCAGCAC
>CAZVMD010000294.1:0-9322 GCA_964628555.1 uncultured Myxococcales bacterium | reverse complement strand
CCGAGAGCGTCAACGGCATGGAGCACATCCGCGAGGCCTCGCGCGCCATCGGCGCGGTCACCGAGGATCTGGAGCGGCGCGTCGGTGAAATCGGCGACGTCCTGCACCTCATCACCGAGCTCACGCGGCGCACCAACCTGCTGGCGCTGAACGCCTCGATCATCGCTGCCCAGGCCGGTGCTGAGGGCCGCGGCTTCGCGGTTGTCGCCGACGAAATCAAGGATCTCGCTCGCCGCACCGCGATCTCGGCCGGCAGCATCGACACCCTGATCCAGGCGGTTGCCGAAGGCGCTCACGCCGCCCGCCGGGCCGCCGTGGCCGGCGCCGATGCCGTCGAGACAGGCGCCACCCAGGCCTCGGAAGCGGCCCGCGCCATGACCGATATCCTCAACCGGCTGCGCAACTCGGCCGCCATGGCCAAGTCGATCGCCGCCGCCACGGAAGAGCAGACGCGCAGCTCGGGCTATGTCACGCGCTCGATTCAGGAAGTGCAGGGGCACGTCAACGACATCTCGACCAAGGCGGTCGAGCAGCAGCGCCGCACCGAGTACCTGCAGCGGCAATCGACGCGCATGCGCGAGCTGGTCGAGTCGCTCAGCAAGACCTCGCGTGAGCTGCGCGACGGCCAGGTCAACACCTCCGACACGCTACTGCGCGTCGTCCGCACGCTCGAAGATCTGAGCAACAGCCATCGCAATCGCCTCAGCGAAGGCGAGCGCGTACGCGCCATGCTCGAAGTCCTGCGTCGCGCGGCCACGGGTCACCGCGATCAGATCAGCGCCTTCGATCGCGCCGTCTCTGAGCTGCAGCTACAGGCCATGAACCTGCGCAACGAGCTCGCCCGCATCTCCTAGCGATTGTTCTAGTCCCCGCCCAGACGCTACGGCTCCAGCCGAAAGCTGCCTACCAGCGCTGCGCCGTCGGGGTCCTCCGACGCCGGCTGCATGGTCCCCCTCCTCCGGCCGCCGACGGCGACAGCCAGCCGGTCTGAGGGGAGCGGGATCCCGCACGTCGGCTCAGCTGGCACCGGGGGATGCGGCGGGCGCCTCTTTCTCTTTGCTCGGCTCGCGTGGGCTCTCTTTGGCGCCGGACTTGCCCGACTCCGCTCCCGACTCGCGTCCCTTCTCCGCAGCGGGTGGAGCCGTCGTGGGCTCCTTGGCCGGGCTGCCCTCGCCGACCGAAGCCGCGCCGGTGCGCTCTCGCCCCTCGCTGGGCCGACTGGCGGCGGCTTGACAGGCCGAGAGCTGGCTCAAGCTGGCGGCCAGCTGGCTATTGGCGGCGGCGAGCTGACTGCTCTGACTGGCGATCTGTCCGCGCAGGCCCTGGGCTTCACTGCTCTGTGCTTCCAGGCTCTTCTGGCAGCTCTGCAGCGCCGCCTCGGCTGCCTTGTGCTCGCGCTGACAGGTGACAAGCTGCGCCTCGACGCCAGCTAAGGCCTGGTCCTTTTCGCTCAGGCTGCGTCCGGCGCTCTGCAGCGCCTCGTCGGCCCGCCGGCTGGCCGAGATCGCGCTCTGGGTGGCGGTGTTGGCTTCACGCGCCGCCAGCAGTGCACGCTCGCTCGCCAGCTTGGCTCGCTGGTTGGCGGCGGCCGCAGCTCCGCGCTGACGAGCCGCTTCCGTCTGCGCGCCCTCGCTTGCCACCTGCGCTTCACTCGCTAGCTGCAGGGCTTCGGCGGCCCGGTTGAGCGCGTTCTGCATCTTCTCGCGCGCATGATCGGCCTCTTTGCGTGCCGCCTCGGCTTGGCGCAGCGCTCCCTCGGTGCGCACCTGCTGCGCTTCCACTTCCTGCTTCGCCGAGCGCATGCTGCGCCAGGCCAGACCGCTGCCGAAGAGCGAAGCCGCAAGCACCACCGCTACCCCAGACAGGAAGGCCACGCGCCGACGCTGTAGTCGCCCCTCGCGCTCGACGGCCGCCGACAGGAAGGCGCGCTCATCATCAGACAGCTCGCTGCGATCCTTGGCCCAGCTCAGCGCCTCGCCGAGCTGCTTGCCGGACAGCAGATACTCGGGATGCTGCTGATTCTGGCGCCACTTCTCGACGCCAGCCCGCAGCGGGCTCTGCGCTTCCTGCTCGCGCAACCAGGCGACGGAGAAGACCGCGGCAAACATCGGGTTGCGCAGCTGTAGGCGCGGCTCGCCCCCACCCTCCTGGCTGCGGCGGACCAGGCCCAAGAGCTCCAAGCGCGCGCTGGCCAGGGCCTGCTGCTTTTCTTCGGCCTCACCCGCAGCTGGAAAGCTCCCCGTGCTCTGCCCCTCGGAGGCCGGCAGGACGCGGCGATAGATCGACAGCATGATCGGCCGCAGCGCTCCGGCCCGCCGCAGCTCATCGGCGGCGTAGGCGAAGCTGGCCTCTTCGCGCTGACCCGCGATCACCTCACCGGCCAGCGAATCGACATACGGCTGCAGCAGCCCATCGGGCAGCGGCCGCGTGGTCAGCGCCTCACACAGCCGCTGCGTCAGGTAGGGATGGCCGCCCGTCCAGCGCAGCACGCAGGCCAGGGCTTGCTCTGAGGTTGCTCCCAGGCGATGCAGCCCCGGCAGGAGTGCCCGCGCCTGCTCTTCGGTCAGATCGGGCAGCGCGATGGCGCGACACTTGCCCGCGGCAAACGGGCTGCCGGCCCCCTCCAGCCCCTCGGGCAGCAGGTCTTCCCTGAGCGCCGTGCCCAGCAGGCACAGCGATAGCGGCTGCGGCTTGTCGCTCGGCTGCGCCGCTGGCACCGGCAGGACGCGGGCCAAGGCCGAGAGGAACTCGCCACGTCGCTCGGGCAGGCGCAGCAGCACCTCGATGTGATCGATGAACAGCACCACCGGCTGCGCGACGTAGCGCGGCAGGACGCGCAAGAGGCGTGTGAAGCGCTCGACCGGCGTGGTCTGCGCGCCGCGCGGATCGCCCGCGACATCGGTCCAAAAGTCAGTCGCCACCCCAGGCAGGCTCAGCGCGCGGTACAGCTCGCGCACTAGCTCAAAGAAGAAGCGCTCGCTGCTGCCGCCGCTGGCTTCGACGCTGCGTAGGTCCAAGTTGGCGCACAGCAGGCCGCGCTCCAAGGCGGGTCCGCGCACGTGGGTCAGGCGATGGCTGACGGCGTGCAGCAGGCTGGTCTTGCCGCTCTGCCGCGGGGCAAAGACATAGGTGCTGTGGCCGTTGAGCAAGGCATAAAACAGCGTGTCATCGGCATCCCGCCGGACGTAGAACTCGCCATCGCGGACAAAGCCACCGGCGCGAAAGCGCAGGTTCTGGCCGACCAGCTGATCGAGCTCTGCCGCGACCTCGGTCATGTCGGGGCGGCTGCGCGGCTGCTTGGCCAGCATGCGCGCCACCAGCCCATCCAGCGCCGCCGGCACCGAGGGATCCAGCGCGTGCAGGGCACGCGGCACGGCGGTCTGGTGCAGCTCCTGCCAGCGGCCGATGCTGTCGCGGGCATCTTCGATCGGCAGCTCGCCGGTCAGCGCCTCAAAGATGATCATGCCCAAGGCGTAGACATCGACCTTGGTATCGACGGTGGCGGCGCCGGCCCAGGCCTCTGGCGCCATATAGGCCGGCGTGCCCAGCAGGCCGCCGGTCCGCACCCGCGCCCCCTCCGGCCCCAGCACCTTGGCGATGCCGAAGTCGAGGACCTTGACCCGCTCGCCGCCCATGGTGAACGGGTCCTTGATAATCATGACGTTGTCGGGCTTCAGATCGCGGTGGATGATGCCCTTGCCGTGCGCCGCAGCCAGCGTCGAGGCCAGCTGGCGCAGCAAGCGCAAGAGCGCCGCCCGATCCTGGCTACCGTCGCCGCCCATGCCGGCCGGCAGACCGGGCTGCCCCTGGCCACTGCGCGGCGTGCCACTGCCTGCGGCCCCCGATCCGGGTCCGCGGGCCTCCCGCTTGGCCAGGACCGCCGCGTCGATGCGGCCGCGCAGCGACTGCCCCTCCAAGTACTCCATGATGATGTAGGCATCGCCGCCCTCGGTCTGGCCGTGTTCAAAGACGCTGACGATGCCGGGATGCTGGACCAGGTTGGTGGCCAGCGCTTCGGTCAGAAAGCGCTCGCGTAGCTCGGGATTCTGCGAGTACTGCGTGTGCAAGATCTTGATCGCCGCGCGCGAGCGAATGCGCTCATGCACCGCCTCAAGCACCATGCCCATCCCGCCCGAGCCGATAGCGCGCACCACGCGATAGCTGCCGACCCGTTCGCCGATCGTCACCATGCCAGAGCTCCGCCGAGATCGACCACCCGCCGAGCCCTACAGCGAGGAGCCGAGCGAGCAGTCCAAGCACACGCCTGCGACGCGCCACACATGTCGTCACCCTAACATTGATGCCCCGGTCGGGGGCGAGCTAGACGCAGGCTGAACAACCGGCAAAAAAAAACGCCTCCGCTTGGCAACCGTCTGGCTGCAAGCGGAGGCGTGTCGACTCGGCTCTTGCGCTGGCTGGCGGCGAGGAGCCTGGGACCGGAGGGTATGTCCAGCCTCGGGGGCCCGCTCGGCGCCGCTACCGCAGTGGCGCGTCGGGAGTTACTTGGCCGCCTTGTCGGCCGCCTTGTCAGCCTTGGCCGCGCCCTTGTCGGCCGCCTTGTCAGCCTTGGCCGCGCCCTTGTCAGCCGCCTTCTCAGCCTTGTCGGCGGCCTTCTCAGCCTTGGCCGCACCCTTGTCAGCCGCCTTCTCGGCCTTGTCAGCCGCCTTGTCAGCCTTGTCAGCCGCCTTGTCAGCGGCCTTCTCGGCCTTCTCGGCCGCCTTCTCGCCCTTCTTGCCCGCCTTCTTCTCGGCCTTGGCCGGCTTCTCAGCCGCGGGCTTCTCATCGGCCATGGCGGGCGAGGCGGCGAGGGCGAACAGGGTGGCCATACCGAGGGCAAGCGTCTTGATGGTGTTCATGGGTCTCTCCTTGTGCGTGGGTTCGGGGACGACAACCTAACTGCTCAGGTCGCATGAGCAGCCGCTGTGCCAAGCCCCTCTCTTGCCCCGTTTCCCGTCGCTGAGCCCGCAGGCCCAGCAGCCAGCGGAATACCGCCGGCTGGGGCACATTGGTTTGACCAATGTGGCGTTTTTGTACCAGCCCGGGCGTGGGGCGTGCTTGTTATAATCGGCCCGCATGCCGCCGCGGCTTTCCACTTCTGAGCGACGAGGAACCCGCAGCTTCTGGCCGTCGATCCAGGCATTTATCCTTAACATATTCCTAATTATCCACGTAAGCGATGCAGCGGGCTTGCCCCAGGCTCCTCCGCCCAGCCCGGGTGCCAGCCCGGCGCCTAGCCCGGCATCGCCGCCTGCCGCCCAGGGTCCAGCCAGCGAGCCGCGAAAGGCCGCGGGGCGCGCTGAGGTCGTCGGCCAAGTGCGGGCTCGGGGAACCCGCGCTCCCGTCGCTGGTGCCCGCATCACGCTGCACCCAGCCAGCGGTCGGGGCGCCGCTCTGAGCACGGTCAGCGACGACAGCGGCGAGTTTCGTATCGCCGAGGTCGCAGCCGGCATCTATCGCGTCCAGATTCAGCCCCGCGGCGCCAGCCAGAGCGAGCATCGCGCCTCTGAGACCGGACTGACCGTGCGTGGGGCTGAGCGCATCCTCGTCACGTACTACCTGGCTCCTGCCGCCCTGCCCCCCGCTCGGCCGTTTCAGACCACGGTACACGCCGACTCGCTGGCACTGCGCGAAGAGATCTCGCGCCAGACACTGAGCACCGAAGAGCTGTCGAAGATCCCCGGCACCCTCGGCGACCCGCTGCGCGCCATCGAGAACCTGCCAGGTGTGGCGCGGCCTCCGTTCAATACCGGCCTCTTTATCATCGAGGGGGCGCGGCCGAATGACTCGCGCGTGTATCTCGCCAGCGCCGAGGTGTCGCAGCTTTATCACTACGGCGCCGCGACCTCGATCGTGCCCGCCGGCTTCCTCGACAGCATCGAGTACATGCCGCACAACTTCGGCGTTCGCTACGGCCGCGCGACGGCCGGCGCCATCGACGTCGACCTGCGAGCCGGTCGCCGCGACCGCTGGGGCGGAGCCATCGACCTCAACCCCATCCACATCGGCATCGAAGCCGAGGGTCCCCTGGTCACGCCCCGCGGCATGAAGAACACGCCCGAGAGCAAGCGGGGCTCGCTGCTGCTCGGCGCGCGCCGCAGCTACATGGATGCTGGGCTGGCGCTGGCCAACTCGATCTTCGGTGGGCCGCCCGGCCTGCGCTTCGTCAACGCGCCGATCTACTGGGACTACCAAGCGGTGCTCACGTATCCCGTCGGTCCCGGGACACTGCGCTTTATGCTCATCGGCTCGGATGACGACATCGCGCTGCGCTTCGCTCGACCGCAGGATCTGGACCCCAGCGTCAACGGCGAGTTCGCCACCCACATCCAGTTCCACCGCGGTGTGCTGCGCTGGAGTGGCCGCATCGACGGCTGGGATGTCCTTCTGCAGAACACCACCGGCTATTCCGGCACCGACCTGCACGTCGGCCGCAGCGTCGAGCTTAAGATCGACGCCATCAACAGCGACAGCCGGCTGGAGGTACGCCGCGCTCTTTTGCCGTGGCTGCGCGTGCTCATCGGCGCCGATATTCAGGTCGCCCATGTCCGCATGCGGGCCGCCGTGCCGGTGCCGCTGCGCGAGGGAGAATTCCAGCGACCACCGGGCGTGCTGGCCAAGCTGCAGGTCGACTCCGCCGATCCCTACATCAACCCGGCCTACTACGCTGAGCTCTCGCTCAAGCCGCACGAGCGGATCTCGCTGACGCCGGGCCTGCGCGTCGATTACTTCAGCTACCTCGGGCGCTTTAACGTCGACCCTCGCCTGTCGGGACGGCTGCGGCTGTCGCCGATCACCTGGCTCAAGTTCGGGGCCGGACTTTATGGTCAGGACCCGGCGCCGCAGGACTACTTCGCCGCCTTCGGCAACAGCCGCCTGCGCCTAGAACGCGCCGCGCAGTTCTCGCTCGCCGTCGAGCAAGCGATCTGGAAGGGGCTGTTCTTCGAAGCCACCGGCCTGTTTAAGCACCTGTGGGACTTTGCCGGCCCCTCAGAGCTGTATCGCCGCTTCGGTGGCGGCGACCAGCCCGACGACATCCGGCCCGAGCGCACCGCGACGCAGGTCAGCGGCCGCATCTTCGGCGCGACGTTCCTTTTGCGCCAGAAGCTGTCGCGCTACTTCTTCGGCTGGCTCAGCTATTCCCTGCTGCGCAGCGAGCGGCGCGACTGCGACAGCTGCAGCTACCGCATCTTCGACTTCGATCAGACGCACGTCCTCATCGCCGCCATCCACGCCTATCTGCCCTTTAAGTTCGAGCTCGGTCTGCGCTTTCGCTACATGACTGGCTTCCCCTACTCGCCAGCCCGCGGCGGCTACTACGACAGCGATGCCGACCTCTATCAGCCGCAGTTCCCGTCGGCCAGCGAGCGCAACCTAGAGCGCATCGAAGACTTCCATCAGCTGGACGTGCGCATCGACCGCACGTTCACGTTCAAGACCTGGCGCATGAAGCTTTATCTCGACGTCAGCAATATCTACAACCACCCGCAGCCCGAGCAGACCGTCTACAGCTTCGACTACTCGCAGCGCGCGTTCATTACCGGCCTGCCCATCCTGCCCTCCTTCGGCATCCGCGCCGAGCTCTAGCCAGCTGCCATCGCGAGCCAGGCCGCCCGAACGCCAGCGCGGCCGGAGCCAGCAGGCATGACTTTGCCGAGGCGCAGCGATAGACTGAGCCGGACATGCCGTCGGGCCCAAGCGACGCCCCGCTGCTGCACGCCAACCGCCTGCGCGCCACTCTGCGCGACCGGCTGCTGGATTGCTGTCCCACCGCGGCCGATCTGGAAGCGTTCTGCATCGACTACTTTCCCGAGCTGGCGCAGCGCATCAGCTCGGCGATGGATCTGGTGCAGCGACTCAACGTCCTGTTGTCGCAGGCCAGCGAGGATGCGCTGCTGGTGGCGCTGCAGCAGGCGACGCAGAAGAGCCAACCGTTGCTGGCCAAAAATCCCTACCGCGGCTTGTCGGCGTTTCAGATCGAGGACAGCGAGCTGTTCTTCGGCCGCGCCGAGCTGGTGGTCGAGCTCCGTCGCCATCTCTTGAGCCTGTTTCGCCAGCCGCCGCCCGCCCGCATCCTGCTTCTGCATGGCATGACCGGCTGCGGTAAGTCGTCGCTGCTGCGGGCTGGGCTGCTGGCGTCGCTGCTGCAGCCGGGCCTGGACGAGCTGCCACAGGTTCCGCGCCAGCGCATCGCGCTTCTGGTGCCGGGCGATCAGCCGCTGTCCAACCTGGCCACCGCGCTGTCGCACTGCGCCCGCGACACGATCCAGCACGCCGAGATCCTGACGCTGCTGCAGCGTCCCGGAGGCATCGCCGCGATCTATGAGCGGATGAGCGCGCTGCCCGGTGCCGATGAGCAGCCGCTGTTTGTCGCCGTCGATCAGCTGGAAGAGCTGTTCGTCCTGTCAAAGTCGCGCGAGGAGGTCGGCCAGTTCGTCGCGCGCCTCCTCGAAGCAGCGCGCTCGCCGCGACCTATCTGTGTTCTCTTGGCCATGCGCGAAGACTTCAAGCGCAGCCTCAGCGCGCACCAGGAGCTGAATCAGCTCGTCGCCAGCGCCAGCCACAACCGCTCGATCTTTATGCTCGATCGCGAGCAGCTGGCCGAAGCGATTCGTGTACCGGCGGCTCAGGCCGGACATCCGCTGGCCCCGGCTCTCGTCGAGCAGCTGCTCGACCAAGCGGCGGGGCAGGCTCAGCACAGCCTGCCGCTGATTCAGTTTACGCTGCATCGCCTGTGGGCCAGCGTGGCGGCCGGGCAGACCGGCCTGGCGACGCTAAAAGAGATGGGTGGCATCGGCGGCGCGCTCAATGAGTGGGCCGATGTGCTCTATCAGCTGCTGGGGAGTGCCGACGATCGCAAGCGAGCCAAGCGGCTGTTTCTCGCCCTGGTCTGCCCCGCCGATCCCGAGCGCAGCGCGGACCAGAAGCAGCTGCTCACCCGCCGCCGCCGTCGCGTTGATGAGCTGGTGCCGCACGGCGAGGACGACGCGAAGACGCGCGATCTGATCTACTACTTCAGTCGCGCGCGCGACGATGTGCAGCACAAGCATGGCCGCCTGTTGTCGATCGACAGCGACGACCAAGTCATGCTAGCCCACGAGACCTTGGTCAGCAGCTGGCGCCAGCTCGGGGAGTGGCTCGCGACAGAGGCAGAGCAGCTCCGGCTGCTCGACCGCCTCGACCAGGATGTGCGCGAGTGGCTGCGTGAAAGCAAGCAAGCGCCTGGCCTGCTGTGGCGCAACCCCAAGCTGCGCCGCCTGCGCGAGCTGCGCAAAAGCGATGAGCCGATCCTCAATCGCCAGCAGGAAGCTTTTCTGCTGGCTAG
>CAZVMD010000293.1:0-9327 GCA_964628555.1 uncultured Myxococcales bacterium | reverse complement strand
CGCCGATGTCGAACACGCGGGCGACGTTGCGGTGGGTGACGCGGCGGGCGAGGCGGACTTCGTTGCGGAAGCGCTCCAGGGTGGCGGGGTCGCTGACTAGCTCTTTGCGCAGCACCTTGAGCGCCACTACTTCGCCTAGCTCGACATCGCGGGCGCGGTACACGCTGCCGCTCGCCCCGACCCCCAAGAGCTCTAGGATCTCGTAGCGCTCGCCGTATAGTGCCGTCGCCAGCGCCGACAGATCGACCAGCCCCTCTGCATCGGGCCCGGCTGCCCCGCCCGGCCGCCCGGCTGCCACCTCTTCGCCTGCCATCGTGGCCGCTATTATCGCCTGCCGCCGACCCCAGCGATACGCCCGCGACCCCGCCGCCGCAGCCCGGCTGGCCCCTGCGCAGCTCTGGCCTCTCGCCAGCCGCGGCAATTTCCCGCAAGCTAGGGGCCGCCATGCCTGCCGAACCCACAGCCAGACCCGCCGATTTCCCGCGCTGGCATGCGCTGACGGCGGCGGAGGTCTGCCAGCGACTAGAGACCAGCCCGGCTGGCTTGACGGAGGCCGCGGTCGAGCGCCAGCGGCAGCGCTACGGCCGAAACGAGCTGCCAGCGCCGCGGCCGACCTCGGTGGCGCGGATCTTCTTTCGCCAGTTCCTAAGTCCGCTGGTCTACATCCTGCTTTCGGCGGCCCTGATCTCGCTGTTTCTCGGCGACTTTTCCGACGCGGGCTTCATCTTGGGGGTGCTGCTGGTCAACGCGCTGATCGGCTCGGTGCAAGAGTACGGCGCCGAGCGCAGTGCGCAGGCGCTGCGGGCGCTGAGCGTGACCAAGACCGTGGTCCTGCGGGCCGGCCAGACGCAGGAGCGGGATGCCACAGAGCTTGTGCCGGGCGATGTCGTCCTGCTTGAAGCGGGCAACAAGGTGCCGGCCGATCTGCGCCTGCTCGGCGACGGCACGGTCGAAGTCGACGAGTCGCTGTTGACCGGCGAGTCGCTGGTGGTCAGCAAGGTGGGCACGGCAGAGGTGGCGGCCGAGGCGGTGGTGGCCGAGCGGGGGAACCTGGCCTTTGCCGGCACGCTGGTCACGCGCGGCCGGACGCCGGGCGTGGTGGTGGCGACCGGGCGGCAGACCGAGCTTGGCCGCATCGCCGACTCCCTGTCGCACACCGCGAGCCAGCGGCCGCCGCTGTTGCTGCGCATGGATCGCTTCAGCCAGCGCATCGCCATCGCCGTCGCCGGAGCGGTGGTGCTGCTCGGCGGGGTCTCGCTGTGGCGCGGCAGCTCGCTGAGTTCAGTATTTTTACTAGCGGTAGCGCTCGCGGTCTCGGCAATTCCGGAGGGGCTGCCGGTGGCGCTGACCGTGGCGCTGAGCATTGGCGCCCGCCGCATGGGGCAGCGACGGGTCATCGCGCGGCGCCTGGTGGCGGTCGAGGCGCTGGGCTCGTGCACGTTCATCGCCTCGGACAAGACCGGCACGCTGACCCAGAACCAGCTGCAGGCGCGTCACCTGGCTCTGCCGGGCGGCGCCGAAGCCACGCTGAGCGAGGCCGCCCAGCCCCAGGGCGCGACGGGTCGGCCGGCCGCGCAGCTCACCGCGAGCGCCACTGATCTGCCGCGCCTGCAGCGCCTGTGTGCCGCCGCCGTGCTGTGCAACGACGGGGTCAGCGAGCTGCGCGAGGGCGCCTGGGTCGAGCACGGCGATGCCGTCGATGTCGCGCTGCTGCGCCTGGGCCAGGCCGCTGGCCTCGATAGCGCGGCGCTGCTGCGCGAAAAACCGCGCCTGGCGGCCATTCCCTTCGATCCCGAGCAGCGCTTTGCCGCCACCCTGCACGCCGAGGTCGATGGCCGGCTGGCTGCGGTCAAAGGGGCGGGCGAGCGCCTGCTTACGATGTGCACGACGATGGCGACCGCTACCGGCGATGTGCCGATCGATGCGGCCGCGCTGACCGCGCAGGCCAATCAGCTGGCAGCTCAGGGCTATCGCGTGCTGGCCCTGGCGGCTGGTAAGGTGGCACTCGCCGAGCGGCCGCTAAGCAGCTTTGCCACCGACGATCTGGCAGGGCTGAGCTTCCTGGGCTTTATCGGCATGATCGATCCGCTGCGCCCCGAGGCCAAGGCGGCGATCGCGGCCTGCCAGGCGGCGGGGGTGCAGGTGGCGATGGTGACCGGCGATCATCCGGCGACCGCGCTGTGCATCGCCCGCGAGCTAGGCTTTGCCGAGCATCCCGAGCAGGTGGTCACCGGCGCCCGGCTGAGCCAGGTCAGCGCGCAGGGCGAGGCGGCGGTCGATGCCCTGGTGGCCTCGGCCCGGGTCTTTGCCCGCGTCGAGCCGACGCAGAAGCTGCAGATCGTGCAGTCGCTCAGTCGGCTGGGTCACTTCGTGGCGGTCACCGGCGATGGCGCCAACGATGCTCCCGCGCTGCGCGCCGCGCATATCGGCGTGGCCATGGGCGAGCGCGGCACCGACGTCGCCAAAGAGACCGCCGATCTGGTCATCACCGACGACAACTTCGCCTCGATCGTGGCCGGCATCGAAGAGGGACGCATCTCGTACGCCAACGTCCGCAAGGTGATCTATCTGTCGATCGCCTCGGGCGCGGCGGAGGTCCTGCTGTTCGTGCTGACCACCGCGGCCGGGCTGCCGGCGCCACTGTGGCCGGTGCAGCTGCTGTGGCTAAACCTGGTCACCAACGGCATTCAGGACGTGTCGCTGGCCTTCGAGCCGGCCGAGGGCCACGAGCTCAAGAAGCCGCCGCGCTCGCCGAGCGAGCCGATCTTTGACCGCCTGATGGTCGAGCGGGCCAGCGTCACCGCGCTCGTGATCTCGCTTTTCAGCTTCTGCCTGTACGCCGGGCTGCTGCGCCGCGGCTATTCGCTGGCCGCCGCGCAGAGCAGCACGCTGTTGCTCTTGGTGCTGTTCGAAAACATCCAGGCCGGCGACAGCCGCTCGGAGACCGGCTCGCTGTTTCGCTTAAGCCCGCTGCGCAACCCGCTCCTGTTCCTGGGCACGGCCACTGCGCTGTCGCTGCACGTCGCCGCCATGTACCTGCCCGGCCTGCGCGAGCTCCTGCACCTTGTGCCCGTCTCGGCCAAGCTCTGGCTGCTCCTCCTGGCCCTGGCGCTATCGCTGTTCGTGGTCACCGAGCTCCACAAGGCCACGCTGCGAGCGCGGGCGCGGCGGCGGGCGGCGCGGCCGCAGGCGGAGCGGCAGGCGTGATGAGCGATCCGCAGCGCGCAGCTATTTCTGCCGAGGGCCCACGCAAGCTCGCCATCCTCATCGGCATTGACGCATACCATCAAGGTGTCCCCCAGCTGCGCAACGCGGTTCGCGACGTACAACGCGTTGCGCAGGTGCTAAAGGATGAGCACGGCTACGAGGTCCGCCTCCTCCTCGATGCGGAGGCCGGCCGTGCGGCCTTACTCGATCTGCTCCAGGCACTCGCCGAGGAGCTCGGTGCTGCCGACCGCTTCATCTTTTACTTCGCCGGCCACGGCATCGCCGAGGAGGTCGACGATACTGGGAGCGGCCCCCAGGGCTTCCTGGTGCCGTGTGATGCGCGCCGCGACGATGCCGGCTCCTTCCTCGCCATGAGCGAGGTGCTGCGGCTGCTGTCCCGGCTCCCGGTTCGGCAGCTCTTGGTCGTGCTTGACTGCTGCTTTGCTGGGGCGTTCCGCTGGTCCCGTACGCGGAGCCTGAGACCGCGCCCGACTACGCTCTATCGGGAGCGCTTCGAGAGATACCTGCGCGACCCGGCCTGGCAGGTACTCACCTCGGCGGCGGCGGACGAGCGAGCGCTCGACACCATCGCAGGCGGCAAGCTCGGAAGCCGCGAGGCCAGCGGAGAAAACTCTCCTTTTGCTGCCGCTCTGTGCCAGGGTCTAAGCGGCGCTGCGGACCTACGCCTGGATGGCCGCCCCGGGGACGGCATCATCCTGGCCAGCGAGCTGCACCTCTACCTGGAGAGCATCTTCGCGCGCCTGGAGCAGCAGCTGCAGCGGCCCGTCCAGAAGCCGATGCTGTGGTCGATCAGCGAAGGTGAGCGAGACCAGGGGCAGTTCATCTTCCTGACGCCAGGCCGAGCCCCGGTACTGCCCTCGGCGCTGGAACTCAACGAGCAGAACAACCCGTACCTGGGCCTGCGTCCGTTCGCGGCGCGGGATCAGCACCTCTTCTTCGGCCGGCGGGCCGCCGTCGACAGCCTGTACGCCCGAGTCAAAGAGCAGGCCCTGACGATCGTGATTGGGGCCTCCGGAACGGGCAAGTCCAGCCTTGTGCGGGCAGGCCTGGTGCCGCGGCTGCAGCGCGAGACCTCGCCGCCCTGGCTGCTCTTGGAGCCGCAGCGCCCCGGTACGGATCCGCTGGCGATGCTCGCCCAGCTGGCCGACAAGCTCCAAGCTGGGCACCGTTCGCTCGCCGCAGCGGTGACAGAGTGGGCCGGCCGGAGCGCACAGACTCCGCTCTTGCTGGTCATCGATCAGGCCGAGGAGCTGGTCACGCTCTCGGCGGCGAGCCGCAAGCCGGTGCTGCACGAGCTTGCGCAGGCGTGTGCAGCCGGCGCCGGACGGCTCCACCTCGTGCTGACGCTGCGCTCTGAGTTCGAGCCGCACTTCAGCGAGCTCCTGCCTAGCGATGAAGCGCAGGCCGAGTCTGCCCGATTCCTGATTCCCCCCATGAACCGGCAGGAGCTCCGCGAAGCCATCGAGGGACCGGCCAGCGAGCGCGTGCTGTACTTCGAGCCTCCTGAGCTCGTGGAGCAGCTCTTGGATGAAGTGGCTGACATGCCGGGAGCGCTGCCGCTCCTCTCCTTTGTTCTAAGTGAGATGTACCGGCGGTATGTCCAAGAGCAGCGGCAGGATCGCTCGCTCCGCCAGCACGACTACCGAGTTCTCGGCGGCGTCGCGGGGGCACTGGCGAAGCGCGCGGATGCCATCTACCAGGGCTACGCCAGCGAAGCTCAGAGGCTCTCTTTTAGGCACCTGATGCTGCGGATGGTGGTCCCTGGCGAGCTGGCGCGGCGGCGCGTGACAAGCGCCGAGCTGGATTTCCCCGATCGGGAAGAACAAGCCCGCGTTGACCGCATCCGCGAGGATCTGCTCCAGGCCCGTCTGCTGGTCTCGGACAGAGACAGCCGCGGTCGAGACTTCGTCGAGCCGGCGCACGACAAGCTGGTCATGGGGTGGCCGCAGCTCGGGCGCTTCCTGGCCGAAGACAAACAGCACGTCCTCCACTTCGGGCTGATCGAGGACTCCCAGACCTGGGAAGAGAGCCGCCGGGATGGCGCTGAGCTCTGGGATCGCGATGCGCGCCTGCCTCAGGCGGTGTCCCTCTACAAGAACAGCCCAGCGCGGCTCAACCGGATGGAGACGGACTTCGTGCTCCAAAGCACCCGGAGCCGCCGCCTGCGCATCGGCATCGTCCTGGCGATGACCCTCACCGCGCTCGGGCTGCTCGGGGTATGGCTGATCCGCGAGCGGCAGCACTCCGCGCGGCTCGAACGCGACCGGCAGCGGATCCAAGAAGAGAGCCTGCGAGCGCAGCAGGCCAACCTCGCTGAGCAGGCTCTGCGCTCAGAGACCTTAGGTGCGCTCCCCGGTCACGAGACCGAGGCGCGCTTCCTGGCGCTGGAGGCCTATACCAAGAGCCTCCAAGCCGGCTTCAAGTCGATCCCACAAGTCGAAGCCAGCCTCGCCGCCGCTGCGTCGAGCAGTGCCTTCCGCCTGCGACTTCAGCACGGCCGCGGGCGGCTCACCGAGGCCTGGTTCTCGCCAGCTGGGAAGCAGATCATCACCGTCAGCCCAGAAGCCGGAATCCAGCTCTGGGACGCCATGACCGGACAGCCGCAGCGGGGGCTGCCCGACAACGCAACGCAGGCAGCATTCTCCACCTCGGAGCTGCTCGTGACCAACAGCGGGAGGACGTGGAACGTCAACCGCGGCTCCTGTACCCGGCTCCCGCAGGCGCTCATGGCCCCGGAAGACGTCGATCCGCAGAGCGCCTGGATCACGCGGAACGGCAGCAAGCTGGTTCACTTCCACAGCCGGGGAAGCGCGCTCCATGCAACGGTCTACGGCCTCGCTCCTTATCAGCGCCTGGTGCGTCTGCTGGTGGCGGAAGGCACCGACACGGTGACGCTGGCCGGGTTCTCTCCCGCGGGCCGGTATGTGCTCGCCTATCCGACCGGAACCGGCCGCTTGCTCAGCTGGAATGTGCCGAGCGGTGACCCCGGCCCGGCCCCGGTGCGCATCCAGACGATAGGCGGCGATCACCAAGGTCTGCGCGAGGCCGTGTTCTCCCCTGACGAGAAGCTGATTCTGACCGGCAGCGAGAACACCCCGGCGAGCCTCTTTTCTGCCCAGACCGGGCGCCTGCTCCGCGAGCTCAAGGGCCCCCTGTATGCCGTCGATCACGTAGCATTTGCGAGCGCTGGGGATGTCTTTCTTACCGTTGGCGGCCGGCACGTACACGGCGAGGAGAGCCGGCGCGGCAAGCGTCAGGGGGCCCAGGACGTCCGCCTCTGGGACCGAGACGAACAGAATCAGGAACCAGACTGGATCCGGGTCCAGAGCGAGCTCCGAGGCTCCGGTGCGGCGACCTTCTCTCAAGACGGGGCCTACGTCGCGGTCGTGCAAGGCCGGGAGTCCATCCAGATCCGTCAGACTGCAGATCTGGAGCTGACCGCAACCCTGCGCGGACACGCCCTGAGCCATGACGCTGATGACGGAGTCAGGCTCGCGTTCTCTCCCGACGCCCGGCAGCTGGTCTCCTATTCGGTGGCCGAGAGCTCCGAGCAGGCTCCCGTGATCCTGGTCTGGGATATCGCGGCGCGACCAAAGCCAGCCTCCGCCACAGAGGCTGTGCGCACAGTCTGTCGGCTGTTGCGCTACGAACCACAGTGGTCGCAGCACCCACTTGTGCACGACACCTGCACCGACGCGATCAAAGACCTGCCGGCCGCCAGCCCCGCCGGCTCCGAGCAGCGGCCCGCAAGCTGCCGATAGCGCGTCTGAGCGGCTCTGGGCCGCCCAAAGCAAGAGCCGAAGCAAGGGCCGCCAGGCAAGGCCTGAGCGCTAGAAGAACGGCAGGACCCGCAGGGTATCTTTTTGACTGCTCGGCCAGGGATGGGGGAGATCGGACGGCCGCTGCGGCGCGGCTAGGCGTGACTCATGCGGCATGCCGCGCGACTGAAAGAAATCGCGCACGGCCGCAAGCTGCACCAGGTCCTGCTCAGCGCTGGCGCGCAGCAGTCTTCCCAGCCAGGTTCCGTACAGATCCGCGGCGCTCTTTGCCAGCGCATCAGCGCGCTGCAAAAGCTCCCGCCACTCCCCCCGGCGCAAAAGCGCCACCAGGGCCTGCCCACGAAGTGCCTCGGCTTGGCACGACACGCTCTCTGTCTGCACAAACAGCGCCTGGGCCAACGCCAGCTCACGCTCTGCGGCATCTAGCTGAGCTACGCGCGATGGCTGGCCCGCCCGCGCTTGGCGTCACGGTGCTTCGACCTGCTTGGTGCTGATATTGCCGGCTTCGTCGTAGGTGACGCGGCTGGTATTGCGGTAGTCGTTTACCTGGTCTTCCGATTTGACGATTTGGCCATTCTTGCGGGACCACGGGTCGTAGACCGAGCGGTCATTTCCAGACCTCATGTTCAACACCCAGTGATTTACCTTGCCATCGGCATTATTATCCATTAGAGACATAGACATATTATTCCTGATAAAGGCCCCTCTGAGGTAACCACTGCTATCCTCTTGAAGGAAGTTCTTCATTGTATTTTCAGATATTCCCGGCTCATCCTTTTTGTCATATGTCTTGTTTTTCTGCTGATAATCCATTAGCTGCGAATAGAGCGTCTTTTGCATAAACGCCATATCTTCATTGGTCATCTTCCCATCCGCCACCTTCTTCTGCAGCTCGGCGAGGTGCTTGCCTTCAGGGCTGTCGGGCTTCACCGAGCTCGACATCTGGGTAATCATCGGCGCCAGGCCCTTGGTACCCTTGTCCATAATGGTCGCAGCAATCAGCGCAGTGGGCGCACAGTACGATTCACTCTTGGGGTCACTCTTGTCAAACTGCGTAAATCCCTGCAGGTAGCGCAGCCGGTCCTCTTTGCTGTCCAGATTGCCCACCGGCTCTTGCGGATTTTTCTCGGGAATTTTATCGGTTGTCAGGTATTCGCCGGCCACCATCTTTGAGTGTTCACGGCGCTTCAGATCATCATCGGTCCGTTTTGACGGAAGTTGGTCGATAGAGCCATTGTCATATAATTTTTGATCTTCTTTACGTTGCTTTTCGGCATCTTCGCGCACCTGCGCCGGCAGAGCCTTGCGGCGCTCATCGCGGTCGGCCTTGGCATCCTCGTCGGCCTTGTACTTGGCCTCGGACGCTTTCCGTGCGGCTTCATCGGCGGCTTGCTTGGGATCGGGGCCCTGTGCCCCCGCGGGCTTGCTATCGCTAGAGCCATTCCAGTGGCCAAACAGCCAGTCGATGGCGTGCTGAATCGTGCCGTCCTTGCCCAACAGCGCATTGGCCGTACCGACGCTGGGGTCAAAGCCAAACGGGGTCGCGGCCGCCGGCGCTGTCGCCGAGGGGGGCGGGGGGCCGGCTGCAGCCTGCGGCTTGGCCGCCGCGCTTGGCAGGAGCATCGAAAGAAACCCACCCTGACTGTTCGAGTCGTCGCCCATCCTCGGTCCTCCCCGCTTGGCTGCTGGCCGGTGAGCAGACTGCCCAGCGCGTGTACAGGGCGCGCTGTGTCCCCCCAGTCAATGTTCGCCAATCGCGCGGCTTGAGTTGCCAGTCCGGCCCGCGTCTAGCTGCGCCCAGTCTTCGCACAGCGGCGCTGCTCAGCTGAGGCGCGCTCAGCCCTCCGGTACATAGCGGCGCATGATGGCGTCGGCGGTGCCGGTTTCTTTGATGCGGGCGATGGCTTGGTTGATGCGCAGGGCGGTGGACTCGGGTAGCTGCGGCGACAGGATCAGGCCCTGCGACTGGCGATGGATGTTGCGGATGGCGACGGAGAGCTGGGCGCGGGGGTTGATCTTGGTGCGGTAGTACTGGATCTGCGCGTGGTCGGCGATCACGGCATCGACCTGACGTGACAGCAGCGTATCGATGGCCTTGGCCAAGCTGTCGAGCGGCTGTAGCTGGATGCGCCGGCCCTGCTCGCTCGGACCAAGCTGCGCATTGAAGCCCTCGATCCAGTGCTCGCTGACGCTGCCGGGGCCGACGCAGACGGTCTTGCCGGCCAGGTCTTGGATGCCGTGCACCTGCCCCTCGGCCTCTTCGGCCGAGCGCTTGATGACGTTGACCGAGACCAAGCTGACCAGCACCGAGGCGGCGACG
>CAZVMD010000292.1:0-9377 GCA_964628555.1 uncultured Myxococcales bacterium | reverse complement strand
CACGTAGAACAGAAAGACCACCGTGCCGATGGCCTCGGAGTGGGTGGGGAGGCTGGGGGAGCGTGGTCCGCCAGGGGTCCTGCGATGTGGGGTGGGGTGGAGTGGGTGCGGGGCGGCGAGGCGGGCGGGGTGGCTAGGGGGTGTCGTCGTCCTGCTCTTCGTAGACGCGGGCCAAAAGGTGGAAGCGGCTGCCGGCAATGCGGAGCTCGTTGAGGGGGCACGGCGGGCGCGTGCGGCACAGCGCAGACAGCTCGGACAGGCGGGCGGCGTCGTGCGCGTAGACGTTCCAGTCGCCCTCTTTGGGATCGACGATGTCAAACAGCCAGTCGCTGCGCGGCAGGGCGGCAGGCAGCGGGGCGACAGCGGTCTCCGGTGATCCGCTGGCGGTGGGCCGCACCGGGCCAGATCGCGCGGCATCGGTCGGCTGATTGGCGGAGAGGTCGACGGCTGCTGGCGTCTCGCCCAGCAGCTCACCGCCGAATTCGAGGATCGCCTGGCGCATGTAATCGATGTCGGTCTCGGACAGCACGCCCTGGGTGATGTCGCCCTCGGGATGGGTGTGGTAGGTGCCGATGAAGAGCTCGCCGGGCTGCAGCGGGCCCAGGTCGGCGGCGGTAAAGGTCAGCGTGGCATCGCCGAAACGAAACGGCGGCACGACGATACGCGACACATCGACATCGACAATCGCATCCCTGGTCGCCGGCCCCTGCAGGCGTCGCCCGAGGACAAAGGCCGCGACCTCGGCCACCCCGCGCGGACCAAAGCCGGGCTGCGCCACCGAGATCGCTTTGAGCCGCCGTAGCTGGCAGACCGAGCGGGCGCCAAAGCGCACCCGCGACAGGCGACCGCGCAGCTGTACCGCTAGGCTGCGGGCCCGCGCTTCACAGGTCTGACCGTCGCGCGGAAAGCCGGGGTGCGGCACCTCGGACAAGAGGGCGTTGAGCAGCGCGGCATTGGCCATGGCGTCGTTGGCATCCAGGCGAGGCACATTCGGCGCGACCTCGCCCCGCTGCCGCGCGCGGTCGAGGGAATGCACCGGCGCCCGCGGTCGTTCTGCTCGCAGCAGATACCCCGCGGAAAGGACGGCGATGCCCAGCCCATATGCCAGAAGCGCCCAGCGACGCATGACCCCCAAGTCCCCGCCAGCGCGGCCGGCAGCCGGGCGCTGGATTGCCTAAATATGACCGATGTTTTTGTAATTCATCATCCAAAAAATCTAGAAAATCACCGCACTAGACACTGAACTGGGCACAATGATCACATCTTCAAATGGAGAAGCCATGTCGCGCACCCTAGCTGCTCTCTCGCTGACGACGCTCTTTGGGGCGGTCTCGCTGCCCAGCAGCGACGCACTCGCCGAGGAGGGCATGTGGACCCTGACCGACCTACCCCGGGCCAGCCTGCGCCAGCGCTACGGCTTTGAGCCCAGCGACGACTGGCTGACGCATGTGCAGCGGGCCGCGGTGCGGCTGGGCAACGGCTGCTCGGGCAGCTTTGTCTCGGCCCAGGGCCTGGTCATGACTAACCACCACTGCGCCGTTTCCTGCATTACCGAACATTCTTCGGCTGGTCAGGACCTGATGAAGAACGGCTTCTACGCCCAGAGCCGCGAGCAAGAGAAGCGCTGCACCGGCCTGGAGGTCAATCAGCTGACCGAGGTCGAAGACGTCACGCAGTACGTCCATGGCGCGACGCAGGGCCTGTCCGGCGAGCAGTTCGGCAAGGCGCAGCGCGCCGAGATGAGCCGCATCGAGAAGCTGTGCGGCGAAGCCACCGGCCTGCGCTGCGACGTCGTCAGCCTGTATCACGGCGGCAAGTACCACCTATACAAGTACCGGCGCTACTCCGACGTGCGTCTGGTCTTCGCGCCAGAGTCGGGGGCCGCGTCGTTTGGCGGCGATCCCGATAACTTCAACTATCCGCGCTACGCGCTCGACGTGACCTATCTGCGCGCCTACGGGCCGAACAACCAGCCGATCGCTCCCGAGCGCTATCTGGCCTACAACCCGCAGGGGGCGCGCAGCGAGGGTGAGCTGGTGATGGCGGTCGGGCACCCGGGGAGCACGCAGCGCCTGCTGACGGTGGCGCAGCTTGAGTTTCTGCGCGACGTGGTGCTGCCCGAGAAGCTCCTTTACATGGCTGAGCTCCGCGGTCGCCTGATCGAGTTCGGCAAGCGCGGCACCGAGCAGAAGCGGCAGACCGGTGAGCAGCTGCAGTACCTGGAGAACAGCTACAAGGCGAACTACGGTCAGCTGCAGACGCTGCTCGATCGCAACTTCATGAACGCCAAGATGTCGGCAGAGAGCGCGATGCGGGCTCGGCTGGCTCGCGAGCCGGGGCTGCAGGCGCAGTACGGCGGCGCCTGGGATGCGATGGCCAAGGCGCAAGATGGCGCCCGACGGTTGTTTAAGCTCTATGCCTTCTTGGAAGCGGGGCGGGCCTTTGACTCCAACCTGTTCCGCATTGCTCGCACGCTGATCCGCGCCGCCGACGAGCGGCAGAAGGAAAACGGCGACCGCCTGCGCGAGTATCGCGAGTCGGCGCTGCCCTCACTGAGCATGCGCCTGCTGTCGAAGCGGCCGATCTATCCGCAGGTCGAGGAGCTGACGCTCTCCTACTCGCTGACCAAGCTGCGCGAAGCGCTGGGCCCCGACCACCCCATCGTCAAGCAGGTGCTGGGTGCGGAGTCACCGGAAGAGCTGGCCCGTCGCGTCGTTAGCGGTAGCAAGCTCGCCGACGTCAACCTGCGCAAGCAGCTCTATGACGGCGGCCTGCGCGTGGTGTCGACGGCTTCCGACCCAATGATCCAGCTGGCGCGAGCCATCGACAGCGAAGCGCGGCTGATCCGCAAGCAGTGGGAAGACGAGGTCGATGCCGTCGAGGATAAGAACGGCGAGCAGGTGGCGCGGGCGCTGTTCGCGGTGCTCGGCACCAGCATCTATCCCGACGCGACCTTCACGCTGCGCCTGACCTACGGAACAGTAAAGGGCTACAACGACGGCCTGCGCGCCATCACGCCGTTTACCTATCTGGGCGGCGCCTTCGAGCGCCACACCGGCCGCGATCCCTTCGTGCTGCCACCGACCTGGCAGAGCAAGAAGGCGGCGCTGAAGCTCGATACGCCGTACGACTTCGTCAGCACGCTCGACATCATCGGCGGCAACTCGGGCAGCCCGGTGATAAACCGCGATGCGCACATCGTTGGCCTGGCCTTCGATGGCAACCTGCAGTCGCTGGGCGGAGCCTATCACTTCGACGAGGCGGTCAATCGCTGCGTCTCTTTGCACACCGCCGGCCTGATCGAAGCGCTGCGCGTGATCTATCGCACCGAGCGCATCCTCAAAGAGATCGTCGTCCTAGGTCCCGATGGCCACCCGATGCAGGTGACGGTGCCGGCCGCGCCTGTCGCTCCTGTCGCTCCTGTCGCTCCCGCCGCCGCTGCGGCCAAGCCAGCGGCTCCGGTCGCGGCTCCGCCTCCTCCGCGCTGAGACGTCGTCCATCCCGTACGCCGAAAACGTCCCCACGCAGTCGCGCGGCACAGCGCGGCACGCCGCTTAGCGTCTTGGTGATTTCACGGCTTCTAGGCTCGATACGAGCAAATCGTAAAGATCCGTGGCGTTCATGAAGATCAGGCTGATCCGGCCGAGTCGCAGCGTGTCCTTCGAGCGCACCGGCAGCTGCTCACCCTCAAGGAGCTTCTTGCCGTTGAGCAGGGTGCCGTTATGCGAACCCGCGTCGGAGACGCGATAGGAATCGCTGCTCGTGCCCTGAAAATAGACATGAACCTTCGAGACGGAATGGTCCGCGAGGACGACGTCATTGTTGCGGGCCCGGCCCACGGTGACCCGCTCGATCAGCGGGTTCTCGGCAGACTTCTTGAGGGGAAAGATGTTGCACGCATGAAGCTCATCGGAAACCGAGAGGCCTTGCTTGGCCAGCTGCGCCTCAAAGCGCCCCCAGCTGGAGTCCGAGCGGGTGTTCAAGGACCAGCCGAGCGCCTCCTTCGGCGGTGGCCGTTTGACGAGCAGGAAGGCATGCGGATGTTCGACGAAAAACTGTTCGCGCGAGCGGGCCCCAACCAGAAGCGCGTATTCGTGGATGTCTGCCATCGACTTCGCAAGCTTCGTCTAAAAACGCCTATCTAAAATAATCGACGGCGCTCGCTCCCCGAGTCAACAGCCTTCGTCCTAAGCTGAGTCGCGCTCAAGCCTCGTGAAAAGCTGTTGTCGGACTGGGGAAGGCTTGCGATCCTCACTGAAAGTCCTGGATGACGTTAGCGGGGAGCCGCGACGCAGGAATGGGGGACAGCGCAGCGAGCAAGGGCTGCCGCGTCGCTTGCAGCGCTCGCTGCCGTCTAAAGGAGGCGATATGGATGCCAAACAGCCGCTGCCCAACGCGTCCGTGCAAGCCTTCACGAATGCCGTGGAGCAGCTTACGCGAAGCGTCGCGATGCAGGATGGCGCCGACCAGACCTTCACCCCATCTGCCCTCGCTGAGGGCGACACGCCGCGGCCGCCGTACGAGCCGGGCGCCGTGATCAACGGCCGCTATCGGGTGGAACGCGTCCTGGGGGCCGGCGGTATGGGCCGGGTCTATCAAGTCACCGACAGCCTGTACCCGGATCGTCCAACCGCGCTCAAAACGCTCTTGTGCGCAGCCAACGAGAAGCTCCTGTCGCTATTCCGCGCCGAGTTCGCCGTCATGGCCTCTCTGCAGCATCCCAACGTAGCTGCGGTCTACGACTTCGAACGCATCATCGGCAGCGAAGAATTCCTATTTACGCTGGAGCTCCTACAAGGCGTGGATCTGGGCAAGCACCAAAGCGGCGCCTCAGCCATGCGCCTAGTCGAGACGATGATCCCCATCGGCCAAGCACTGAGCTACATCCACAGCCGGGGTCTGATCCACCTGGATCTGAAGCCCAGCAACGTGATGGTTGCAGAGGGCGGAGCATCCGTGAAGGTCCTGGACTTCGGCGTCGCCGGCATGCTCAAGGCAAATGGCCTGGGGACGCGGATCATGGGTACCTTCGCATACATGGCGCCGGAGGTTATGGAGGGGGGGCTGCCTGATGGGCGGTCGGATTTGTATAGCTTGGGGGTGATGGCGTTTAAGCTGCTCACGGGGCGGCTGCCTTATCCTTCCGACCTGCGACTGTCGGAGCTGTTTCGCTGCAAGACGGAAACGGCGATCCGCTTTTCTCCCGAGGAAAGGACGCAGGTTCCGGGGTGGCTGTGTGATGTGGTGGAGCGCCTCTGTGCGATCCCGGCGGCGGAGCGGTACCCGAGTGCCGATGCTCTTGTGACAGCGCTTGTCCACGGTCGGGGGCCAACCGGCGCTGTCAAAGTGGCGGAGCGGGCGGACAAGATCTTCGACAGCACGTTCGTCGGTCGCCAGAGTGAGCGCAGCGCTCTACTTGACTGGGTTCGCGAGCGCACGGCGGGACGAGAGGGTACGCGGGTGCTGCTGGTGAGCGGGCCGAGCGGCGTGGGCAAGTCGCGCTTGGTGCAGCGGGTTCGCCAGGATCTGCAGCTAGAAGATGTCGTGTTTGTGCACGGCGATAGCTACGACCACGACATCGGAGAGTACACCGCACTTCTGCCCGTGCTGCTGGCAGCGGAGACGATGGCCCGCGGGGTGGGGGAAGAGCCGCTGCTCCGACGATACGGGCCAGAGCTGGTCAAGATCGCGGCAGACTTTGCGAGGCCGCTGAGCATCCTGCCCTCCCCTCCCCTGCACCACGCCAAGGCCGAGAGACAGCGGATCTTAAACGCGGCAGCGGACTTCCTGCTCGAGCTGTCGCAGCGGATCCCGTACGTCCTGTACTTGAATGATCTGCAGTGGGCGGCAGCCGGAACGATCGATGTCCTGTTCACGCTCGCAAGCCGAATGTCGGCGGGTGCTGGACACCGACTGGCGATTCTTGGCAGCTATCGGAACGATGAAGTGGCTGGCCGCCCGCTGAGCGGGCTCTTGGAGCGACTGACGGCGGCCGGGCAGCAGCAGTCGATCTTGCTGACTCCGATCAGCGCGGAGCAGACGGGTGCGCTAGCCGAGTCGATGCTTGCGCTGCCCCTTCCCGCGTCTCTGGTCGCGCAGCTCCACCAGGAATCGGGCGGCCTTCCCTTCATGATTGAAGAGACGGTGCGAGGTCTGCTTGAGTCTGGCGACGTCCTTTTGCGCGACGATAGAGTCGAGCTCACCGAGCCCGTGTCCAGGCTACCGCTGGGGGTAGATGTCAAGAGCGCCATCCTGCGGCGAGTCAACCGGCTGACCAGGAGCTCGCGACGGACCCTGTATGCGCTGGCCGTGTGCGGCCGTCCGGTCGAGCCGGCGATCTTGGCGGCCTCACTGGGTGACACGGTGTCGGCGGTACACAAGGATCTGCAAGGGCTCTTCGAGAAGCACCTGCTCATGCCGATTGCCGGCGCAACGCCCAAATACAACCTGGCCCACGATCGGATCCGCGAGACGCTGTATGCAGCGCTGCCGCCACGGCTGCGGGGCCGACTGCATCGGAACCTGGCGCGCGCTTACTTGAGCCGGCTGCCGCCGCAAGAGTCTGGTGAGCTGCTGTTCGTGACGGTCGGGCACTACAGCAGCGCGCCTGAGCCCAAGGAGCCGCGCGAGCGCGAGGTGGCCATCGACCTGAACCTGCGAGCGGCGAGGTCTGCCGCGCAGGCCGCAGCATTTACCGCGGCGCTCCGCTACCTGCGCACCGCGCATGGGCTGCTGCCCAAGGACAAGTGGCAGACGCAGCGGGAGCGAGCGCTGGCAGTCGATCAGCAGCTTGCCGAGTCGGCCTACGCGGCAGGCGATCTGGACGCTGCCATGCAAGCGGCGCGCAGCGTCATCGAGCACGCGGCCGATCTGACGCAAGAGGCCAAGGGCTGGGAAATCTGGATGCTGTGCGCGTTCGCGCGCGGCGATCACGACAAGGCCCTGGATGCTGGAATCGATATTGTTAACCGCTTGGGTCCGCAGCTTCCCAAGCACCCCTCGATGGTCGATGTGCTGCGGGCGCTCATGCGCTTCAAGTGGGACTTGCACAAGCTCGACCTCGACGCCTTCATCACCCAACCCGAGACGACGGATGCCCGGGTAATTCATCTGTTGCGTTTGTATTCACTGATGGGCGCGGAGGCGTATCTGGCGCGCCCCAAGCTCCTGCCGATCTTGAACTTCGAGCTCGGCCGGCAGAGCATGCGCGGGGGCCACGGTCCGCCGGGCGCTGCGGCGCTGATGTCGCCCGCCGTGTGCTTCTCGGTCATCGGCGACTACGCGACGGCGGCGCGGCTGGCCGAGGCCGGCCTGAAGCTCCTTTTGCGGACGCACAAAGACTTTCAGGGCAAGGCGCTGCTGCAGTTCAACATGTTCGTTCGGCCCTGGCGAGAGCCGCTGCGGCATGCTGCAGCCGGCCTGCTCGAAGGCCAGCAGGCGTCGCTGGAGGCGGGAGACCTAGAGTATGCCGGCTTTGCTCGCAGCGCCTACAACGTCTACGCGCTCTACAGCAGCCAGCCACTTTCGCAGATCCTGGCAGAGCTTGCCGCGGACGCGCGGACCGTCGAAAACAGCGGCAGCCTAGTGCGAACGTGGTCGCAGATGTTCAAGCAGATGGTGCATGGCCTGCAACACGGTGTCCGCGATCCGTTCGTGTTCCAGGGTCCGCACTTCCAGCAGACGGCTGCACTGCCACCACCAGCCCTTAGCATCCTGTCCGGCTGGCAGTACCTTTTGGCGGGGTTTTATCGCATCGCCGCCACCCACCAAACGAGCGAGAGCGAGTACCTGAGCAGCTATCTGGATGGCTGGGCGGGCTCAGCGAATCCGGCCCCGGTCTTCGCGTATGCATGCCTGTCCTGGCTCCAGGCGTGCCGCCAATCGACCTCATGGTGGCAGCGGCAGCGGCGATGGCTCGCGGTGTCCAAGGCGCTGGCCAAGCTGCGGCAGTGGGCCCGCGCTGCGCCCTTCAATCATGCGCACCGACCGACTCTCATCGAAGCCGAGCGGCTGCGCACTCAGCAAAAGCTGGCCCAGGCCATTCCGCTTTACGAGCAATCGATCGCGCAGGCTGAAGCAGGCGGCTTCCGCCACGACGTCGCGCTGGCGCAGGAGCTTCTGGCCGAGGTCCACATCGAGCGTGGGCAAGAGGCAGCAGCGGGCCCGAAGCTACGCCAAGCGCACCGGCTCTACGCCGAGTGGGGCGCCGCCGGCAAGGTCGCCGACCTGCAGGCCCGTTATTCCCGCTTCCTCTAGCAAGGCGGTCGTGAACAGCCGCAGAGCGTAGAGTGTTTTCGGTCGCGCATAGCTCGGCCGGCAGTCGCTCGGCTAGCCGCCTAGCCGGAGGAGGGCGACCTTGCTTAGGGCAGCAAGATCCGTGCACTGCGAGCGGGCACCGAGACATCGGGGCCGGTGACGCTATCGCCCAGCAGCGCATCATTTAGGGGCATCGCCGGCAGGCCGCCCACCGTCTTGGCGGTGTCGCTGCGGTTGAGCAGCACGAAGACGACATCGCTGCCATCGACCAGCTTATACGCCCAGGTATCGTCGGCGACCGACAGCGTGCTGCGCGTGCCGCGGCGCAGGGCGCTGTGGGCTTTGCGGATCGCGCCGAGCTTCTTGTGCCGGTCGAGGAGCAGCGCCTGGCCGGCGGTATAGCCAGCGCTGTTCCAGTCCATCATGCGGCGGTTGTCGGGATCGCCAGCCCCGGGCAGGCCGATCTCGTCGCCGTAATAGATGAGCGGCACACCGCGGTTGGTCATCAGCAGAGCCATGGCCAGCGCCATGCGCTCATAGGCCGCGGTCTCGGCGACCACGCCAGGGCGGCCGGCGCCGAAGTTGCGGTCTTTGCCGCCATCCCAGACGCTCGACCACAGCGGCGTGTTCTGCGCGAAGTGGATGCTGCGCGGCACGTCGTGATTGCCGATGAACGTCGACATCAGGCCGCTGCCATAAAACGTCGTGTTGCTGTCCATGAAGCTGCGCAGGTCCTGCATCTTGCCCTGGCGCAAAAGGATCTTGCTGTCTAGCTCGGCGCGCAGCGGAAAGTCGAACTGCCCGTCGAGCTTGGTGCAGGGATCGACAAACGGACGGATGGCGTCGCGGCTGCCCGAGTAGGTCTCGCCGACCAGGTAGACGTGCTCCTTGGTCTTGCTCTCGATGTCTTTGGTGATGCGGCTGCGCAGGTCGGTCAGCCACGACATCTCGATGTGCTTGACCGCATCAAGGCGCAGGCCGTCGATGCCATAGTCGGACAGCCACTTGATGACGTTGTCGACCGAGTAGGCGCGCGCTCCGGCGTTGTTGAAGTTGAAGTCGGGCAGGTAGTCGCGGAACCAGCAGACCTTGGCCTTGTTGGGATCGTCCCAGCCGCACTC
>CAZVMD010000291.1:0-9388 GCA_964628555.1 uncultured Myxococcales bacterium | reverse complement strand
CACGGGCCGTAGCTGCTCGGCCAAGCGGAGAGCCGCACCGCAGCGATCGGGCTTGCCGTTTGGCAGCAGCGGAAGCTCTGCCACCTGGCACCACAGCCGCGGGCGCTTGAACGAGGCCAGGCGCGGGCCCAGGCTGGCGAGGATCGACTGCCGCCAGTCCTGGCTGAGGGCATCGGCAGTCAGCACCAGCGCCGCCGCCACCCGCGCGCCCCAGTGTGGATCCGGCACGCCGAACACCAGAGCCGCCGCCACGCCGGGACAGCGCAGGAGCGCCGCCTCGACCTCGGCTGGGTAGACGTTTTCGCCGCCGGTCACGATCAGGTCGCTGCGCCGCGCCAGCACGTGCAGGGCACCGCCCTCATCGAGGAATCCGAGGTCGCCAGTGTCGAAGTAGCGGCCGGCGAGCGCTGGGCCATGCAGGTAGCCCGACATCAGCATCGGCCCACGCAGATAGATGCGGCCCGGCGTGCCCAGCGGCAGCGATGACACCGCCGCCAGAGCCTGGCCGGCGACCGCGCTCTCGTCGTCACGGCCGATGACCAGCTCTAGGCCTGGCAGCGGCGGCCCGGCGCCTGGCTGCAGCTTGTGGCGCTGGGCATAGCGCGCCGTCGTCACCTGCGAGCAAGCCTCGGTCAGCCCATAGGTGCGCAGCACTGGCAGCCCGGCCGCAAGCGCCCGCTCGTACAGCGGCTCCGGCGTCGCCGCTCCACCCAGCAGGATGGCGCGCAGCGAGTGCAGCTCAGGCGCGACGGGCGGCGCTGCCAGCAGGTGGTCCAGCAGCGCGGCGAGCACGGTCGGCACCAGCGACAGCAGGGTCACGCGATGAGCCGCCACGGCCAGGCGCAGCGCCGCTGGCTCCGGGCGGGCCAGCAACACCAGGGCCCGCCGAGCCAGTAGGCAGCGCGTGACGATCGACAGCCCGCCGACATGACACAGCGGCAAGCACAGCAGCCAGCGATCCGCGGGCTGCCAGCCCAGGTTGTGCGCGCTGGCCGCGGCGCTGGCGACAAACGCCGCACGGCTCAGCACCGCTCCCTTGGGCCGGCCACTGGTCCCCGAGGTGTACAGGATGGCGAGCGGCTGCGCCGGATCTGGCTCGGGCAGCGCGGCAAACGCCGCCTGGGCCGCCGCGGTCAGCGGCTCGGCCGCCAGCGCCGCCAGATCAGCCGCCGACAGCACGGCCTGCGGCTGCGCATCGGCGACCAGGACCTCTACCTCGCTTCCGGTCAGCCGCGGATGCAGCGGCAGAAGCGGCGTACCCGACTCGCACAGGGCCAGGATGACCAGCAGCGCTTCGACCGAGTTTGGCGCCTGCAGCGCGACGGCCGCCCCCGGCCCCAGCTGCAGTCCGCGCCGACGCAGCGCCTGCCACACCGCCGCCACCCGCGGCTCAAGCTGGGCAAAGCTCAGCTCATTCCCCGCTGCGATGAGGGCCAGCTCGCTCCCGTGCTCGCGCGCCGCCTGACGCAGGCTCAGGCTCGGTCCGTTCATGGCCGGCCCGCCTGCTTCACGGCATGCTCCGGCCGCGGCAGCCCGTCCGCCACCGGCCGCGCGAGCGACGACAGGATCTGGCCACGATCGGCAAAGCCCAGACCCGCGGCCGGCGGGGCGGTCAGCACATAGTCGGACGGACCGGGTGCCCCGCTTGGTCGCCCAGACTGCCAGCCCGAGAGCTGCCGCAGCGGTGTCGCGGACCAGGCCGCAAGCCCGGCGTGCGGAGCCAGGCCACAGGCCCAGGGCGGCTGCAGCAGCGACAGCGCCAGCTCACAGGCCGCGGCATGCGCCACCGGGCCATCGAAGGCGTGCGTGATCACCACAGCGCGCCCATGCGCCTGGGCCAGCAGCGCCAGCCGTCGGGCCTGTCGCAGCCCCAAGAGCATCGGCTTTAGCACCCAGGCAACACAGGGAGCATGGCTCAAGAGCGCAGCCCGCTCGCGGTCATAAAGCAGCGACTCGTCGGCAGCAAGCGGCACCCCCGGGATCGCAAGCTGAGCCAGCTCGCCTGTCCCGGCGGCCACCGGCTGCTCGACATACTGCAGACCCAGCTCGGCCAAGCGCGGGAGCCTATGGCGGGCCTGCGCCAGCGTCAGGCTGCCGTTCAGATCGATGCGCAGCTGCGTGTCGGCGGGCAGCGCCCGGCGTAGCTCGATCAGGCGCGCGCACTCGGCCTCCCAGTCCTCGCCGGCCAGCTTGAGCTTGAGCGTGCCAGCCCCGGCCCGTACCGCCTGCAGCGCCGCCGCCTGCGAGCCGCACAGCGCGTTAATCGGCAGCTGCGTCGTGGTCGGCGCCTGTCCACCCGCCAGCACCGTGGCCAGCCGCACCGTCGGGCCCATGCGCTGCGCCCACAGATCGGCGTAGGCGGTCTCAAAGGCACAGCGCGCAGCCGGCAGCGCGGCCAGCTCAGGGATCAGCGGCCAGCCCTCGTCATCGAAGTCGCGCAGCGATCGCTCGCCAGATAGGGACTGCAGCGCTGCCTGACAGGCCGACAGCGTATCGGGCGAAAACCCCGCCAGCGGGCTGGCCTCACCCAGGCCCAGCCGTCCCTGCTCATCGCCCAGCGTCAGCAGCAGGCCGCGTCGATCCGGGGTCTGCTTGCGCTGCCCACCGACCGCCTGCGCCAGCATCGCCCCGTGCTGATACACGTGCAGACGAATGCGCTGCGGTCGCGCCGCCAAAAGCTCGGCCGTCGGGGTCAGCGGTGACGCCATGCGGCTAGGCCAGCCCAAGCGCCAGGGCCCACAGCAGGCCGTACAGCAGCAGTAGCCGCGCGGTCTTGGCCAGCGTGCGATTCAAGCGCGAAGCATCGATAGCAGCCGACCCTACCGCGGCCAGGCTGCGCAGCAGCGGCAGGGCCCAAGGCGCGCTCAGCAGGGGCAAGAGCGCCCGCCACGGCAGCCACCCCAGCCCCAGCAAGAGCGGCGGCACAACATAGGCCAGCGCGAAAAGTCCGAAGTACTCGCCGATGCCAAAGCCTCGTCCCAGCCGCACCACCAGCGTGCGCTTGCCCGCCACGACATCGGTCGCATGGTCGCGCACGTTGTTGACCACCAGCACCGCGGTCGCCAGTCCACCGACCGGCAGCGAGGCAAGCACGGTCAGCGGGGACAGCGCCGTCGCCGCCCCGCTGGCCACCAAGACCGTGCCGCACACCGCCACCGGCCCGAAGAAGACGAACACGAAGACATCGCCCAAGCCGTTGTACCCCAGCGGATAGGGCCCGCCGGTGTAGGCGATGCCCGAGGCGATCGACAACAGGCCAATGACGACGATGGCCGGCCCCGCCACCGCAGTCAGATAGACACCACAGAGCATGGCCAGGGCAAAGCTTAGCCACATGCCACGCCGCATGCTGGCGGCCGATAACAGTCCGGCCTGCGTCGCGCGCACCGGTCCCAGGCGAGCCGCGGTGTCAGCGCCTTTTTCGAAGTCAAAGACGTCGTTCGCCAGGTTGGTGCCGATCTGGATCCACAGCGCGCCCAGCAGCGCCGCGACGGCCGCGGGGATGTGCAGGCTGCCGCTGCGCAGCGCGAGCGCGACTCCGACCAAGACCGGCACCACACCGACCAGCAAGGTCGGCGGGCGGCAGGCCAGCACCCAGGCGCGCAGCGATCCCGGCGGCGGTAGCTGGGCCTTGTCATCGTCGCGGCCAGGGCGGACGGGCGGACGGCTCTGGGGCTGCGCGGCGATCATGGAAAGCGCTTGAACTTGCTAAAGTCAGGCTTGCGCTTCTCCAGGAAGGCCTGCTTGCCCTCGCGCCCCTCGTCGGTCAGGTAATAAAGCAGGGTGGCGCTGCCGGCCAGCTCTTGCAGACCAGCCTGGCCATCGCAGTCGGCGTTGAGCGCCGCCTTGAGAAAGCGCAGCGCGGTGGGACTGTTGGCTAGCATCTCGCGCGCCCAGGCCAGCGTCTCGGTCAGCAGATCGGCAAGCGGCACCACGGTGTTGACCAGGCCCATCTCCAGCGCCTGCTGGGCGTCGTACTGACGGCACAGAAACCAGATCTCGCGGGCCTTCTTTTGCCCCACGATGCGCGCCATGTACGACGCACCATAGCCACCATCGAAGCTGCCGACCCGCGGCCCGGTCTGGCCGAAGCGAGCATTGTCAGCAGCGATGGTCAGGTCACACAGCATGTGCAGCACGTGACCGCCGCCGATGGCATAGCCCGCGACCATGGCGATGACCGGCTTGGGCAGGGTGCGGATCTGGCGCTGCAGATCGAGCACGTTCAGGCGCGGAATGCCGTCGTTGCCGACGTAGCCGCCGTGCCCGCGGACGCGCTGATCGCCACCCGAGCAAAACGCATCCGGGCCCTCACCAGCCAGGATCACCACGCCGATCGTCGCGTCATCGCGTGCGTCATCAAAGGCCCGCGACAGCTCTTTGACGGTCAGCGGTCGGAAGGCGTTGCGGACCTCGGGACGGTTGATGGTGATCTTGGCGATCCCGTCGCTCGTCTTTTCGTACTTGATGTCCTCAAAGCTCAGGTGGGGAACCGGCAGAAGCGGCGGCGCAGCGCTGTGCTCTGCCACGGTCGCGGCGGCGCGCTTCGACTGCTTAGCGTTGGCTGTGGCCATAGGGAGTCCTCAACAAGGGGTAGATAGCATCCGGTGCTTCGAGCACCGCGTTGTGCCCGATGCCGGGCAGGACGATATGGGAAATGTCGGGCCGCAGCGCGCACAGCGCCTGGCCGATGCGCAGGAACTTTTCATCGCTGCCGCCGCTTATCAGGCGGGTCGGGCAGCGCAGCGCAGCGAGCCGCGCCCAAAGGTCCGGCATGCGGCCGGTGCCGAGGGTGCGCAGGCTCCAGGCTAGGCCCGCTGGCTGGTGCTGCAGGCGCGTGTGACGCTGCCGCACCAGGAGCTCGGGGGCTAGCCGAGCCTGGGTAGCAAACAGCGGCAAGCGCTCCCACTTGGCAACAAACGCCGACAGCGGTGCGCTGCCTAGCTGCTCGGCTAGCTCGTCTTCGAAGGCCTGGCGCGCACGACGCTCCGCTGCGGCGGTCGCGGGAAAGCCAAGATCGACGCCGAGCAAGAGCAGGCTGCGCACGCGCTCGGGGAAGCGCAGCGCCAAGGCCAGGGCCAGCCGCGCCCCCAGCGAGTAACCGACCAGCTGCCAGTCGCCAGCCGGCAGCGTGGCGGCCAGCCCTAAGACGGTCTCATCAAAGCTGTCGCCCAAGCAGCGCGGCGTCGGGCCATGTCCGGGCAGAAGCTCTGCGTGGCAGGGGCCAGGCAAGCGCTGCACGAGCCCATGCCACAGCTCAGGCCCGCCGAGAAAGCCGTGCAGAAAGACCGTGGTCGCCGGCTGGTTCTGAGCTGCGCTCGCCTGCGCCGACGACAGCGGCCCGGACGCTGCCAGGTCGGCAGGCAGCACGCGCTGCGACAGCTCCAAGAGCAGGCGCTGCCGACGCTGCTGTCCGTCGCTGGGAGGAACACAGACGTGGATCAGCTGCGGGCGAGCGGACGAGAGTGCAGCGCCCAGAGCTTGGCGCAAGCTCGGCAGATCCGCGACCCGCGTGGCCGGCAGGGCAAAGCTCTGCGCCGCCGCGACAAAGTCGATTTCCTGCGCGGCGATGAACAATCGCTGGAACAGCGGGCCGGCCGCTTCACTGTGCGCCACGGGCAGCTGTTCGAAGATGCGCCCGCCGGCGTTGTCCAGGACCACGATGAGCAGCGGTCCCTCGACCTGCGACAGCGTGGCCAGGCCGCCCAGATCGTGCAGCGCACTCAGGTCGCCGAGCAGCAGCGCCAGCGGCTGCGCAGTCTGCGAGCGGGCCCCGGCGGCTGCCGCGATCAGGCCATCGATGCCGGCTGCGCCGCGCTGGTGCAGCACGCGCAGCGGCTTGTCGCTGGGCGGACAGAACAGGTCGATCTCCCGCACCGCCAGGCTGTTGCCCAAAAGCAGCGCGGACTCGGCGGGCAACGCGGCGACCAGCTCGCGCACGACGGCGCCCTCAGAGCACACACCGTCGGTGCAGAGCTCGCTGACACAGGCCCAGACCTGCGCCTCGGCCACGCCGAGACGATGGGCCAGGCGGGTCGTCTCGGCGTGTGGTCGGCCGGCATCAGCCAGCAGGGGATGCTCGGCCAGGGCCTGGCACAGCGCGGCGGGATCGGCCTGCAGCAGCAGATCGGCGCTGCCATCGGGATCATTCCAGCCGTAGGGCGCGATGACGGCCCGGACGCAGTCAGCCGGCTCGCGCAGCAGGGCCGCGTAGCTGGCTGAAACTGGTGGCGCACCGAGCTGCAAGATCAGCTGCGGCGCCAGTGCCGCGCGCCGCGCCGGACTGTGCAGCAGCGCGTCCAGTCCACCGTGCACCGTCGCGCCCGGCCCAAAGCGCAGGCCGCTCGTGGCTTCGGCCCAGATGGCAAAGCCCGTGACCGCCTGCAGCTGCGCGACCGCTCGTCGCAGCTCGCGAGCATCGCTGCCGGCCCAGGCCGGACCGGCCACGATCAGGCCAGCCGGGCGCTCACGGCACAGCAGCGCCAAGCAGCGCAGCGCATCGGCATCCGGTAGCGACCGCGCCGCCTCTCGTCCAGAAAAGACCTGCGGTGGGCCGCGCCGAAGCAGGCGCTCGACCTCGGGCTGCCAGGGCTCGGCGGTCGGGCTTGCGACGGGCTCAAGCGGCTTGCGAAAGCGCGCGTTGATGTGCACCGGACCTGGCTGCGGCGACTGGCTGTAGGCCATGGCCTGTGCCGCAATGCGCACGACGGCCGCCAGCGCACTCGGCTGCGGCTCGGGCAGACCGAGCTCGGCGTAGTGACGCACGTAGCCCGCGAACAGCTTCACCTGATCGATGGTCTGCGATGAGCAGGCGTCATACGCCTCCCACGGCCGATCGGCGGTCAAAAGGATAAGCGGCAGCTGGCTGTGGGTAGCCTCGATCACCGCCGGCAGGTAGTGGCCCGCCGCGCTGCCCGAGGTGCACAAAAGCAGCGTCGGCTGACCCGTCACTCGCACCTGCCCCAGAGCAAAGAAGGCGGCGGCGCGCTCATCCACGATGACCCGGGTCGCAATGCGCGGCTGCTGCGCCAGCGCCAAGGCCAGCGGCGTCGAGCGCGAGCCCGGACTGAGCACCGCACTGCGCAGACCCGAGCTGGCCAGCGAGGCGACAAACAGGCGGGCCCAAGCCGAGTGAAGATCGCTGTGACTCATGCTGGGCCTACGCCTCGCTCGCGGGCGGGGCAGTCAGGGCAGACGGCGGGGGCATGATGCCGAGAGCCGCCAGCATGGGCTGCAGCTTGGCCGCCGTCTCGCGATATTCCTGCGCCGGCTGCGAGCCGGCCACGATGCCGGCCCCAGCAAACAGCCAAGCCTGGCCGCCGCGCAGCAGCGCCGAGCGAATGGCGACAAAGAACTCGCCATCGCCGTCAGCATCGAACCAGCCGATCGGGGCCGCGTAGTAGCCCCGGGGTAGCGCTTCCTGCGCAGCGATAAACTGCGCTGCCGCCTGCTGCGGCACCCCGCAGACCGCCGGCGTTGGGTGCAGCGCCGCCACCAGCTGTAGAACATGCGTCGGGGCGCGCAGCTCGGCTTCTATCGGTGTCCACAGGTGGATCAGGTTGCGCAGCACGCGCGCCCGCACCGCCGCCGGCGCGATTGCGCGGACCAGCGGACGCAGCCGCTCAGCCAGCGCAGCCACCACATGGGCGTGCTCGCGGGCTTCTTTCTCATCGGCAAGCAGCACGGCTGCTTGGGCGCATAGCGCGCTTGTGGCCCCCGACGCGGCACTCTCTGCATCACGACGCGGCCGCGATCCCGCCAGCGCATCGCAGCGCACTTTCTGACCCTGCCGTGCCACCAAGAGCTCCGGCGTTGCGCCGACCAGCGTGGCGTCGGCCAGCGGCAGGGCGAAGCGCATGCAGGTGGGATACTCGGTCGACAGTCGGGCCAGCACCGCCGATACCTCGCAGCCAGTGGGAGCCGGCAGCACCTGGCCGCGGGCCAGCACCACCTTGTCCAGCTGCCCCTGCGCGATCTCAGCCAGCGCTCGCTCGACCAGAGCTTGCCAGGCCGCAGCGTCGCTGGTCGGTGCCATGTGACCTGAGCCGCTCAGCACCCTGGCCACAGGCTCAGGGGCAGTGGCGATGGCCGCTTCAAGCTGCTCTAGCTCATGCGCGATCGCGGTCCCTTCCAGCAGATCCAGAACGCGCGTGTTGAGCTGCAGATAGGCATCGCCCTGGTGCAAGCACAGCAGCCAGCGCGGCAGCACGAAGTAGGCATCGGGCAGGCCGTGCCAGGGATCTTCTTTGGCCGACCCCGCGTCAGGTGCGGTGCTCTGCGGCGCGAAGCGCAGACCGCCGAGCAGCCGCGCGGACGGGGCCCCAGAGCAGTCGGCGCTGCGCAGCACGTGCAGGCTCGACAGCAGCCGCTGTCCTTGGGCCATCAGCGCCTCGATCCGCCCCTCCCCCATCGGGCACAAGAGCGCCGCTTGGCCGTATCCCAGGGCCAGCGCCCGCTCACCCGGGCCCGCCGCGGTCGTCACTTCTTCCTGCGGCGAGAACAGAGCCAGCGGCGGCGACCAGCCGGGCACGGCCAGCAAGCAAGCCCCACCCCGCTGCAGTCGCGCGGTGGCCGCCGGCAGGCGCACGCATAGGTGCACAAGCTGTTTCGGCGAGAGCGCCGCGCAGATCTGCCGCGCCGCTTGCAACAGGCTGCGCACCCGCTAGCACTCCCCGGCCTGACGGGCTGGCGTGAGCCCTGTCTTCTGCGGCGTCGCGACGTACAGCGTGGCGACCCCGAAGGTCAGCGCCTGACAGGACACCAGGGCGAGCCCGCTGGCGGTGATGATCTGGGCAAACTCGGCAGCGCTCGGAAACGCGGCGATCGAGCGCTGCAGATAGCGATACTGCCGCGACCCCGACAAGAGCGATCCCAGCCACGGCACGATGTGGTGCACGTGCAGGCGGGCCAGCGTAGCCATGACGCCGGACTGCGGCTCGGCTAGCTCCAGGATGGCGATGCGTCCCCCGGCTCGCGTGACGCGCGCCATCTCGCGCAGCGCCCGCGCCCGATCGGGCACATTGCGAATGCCAAAGGCCATGCACAGCCGGTCGATGCTGTCATCGGCAAAGGGCAGGCTCTCGGCATCGCCGCGCAGCAGCGTCAGGCGCTGCGCCAGGCCGAAGTGCGCCACCTTGGCGGCGCCGATGGCCAGCATCTTGGCCGAAGGATCGAGGCCGACGACCTGTGTGCTCGGCGCCCCCTGAGCAACACGAATCGCCAGATCAGCGGTGCCAGTGGCCAGGTCCAGCACGCGCTCGTGCTCGGCGATGGCCAGCGCTGCCACCGTCTTGCGGCGCCAGCTCTGATCCAGGCCCAAAGAGATGATGCGGTTTAGCAGATCGTAGCGACCGGCGATGTCGTCAAACATCGCGCCGCTGCCATCGCG
>CAZVMD010000290.1:0-9449 GCA_964628555.1 uncultured Myxococcales bacterium | reverse complement strand
GCGATGCCTACAACCTGCGGGCGCAGCAGATCCGCGAGATCGGCGAGACGCTGCTTAACCTGCCGAACGTCCGCCGCATGCGCTACGCCACCAAGGGACCGGCGGTGATGCCACAGAAGATCCTGACGGATACGGCGTGGCTGGATGCGCTGACGGCAGTGGTCGAGCTAGGCCGGCGGCTGCACAAAGAGGTCGTGCTGCACACCCACTTCAACCACCCCAACGAGATCACCAGCCACACCGAGCAGGCCATGAACCGGCTGATGGAGCGCGGCATCTTCGTGCGCAATCAGTCAGTGCTGCAGCGGCGGGTCAACGACACGCCCGAGGTGATGACGCTGCTCGTCAAGCGACTGGGGCACGTCAACGTCCACCCCTACTACGTATATGTTCACGATCTGGTGAAGGGCGTGGAGGATCTACGCACGACGCTGCAGACCGCCATCGACCTCGAAAAGCACGTGCGCGGCTCGACGGCCGGCTTCAACACCCCGACCTTTGTCGTCGATGCGCCGGGCGGCGGCGGCAAGCGCGATGCCCACTCGTTCGAGCACTACAACCGCACGACCGGCATCTCGGTGTACACGGCGCCGTCGGTCAAGCCAGGGCAGCAGTTCTTTTACTTCGATCCCATCGACTGCCTGCCGCCCGAGGGCCAGGCCCGCTGGCAGGACCCGGCGCAGCACCCGCACATGATCGAAGAAGCTCGCCAGGCTGCTCTCGCGTCGCTGCGCTAGGAGCCGGGCGGGGGTCGCTGGCCGCGCCGGAGGATAGAGGTCGCGAATAGCAGGGACGCGGGCTAAGTCTCTGGCTTGTTGCGGCTGCGTGACAGGCTGGCTAGCGAGGCTTCGCCTAGCTCGCGGCTGCGGCGGCTGGCGGCTTCGACGGCGTTCATCAGCGTCGTGCGCAGGCCACCGGCTTCGAGGGTGTGCAGACCGGCGATGGCGGTGCCACCGGGCGAGGTGACCATGTCCTTGAGCTGACCGGGATGCTCGCCGGTCTCGATCAGCAGCTTGGCCGAGCCGAGCACGGTGTGGGCGGCCAGGGCCAGCGCGTTATAGCGCGACAGGCCCACTTTGACGCCGGCATCGGACAGCGCCTCGATGATCAGGAACATGTAGGCCGGGCCGCTGCCCGACAGGCCCGTGACCGCATCTAGCTGCTCCTCATCGAGGACCACGGTCATGCCGACCGAGCGAAAGATCTGCTCGGTGATCTTCAGATCGTCGGGTGTGGCGTGCTGGTTGGCAGCGATCGCCGTCGCTCCGGCCCCGACCAGAGCCGGCGTGTTGGGCATGGTGCGCACCACGCGGATGCCGGTCGGCAGACGAGCTTCGATCACCGCAATCGGCACACCCGCGGCGACGCTGATCACCAAGGCCCGCGGCTTTAAGTGCGGCGCGATCTCGTCGAGAACAGTGGGCAGGATCTGCGGCTTGACCGACAGGATGATGACGCTGGCGTGCCGCACGACATCGACGTTGTACTTGGTGACGTGGATGCCGTAGCGGCTCTTGATGTGCTCCATCCGGCTGGCGCGCGGCTCAGAGCCCCAGACCTGCTCGGGCTTGACCACGCCGGCTCGCAGCAGGCCGCGAATCAGCGCCTCGGCCATGTTGCCAGTGCCCAGAAAGCCAATGGTGTGAGGAAGGGGCGGAGCTTCGCTGGCCGCGCCGCCCGCCGTCGGGGTCTGAGCCGTCGCCGCCGGGGCAGAGGCCAAAGGTGTGGTTGTGCTCATCGCCGCTCATCGTATCGCGGGATGGCGCCGGTCGGTCGCAATAAATGGCGCCGCCATCTGGTGTTATGGTGCCGGGACATGGCTCGCCCGAAGTTCTTTCGTGATCCCGTCCACGGCCAGATCGGCTTTGACGCGGTGGACCTGCACGCCGCCCCGCCGCCGTCCGAGACGCAGCCGGATGCAGCGCTGTCCTGGCTGATCCGCCGCCTGATCGACACGCCCGAGTTCCAGCGCCTGCGCTACATCCGCCAGAACGGCCTGGTCAACCTGGTCTTCCACGGCGCCGAGCACTCGCGCTTTGGCCACAGCATGGGGGTCTGCTATCTGGCCCGCGAGATGTACGCCCGCATCACCCGCAACATGGGCGATCCCGTCGAGCCGCGGCGAAGGCTGGCCACCTGCGCGGCGGCGCTTTTGCACGACATCGGCCACGGCCCGTTTTCGCATGTCCTGGAAGAGATCCTGCACGTCTGCGGCATCCGCTTCGAGCACGAGTGGCTGACCCGCCGCCTGCTCGTCGAGCCCGAGGCCCTGGCCGGCTACGGCGACGCCAAGGTCGACAGCGTGCACTCGATCCTGCGCCAGATCGACGCCAGCTTTCCCGAGCAGGTCGCCGGCTACGTCAGCAAGAAGTGGCGGGCCAAGACCCCGCGCGGCGAGTCGCGCGACACCCCCAGCCAGGGCGGCGATCACTGGACCTACAAGCTGGTGTCGAGCCAGATCGACGCCGACCGGCTCGACTATCTGATCCGCGATGCCTCGCTGTCGGGGCTGCCCGGGCACGCCTTCGACATCGAGCGCCTGCTCGATATGCTGCTGCACCTCGATCGCACGCGCATCGCCGTGTACCGTCGCGCCGTCGAGCCGGTCGAGGGCTATCTGCTGGCGCTCGATCAGATGTACCGCACCGTCTATTACCACCACACCGCGCGGGCGGCGGCGGCGCACATGGGCTGCGTGCTGCACCGCGCCCTGGATCTGTATCGCGGCGGCGCGCGTGATCTGTTTCCCGTCCTGCCCGGGGCAGCCAGCGGTCGTCGCCATCCGCTGCAGGCCCTGTTCGACGACGGACAGGACCTGCCGCTCGCCGACTATCTGCGCCTGACCGAGTACCACATCTTCGCCCTGCTCGACGAGTGGCAGGGCCATCGCGATCCGGTGCTGGCCGACCTTAGCCGGCGGCTCTTGCGGCGCTCGCTGCTCAAGGCCATCGACGTCGACCCGCGCAAGTACAACCGCATGCAGCGCCTGCAGAAGCGAGCCGAAGAGCTCGTCTGTGCCCAGCTCTCGCACGTCAGCGAAGACACCGTGCAGTACTACGTGTCGGTCGATGAGCCCGAGCGCGTGTCCTACCGCCGCTACGACTGGCGCAACGCCGACCCCGACGAGAGCATCTGGATCGTCGACAACGACCGCGGCGAACACCCCAGCAGCGCCACCGCCAACCCGATCGACAAAGAGCCCAGTAGTATCATCGCCGCCCTACAGACGGCCAAGTACTTCCACCGACTGATGGTCCCCCCCGAGATCCGCGACGCTCTGGTCGCTGAGCTACGCAATTAGCTGTAGCCCGCGCGCCGCCCTCCGCGGAGATCCTAGAACACCTCAGCAAACCAGCTGCGCATGCGGCCCCAGACGCCGCGGCGACCGCTGTCGCGACCGCCGATGATCAGGCCCTCTTGCTGGCGCGCGCCGTAGAGCAAGAGGCCAACGCCGGTGGCGTAGATCGGCGAGCGCACCACGTCGGTCAGACCGCCGAAGCCGGCCGGCAAGCCGCGGCGCACCGGCATGCCCAGCACCTCTTCGGCCAGCTCAGGCAGGCCCTGCAGGATCGTCGAGCCGCCGGTCACCACCAGGCCCGAGGCCAGGGTCTCGGACAGACCGCAGCGCTCGATCTCGTCGCGCACCAGGGTGAAGATCTCGTCGACGCGCGGCTGCAGGATCTCGGACAGCACGGTGCGGGCTAGCACGCGCGGCGGCCGCCCACCGACCGAGGGCACCTCGATGGTCTCATCCGGCGCGATCAGGCTCGACATCGCGCAGCCGTGCTTGTGCTTGAGCCGCTCGGCCTCGCTCATCGGCGTGCGCAGACCGAGGGCAATGTCGTTGGTCAGCTGATGCCCGCCGATCGGCAGCACCAGGGTGTGGACCAGCGCGCCCTCGTTGTAGATGACCAGATCGCTGGTACCGCCGCCGATGTCGAGCAGGGCCACGCCGAGCTCTTTTTCGTCGCGGTGCAGCACCGCTTCGGCGGTCGCCAGCGGCTCCAGCACCAGGTCCGCCACCTGCAGCGAGCAGCGCGAGCAGCACTTGATGATGTTCTGCGCCGCTGCCACCGCCGCGGTCACGATGTGGACGCGCGCCTCCAGCCGCACCCCCGACATGCCGAGCGGCTCTTTGATGCCGTCCTGCGAATCGACGGTGAACTCCTGCGGCACGACGTGCAGGATCTCGCGGTCCTGCGGGATCGACACCGCCTTGGCCGCCTCGATGACCCGCTCGATATCGCCCGAGCGCACCTCGCGATCGCGGATCGCCACCACGCCCTCCGAGTGGAAGGCCTTGATGTGCGAGCCGGCGATGCCGGCGTAGACGGTGGTGATCTCGACACCGGCCATGTGCTCGGCCTCTTCGATCGCCTTGGAGATGGCGGCCACCGTCGCGTCAATGTTGACGACGACGCCTTTTTTCAGGCCGCTGCAAGGCTGCGTGCCGATGCCGATGATGTCGACGCCGTCCTCTGTGACCTCGCCCACCAGGCAGGCCACTTTGGTGGTGCCGATGTCCAGACCGACGATGAGCTCTTCCCGCTTGGCCATGATTGCGCGCTTCTTTTGCTTCGTTCAGGGTTCGCTGCTGTAGACAGCCCGAGATCTCGCAGCATGCCCAAACCCCGGGATCGCCGCCAATTTTTTGCCGCCGCCCCAGGACCGCCGGGGCGTAGTGATACGCTGGGCCGATGCGCCACAGCCTCGCGTCAAGCGGGCTTCCCCTCGTCGCCTTGCTCAGCCTTTTGGGGCTCGGCTGCTCGACGCAGGACCAGTATCTCGTCGCAGCGACCGAGCTTGCCGCTCCTCGCCCGACCGCGCCGAGCCGGGCGGCGGTGGTGCCGGCGCAGCGACTCAGCGATGGCCGAGCCGTCTTTCTGCCGCGGCCGACGCTGGATCTGGCGAGCCTCCGCCCGGCCCCGCCGAACCACCCGCAGCCCGAGGCCCATCGCATCGTCCGCGCCCGCGCCTACAGCCCCGCCCTCACCGCCGGAGCAACGCTGACCTGGGTCGGCACCGCGGTCTCGCTGATCGGCAGCGGCCTGTTTCTGGCCGGGCGAGTGCGCGGCGACAACGGTCTGTTTCTGGCCGGCTCGTTCACTGCGCTCGCCGCTGAGCCGGTGATGTGGGCCGGCATCGTCTACTGGCTGGCCGCTACCCTGCGCCCGGCGCAAGAAGTCACCGCCCCGCCGCCAAGTCCTGACTCGCCGCGCTAGCCCCGACGACGCGGTCGGCTGGCGGTGTTCTTGCCTGGCCCCGGGCTGCCGGGCGGCAGGGTGCTAAGCCCCAGGCGCTCGTACGCCACCTGGCCGTCGATCATCGTCAGCAGCACGCTGCGGCTGCGCAGATCAAGCGGCGCCGGCCCCCCCGACAGGTAGCTGTCGAGGCGCCCCGAGAGCACGGTCAGATCGGCGCGGTGACCGATGCGAATCTGGCCGATGCTGTCCTCGGCAAACGCGGCATAGGCGGCATCGGTGGTAAAGGCTCGCAGCGCCTCGCCCAAGGTCAGACGCTCGTGCGGCAGGAAGCCCCCGACCGGCTGGCCCGCCCCATCGGTGCGCAGCATGGCGGCATGCAGGCCCAGACGCGGGTCGGCTTCCTCGACGGGAAAGTCCGATCCAGCGGCCAGCCGCGCCCCCGACAAGAGCAGCGAGCGATAGGCATAGGCGCCAAGGATCCGCTCTGGCCCCAGGCGCTTCTCCGCCCATGGCATGTCGCTCGTTGCATGGCTCGGCTGGATCGACGCTATGACGCCCAGCTTCTGAAAGCGACGCTTCTCCAGATCGCTTCTGAACAAGACCTGCGCGTGCTCGATGCGGAAGCGCAGATCGCGATCGGCGCGCACCCCGGCCGCCTCGTAGGCCGACAGCACCAGATGATTGGCGCGATCGCCGATGGCGTGCGTGGCGATCTGATGGCCGCGCCCGTACAGCACGGCCCAGCGCGCCATCTCTTGCACATGCTCGGGCGGGATCAGCAGCAGGCCCTTGTGGTTCGGCTCGTCGCTGTACGGAGCAAACAGCGCCGCCCCGCGCGAGCCCAGAGCGCCGTCCAGGTACAGCTTGATGCCGCGCAGCGCAAAGCGCCCCTGCGTCTCGGGCGGGCCCAGCCGCGCCCCCAGCCGCAAGAGCTCAGCCTGATACGCCGACGAGTGCGGGTAGCGAGCCAGCGCCGCCGGCATCGGATCCTCGTGATAGGCGTACACCCGCAGCGGCAGTCGCCCCTCTTCCGCCAGCTGACGATAGACCGAGATCTCGTCGGGGCTGGCCCCCATCTCATGGATCGCGGTCAGGCCGCGGGCGGCCACGTGCTCGGCACCGCTTAGGATCGCTGCTTCGATCTCTTTGCGGCTCGGCGGCGGTAGCAGGCGCTCGACCAGGCTCATGGCGTTGTCGACCAGGACGCCGGTCGGCTCGCCCGCTTCGCCGCGCAGGATGCGCCCGCCTTCGGGATCGGGGGTGCTGCGCGTGATGCCGGCCCGCCGCAAGAGCTCGCTGTTGACCCACACCGCGTGGCCGTCGATGCGCCGCAGCAGGAGCGGCCGGCCCGCGCTCGCCGCATCCAGGGCTCGCCGCGCCGCGACGTCAGGTAGCTGCGGCGGCGAAAATAGGTTCTGATCCCAGCCTCGCCCAACGAGAAAGCCGCGCTCTCCCCCGCTCTCGGCCTCGCGCTGCACCCGTGCCGCCACCCGTCCGGCGATCTCGGCCACGCCCGGCGCACCGCGCAGATCGATCTGATCGAGCGAGCGGCCCAGCCCGACCAGATGCGCGTGGGCGTCGATCAGCCCGGGCAGTACCGTCTGATTGCCGTCGAGCTGCAGCACGCGCGTGCGCGGCCCGACCAGCCCAGCGGGGAGCTCGCTCGGCAGGCCGGCTTCGCTGTCCGCCACGGCTGCGCTGTCGCCAGCCGCCGCTGGAGGGCCGGCCAGGGTACCGACATAGACGATCTCGCCGTCGCGGATGGCCAGCACATTGGCCAGCGGCTGTGCCGGATCCATGGTGATGATCTGGGCCCCACGCAGCACCAGATCGGCGGGCCGCAGCGCCGCTGCCGAGTCGCTGGCCTGCGCCAAGCGGACAGGCTTGCCAGCTGCCGGGGCGGGCGCGGCAGGAGCCGGCTTAGCCTGGCTGGCTGACGGCGCGCTCAGCCCAAGCAAAAGCGCCGGCAGCGCCCAGGACAGCCGCCGCCAAGGGGCGCGCTGGGCGGCGGGCAGAGTCCGTCGGGGAAGGCAGGGAAAAACAAGCTCAGCGGACGAACGAGGCGGGGTCAGGCGCATCGCGGCACTATACCGACCGAGCGACCGGCTTGGGGAGATCCCGCAGGCTCGGGCAGCCGATACGGTTCTTTACGTGGTCAGCAGGAGCAGAGACGGCGCTGCAGCCTCTTTGCCGTCGCTTGGCCTCTGTCGATCGGCGATAGTGTTCGATGCTAGGACTGCGCTCGGCTGGGGGGAGGGACCGCCTGCGAGCCTGGCGAGGACCGCTGGTGTGACGCAGGGCACCGGCTCACCGGCCAGCGCAGTAGCCACTTACACAACGCTCAAACAAGGAGACGACGATGAACGCTTGGAAGATTTCGACGCTGGGCCTGGCCATGGTTCTCTCGCTGGTGGTCGGTCGCGACATGGTGCGTGGCGCCGGGGCCGAGCCGCAGCCGCATATGAAGGCCGCGCTTGGCTCGCTGGAAGCGGCGCACAACCAGCTGCAGAAGGCGACGCCCGACAAGGGGGGCCACCGCGTCAAGGCCATGGAGCTGACCAATCAGGCCATCGAAGAGGTCAAAAAGGGCATCGCCTTCGATAACAAGCACTAGCCCGACCGCCCCTGGCGTAGGCGCGCACGCCGATGATCCCGGTCCCCCTCGATATGCTGGTGCGACAGGCCGACGCCGTCCTCTGGCTACGCCCCAAGCCCGCCAGCCCCACCCAAAGCCCCGCAGCAAGCCCGGCCGTAGCCTACGAGCTCGTCGAGGTGCTAGGCGGTGCCGACCCGCCTGACGCTCACCAGACCGAGGTGCTCCTCATCGCCGGTGACTTCGACTCGCTGACGCAGGTCCACGCGGCGCCGGAGCCCGGCATGAACGTCTCTCCCGCCTACCGCTACTACCCCGGCAGCGCCACCGGAGCCGAGCCGGCCGGCCACATCGCCTTCCTCCGCCGCCTGCGCCGCGGCGACCAGACCGTCTTTGTCTGCGTCGTCCAGGGCGCCCGCGAGCCCCTCGAAAAGCGCGCCGCGATCTGCAGCCTGCTAAAGTCCGCCGGCCTCGCTCCCGCCCCCTCCCGCACTGGGGACCGCCCACCGGCCACCCGCCCCTCCTTCTGGTCCCGCCTCCTCCGCCGCCCTTAGCCGGCGCCGCAAACCGAAGCCCTAACCCCACCCATCACCGACAGCGCGCCCGGCAGGAATCGAACCTGCGACCCTCGGCTTAGAAGGCCGGACGAAATCGACCTTTTCTCGACGGGAAGCCCCACCCCTGGGGACCACTTGGGGGCCACCCTGCCGACCCTGGCGCTAACCATCCTGCAGGCCGCCGCGCGGGGCGAGCCGGTCCCGGTCGCGGCGATTGAGGGGCTAGCCACCGCCCTCCTGCCGCACCCCCTGCAGCAGCTTGCCCATCGCGCCCTCTGCCCCGATGACTTCCAGCTGCGCGCCGGCATCGACCTCGCCTCGCGAGTTCTCGCAACCCTCCTGCCCGCCCAGCAGCCCGCCACGACAGCGAGCCCGGCCGCCAGACCGGCGATGGATACGAACGCAAGAGACGTTGATCAAATGCCTCTCCTGGCCGCAGTCTGACGGTTGCTTGCGTACACCTATCAGGTGTATGGTGCGCTCAATGATTCGCACGGTCGAGCTAACCCGCGATGCGCAAAAAGATCTGCGCAAGGCGCCCGCGCCGATCGTCGGCAAGTTTCGTGCGTGGGTCGATGACGTCGAACACAACGGCCTAGAACAGGCTCGCAAGCGTCCTGGCTATCACGATGAGCCCCTGCGCGGCCAGCGCGCCGGCCAGCGCTCGGTTCGTCTGAATCAAGCCTGGCGCGCGATCTACGAAGTCCGGGCAGACGGAGCGCTCGCTATCGTGCAGGTGCAAGAGGTGAACAAGCATGACTACTAGGAAGTCCCCCACCATGCAGTTTCTCGACGGGCTAGTTGAGGAGCCGCTGACTCTGGGCAGCCTGCTGGTGACGATCCGCGACTGCGACGGGCTCTCGCAGGCCGAGCTAGCGCGGCGTCTCGGCGTCTCGAAATCGCACCTCTGCGACATCGAAAAAGGCCGCAAGACCGTCAGCCCCGAGCGCGCCGCACGCTTCGCCGCCGAGCTTGGCTACAGCGAGGAACAGTTTGTCCGCCTCGCGCTGCAGCAGCAGGTCGAGCTAGCCGGCCTCAAGTTCCACGTCCTCCTCACCACCATCGGCGCCACGAACCCCCGCAAGCCCCCCCGCC
>CAZVMD010000289.1:0-9452 GCA_964628555.1 uncultured Myxococcales bacterium | reverse complement strand
CCAAGAGCGAAGCTGAGGCTGGCCGAGCCGCAGCGGACAAGCCCGCTTCGCCGCGTGGCGCGCCCCCTCCGCCCGAGGCTTCGGACATCACCACCGGCGTGCTGCCGCGACCCAAGCCGCGTCCGCTCTCGATCACCGTGCCGCAGAAAGAGCCGGAAGCGCTGGATGCCGGAGCGCTGGTCTTTCGCGCGCTGTGGGAGTGGTTCAAGGGTCTGTTTCGCCGGCTCCTCGGCCGCGGCAAGTAGTCGGAGCGCAGCGGGGGCCGCAGATGGCAGAACGGGGTGTGCGCGACGCAGATCTGACGGCCGAGGTGCTGCGGCTGCGTCAGCGCGAAGAGTCGGAGGCGCTCGCTGCTCTGAAGGATGCGCGGCAAGCCTTGGAGCGAGCGTTGACCCGGCTGCAGGACGCAGAGGCCGAGCAGGCGCGCTGTCAGCAGGCGGAGAGCACGGCCGAGCAGGCCTTCTTGGCGCTGCGGGGCGAGCTGCTTGCGGGAGTGTTGAGGACCGCGGCAGATCAGCTACGGCAGCGACAGGAACAGCGCCAGCGCGCAGCTTTGGCCGTGCAGCAGGCGCGGGCTGAGCTAGAGCGTGGTCAGCAGGCCCTGGACACTGCCCATCAGGGCTTTCTGCAGCGACGCGGCCAGCGCGAGGCGGCCGAGCTGTTTGCCACCCGGGAGCAGGCCGCCAAGCGGCGACAGCGGATGAGCCGCATGCGGGGGATCGAAGAAGAAGCCCGCGATCGCTTCGCCAGCGCCAAGCAGCGGCGACCTCGCTAGCCCGGCGGCGCGCGACCTGCGGGCGCGGCGGTACGCGGCGAGCCTGCGCCGGAGTGCGGGGCTTGAGCGAATTCGCTTGCCGCATGTGACCGATCGGTCATATGACTGATCAGTCACATGCCGACCGCAACGTTTTTTGCCCTCCCCGAAGAGCGCCGAGCTCGGTTGGTGGAAGAGGCGATTGTCGAGTTCGCCGAGCGCAGCTATGCCGAGGCCTCGCTGTCGCAGATCGTGCGCCGGGCCGGCATCGCCAAGGGCAGCCTGTACCAGTACTTCAGCGACAAGCTCGATCTGTATCGCTGGCTGCTGTTGGATGAGGTCCCGCGGCGCAAGCGCGAGTTTCTGCGTCAGCCGGCAGCGGGCCGCGACTTCTGGGGCGCGCTGGAGCACCAGATCGAGCGCGGCATGGCGTTTCTGGTGCAGCACCCGCGCCTGGCCCGCATCACCGCGGCCGCTGCTCATCCGGCCGCCGATGCCGATGTCCGCGGGCTGCACCGCGCGGTCTGTGCTGCGGGCACGGCTGAGCTGCAAGCCCTGATCCGCAGCGGCATGCGCCAGGGCGCGATTGCCCGTCGCCGCAATGTGGCTGCGGTGACACAGCTAGTGGCCGCGATTATCGGTCCGGGCCTGACCGCGGTCGTGCTGGACGAGCTAGGCGCCGAGCTACACGAGATCCTGGCCCGGGATGCACTGCGCCGTCGGCTGGGACCGCAGCGACGGCGGCGTTTGGCGCAGCAGGCGGTACAGCTGATTCGCGGTGGCCTGCAGCCAAGCCGCCGCCCGACGCAGCAGGGGGAAAGCCGATGATGACGTTTGATTTTCGCGGCCGAGTCGCCTTGATCACCGGCGGCACCTCCGGCATTGGTCGCGCCACGGCCCTGGCCTTCGCAGCGGCCGGAGCCAGCGTCGCCTTCTGTGCCCGGCAGAAAGCGGGTGCGGACGAGGTCTGCGCCGCCATCGAAGCCGCCGGTGGCCAGGCGCTCTTTCAGAGCACCGATGTGCGCCAGGAAGCGGAGGTACGGCGCCTAGTCGAGCAGGTGCAGGCGCGCTTTGGTCGGCTCGACTTTGCCGTCAACAGCGCAGCACTGGGTGGTGATCTGGCACCGCTGCCGCAGGCCGATCAGGCGATCTTCGACGATGTCTTTCTGACCAATGTGCGCGGTCTGTGGCTGGGGCTGCGCTACCAGATCCCGGCCATCCAGGCGAGCGGCGGCGGCGCTATCGTCAACCTGTGCTCGATCTATGGCGTGGTTGGGCGGGCGGCGCACCATGCTTACGTGGCGTCGAAGCACGCCGTGCTGGGCCTGTCGCGCTCGCTAGGACTGGAGTACGCGCGCCACGGCGTGCGCATCAATGCGCTGTGCCCAGGCGTGACGCGCACCGCAGCGATGCAGCAGGCCGAAGCGGCCTATCCTGAGCTGGTGCGTGGGCTGGTGCAGGAACATCCGATGGGGCGGATGGCCAGCGAGCAGGAAGTCGCGGCCGCGGCCCTCTATCTGTGCAGTGAGGAGAGCCGCTTTATCACCGCCTCGCCGCTGTTTATCGACGGTGGCTTCACCGCGGCCTAGCTCGGCCGGAGCGACCCAGCATGAGCTCATCGCAGAGCGAGGCCGCAGGAATTAGCAGGCACGAGCCGGTGCATCGAGCAGCGGCCCTGGCCGAGCTTGCGCGCTTCTTTTTCGCCCTGAGCCTGGTCGGCTTTGGCGGGCCGGCGGCCCATCTGGCGACCATGCAGCGCGAGCTAGTCGAGCGGCGAGCCTGGCTCTCGCACGCCGAGTTTCTCGATCTGCTCGGTGCCACCAACCTAATCCCGGGGCCGAACTCGACGGAGATGGCGATCCACATCGGCTATCGCCGGGCCGGCCTGGCGGGCTCGCTGGTCGCTGGTCTGTGCTTCATCGGGCCGGCGGCGCTGATCACGCTCGCGGTCACCTGGCTGTATGTGCGCTACGGTCGCCTGCCGGGCGTGCAGCCGATCCTGCAGGGCATCCAGGCCAGCGTGGTGGCCGTGGTGGCGCTTGCCGCTTGGTCGCTGGCTCGCACGGCACTGTCGCGACCTGGCCTGTGGGGGCTGGCGGCGCTGGCGTTCGCGGCCTCGCTCGCCGGTGTCCCCGAGCTAGCCGTGTTCTTTACCGGCGGGCTGATCTACGGACTGGCTGGCCTGGGGCGGACGTACTTTGCGGCACGGCGTTCGCCGCCCGCTGGTCCGCTTGGCGGGGCGCTGCTGGCGACGGCGGCGGGCTCGACGAAATCGGCAGCTGCGGCCAGCCTGCTGACGGTCGCGGCCAGCCCAGGCGGAGCGGTGTCGCTGCCGGCGCTGGGCTGGTTCTTCGTCAAGGTGGGCAGCGTAATTTATGGCAGCGGCTATGTGCTGGTCTCGCTGCTCCTGCGCGGCATCGTCGAGGAACAGCACTGGCTGCCGCGCTCGGTGCTGCTGGATGCGATCGCGATTGGCCAGGTGACGCCCGGCCCGGTGTTCACCACGGCGACCTGCGTCGGCTACCTGGTGCGCGGTGGGGCAGGTGCTGCGGTGGCGACGCTTGGCATCTTTGCGCCCTCGTTTGCGCTGGTCTGGCTGCTCGTCGCGCTGCTCGCTCGCCTGCAGCGCTGGCGCTGGCTGCGGGTGTTCTTGGACGGCGTCAATGCCTGCTCGCTCGCAGTGCTGGCCAGCACCGCCTGCCAGCTGTTTTACGGTCTGCGCGCCGCGCCGGCCTGGCTGGGCTTTGGCCTCGTGGTGCTGCTCTGCGGTCGCTTCGTCGGCCTCAACCCCAGCTGGCTCATCGTCGCTGGAGCCGCGGCCGGGGCCCTGGTGGGCGCGCTGACCTGAGCGGTCTTGCGGCCCGCGCCCGCCGCTGCGCGAACCTGTAACACGCCGGCGACAATAAGCTTGCGGCGGCCGGACCGGCGCTGCGACCGCGGGTGGGCTGTTGCTTCCGGCTTGCTATGCCGCGCGCTCTGCGATACCGAATGGACCATGACCAAGCCCCCTAGTAAGTGGTCCTTTCCGCGCCGCTCGACCTATGGCGTGCTAGAGCGCTTCATTGGCCAAGAGGTCAACGTCTTTGGCCCGCGCTCGTGTGAGGAGCACGATAACTGCTTGGGTGGTGGCTTCTTGGTCAGCATCGAAGACGGCTTCTTGCTCCTGGCGGAGCGGGCCGATGAGCCGCCGGACCTGGCGGTGGCGCTGGGCGAAGTGGTGGTGATCGCGGTGGTCAAAGATCGCCCTGAGCTGACGGCAGTCGATGGCGGCAAGGTGCACCGCTTCCGTCGTCCAGAGCCGAGCACCAACGATAACGACGATCTGGAAAACTAGGGCCAGACCGCGTCCGCTCGCGCTGCACCGGGGGGTTCGCTGATGGAAGCGCTCTGTGAGTTCTTGCTGTGCACGCCGCCGCAGCCGTGGCCGGTGACCGACGAGGTGAGCAGCTTCTGGGGGCAGCGTCTGCGCTGTGAGCTGCCGTTTACCGCGCCGCTGGCTCGCGCTGCCGCGCTGGGTTTTTTCGCCGACCGGCTGGGCTATGCCTTCGCCGCTGGCTATCAGGAAGCGCTGACACAGCTTCTGCTCGGCACGCCGCTTACCGCATCGCCGGACGAGCCTCTGGCGCTGTGCGCGACCGAGCTTGGCGGAGCGCATCCCCGGGCCATCGCGACTCGCCTGCTGCCGGTTGACGCGGTGGCGGCCGGCGGCCAGAGTCGCTATCAGCTCGACGGTGAGAAGACGTTTGTGACGCTCGGCGAGCAGGCGCGGCGACTGCTGCTTATCGTCAGCTGCGGGCTGGATGCGCAGGGCCGCAACCGCTTGGCGGCGGTGTGCATTCCCAAAGACCGAGCCGGTGTGACGCTTTCGGCCGGGCCGGTGACGCCCTTTGTGCCCGAGATTCCGCACGCCAGCCTGCGGCTGCACGGGGTCGAGGTGACGGCGGACGAGCTACTGCCTGGCGATGGCTACGAGCGCTATCTCAAGCCGTTTCGCACCCTCGAAGACGTGCATGTCCATGCGGCGCTGCTGGGCTATCTGCTGCAGGTTGGTCGGCGCTGTGGCTGGCCGGCCGCGCAGCAAGCCGAAGCCGTGGCCCTGCTGTGTGCGCTGGGCCCGATCGCGGCGGCGCCGCCGCTGTCCGCGGCCATGCATATCGCGCTCGCCGGCGTGCTGGCAGCGACGCTGCGACTGGTAGAGCGCAGCGAGCCGCTGTGGGCGCAGGTCGATGCACCAAGCGCCGAGCGCTTTGCCCGCGATCGTCGCCTGCTGGGGGTGGCCGGCAAGGTGCGGACCCAGCGGACCGAGAGCGCTTGGCTGGCCCTGGCAGCCAACGAGGCGGCACGGCCGCTTTAGCGCGATCCCGAGAGCCGGCGGCTAGGGCTGCAGCGAGCGCAGCCGCGCCAGACGGTGGATGACCATCGGGTCACCCGGGCGTAACGACTGCGCCTGCTCTAGCTCGGCGATGGCCAGGGCAAAGTTCTTGGCGACCACGGCCCGCAGGGCGCGCTCGATGCACGCATCAAAGCCATCGTCTCGGCGCGGCGAGCGAGCCTGGGGGTCCGGCGCCGGCTCGCTCTTGGCCGGGGCGGGCGCTGGCGCTGGCTCCACGCGCGGTGCGACGGTGGGCTTGGCCGGCTCGGGGCGCACAAGCTCCAAGGTCGGGGCCTGGGCTGAGCGGGCCGTCACATCGGCGGGCAGGATGAGGACGGGCCCGCTGCGAGCTTCCGCCGGAGCAGGCGTCGGTCCCTTGGCCGCTGTCGTCGCGCCGCCGCTGGCAGTGCTGGGCAGTGGGCTGCTGGGCGTCGCGGGCAGCGGCTTGGCAGCGGCGGTCGCGGTGGCCTGAGGCGGTGCAGCAGCCGGCTTGGCGGGGCTGACCTGGGCGCTGCTCGGCGCTTTGTGTGTCGCGGCGCTGGGCGGGGCAGGCTGGGAGGTGGGGTGGCTCGCGTCTTGCCTCGCGGCCACGGCGGCTTTGTTGCCCTGCTCATCCTGCACGCGCAGGGCGTCGAGAATCAGGAGCTCCCAGCGCTCGCTTAAGTTGCGCGGGCCCCGCGGTCGCTGTCCCGAGAGGGCCTTGGCCGTCGCCTTGCTCGCCAGGAGTAGGCGCTCGAACGCGGGCAGACCGGAGCCGGCCGGATCCGCGGCTGACCACAGCTCACCGCGCTCGATGATGATCTCGCCGCGGCCGGCACTACCGAAGCACTCGATGATCGCTGAGTGACGACCCATGCAGGCCAGCTGCACATAGTCGAGCACCGTAAACGGCCCGAGCACGTTGGTGTTTGTCATCAGCTCTTCGACGATGCGCCGCAGCTCGTGCATCGGCACGGGCTTGCCGAGCAGGTGAACGCGCTCGCTGTGCGGCAGCATGCCGCGATAGTCATCGAGATACGCTGAGGCCACGATGACCACGGCATTGGTCTTGGCCGCTTCGAGAGCGGCGATGACATCGAGCCCGGTGCCATCGGGCAGCCGCATGTCGAGCACGACGACCTGTGGGGCCGCTTCTTGGATCAGGGCCCGCGCCTCGGCCACGGTGGCGGCGCCAATCGCTGACAGGCCACGAATCTTGGCCAGTACGGCCAGATGCGCCATCCGTGAAATCGGCTCGTCATCTACGACTAATACGAGCACTGCTAGAGCCCCCGGGACAAACAGATGATCGTGCGGTGAGTTGTCCTAGACGGTATCACAGATGCTGCGCCCCCGGGGGGCGGGTGTCCGACGGAAATCAGCACCCAAGAGGGCTGGTCTGGGCCGCCGCTTGGGCAGGCGCGGTCGGGACGCAAAACCGCAGCAAGTTCCAAACCTTCGCCGTGTGGCCGAGGGTAGGTGGGTCAGCGCGTTGCCACCGCTAGCGCTGGGCGCGGCCGAGAAAACCCAGCCCGCCCAGGGTCGGTTCCAGGTCGATCTCGCGGAAGCCGTGCTGCGCCAGCAAGCGCGACAGGCCGGCGGCTTCGAAGCGACCAAAGCCGCGGCTGAAGATCCGCCACAAGAACATCGACAGCTTGAAGCGAAAGCCCCCTTCACCGACTAGGAGCGCGGCCAGCGAGCCCCCCTGCCGCGGCTCCAGAAAGACGTAGAGCCCGCCCGGCCGTAGCACACGCGCCATCTCCGAGAGCGCGCGCTCTGGCTGGCTCAAGAGGTACAGGAAGCTGTGATGCGTGATGACGTCGAAGCTCGCGTCTGCAAACGGCAAGTGCATGACATCACCATGAACCAGCGGCAGGGTCGCAGGAGACAGCCCAGCTCGTCCCAGGTAACGCTGCGCCAGCCCGAGCATGGTGCGCGAGAAGTCGAGTCCAATGACCAGCGCTCGCGGCCTTCGATCCAAGATGCCGATGCCCGAGATCCCAGGACCGATGCCCAGATCGAGGACGCGCAGTCGCTCGCTTGGCCCAGGTGCCGGCCGCGCTGTGGCTGGGCTGGCCGGCGGCGGCGAGAGCGGGAAGTAGTCAGCCAGGCTGGCACAGTGCTCGCGCCAGATCGGCGTCCAGGTCATCCAGGCATAAAAGTGGGCCCCGACCGAAAAGACGAAGTGGCTGAGGGCATGGCGCCAGCGCTGCCGCCAGGTCGGGGTTGGGCTGGGCTCTCTTTGGGCTGTGGTTTCCGCCGAGTGGCTCATGTGCGTAGGCTTGCCGCCCGTCACTAACGCGAATCGTCGCCCAAGTAAAGCTGGCCCGGCGGTGGCGGGCTTAGGACCCAGCCGGCGGCTGCGCCGGCGCTTGTCGCGACCACGCGCAAGATGATATTCTCCGTCGGAGGGGGAAGCAGCGCAGGCATGGCCGGCGAGCCTAGCCATATCGGCCCATATCAGATTGGCAAGCGCATTGGCCAAGGTGGCATGGGTGCGGTCTATGAGGCCGTGCACGAGACCATTGGGCGACGAGCCGCCGTCAAGTTTCTCAATGCACCGCTGGCCCGCCACGCCGCCACCCTGAATCGCTTCTTCAACGAAGCCCGCGCCGTCAGCCTGGTCGAGCATCCCGGCCTGGTGCAGATCTACGATAGCGGCCAGCTTGCCGACGGTACCGCCTACATCATCATGGAGCTGATTCGCGGCGAGACGGTGGCCGATCGACTCAAGCGCGAGGGCCGCTTGTCGGTGACGCAGACGCTGCGGCTGGGCTGGCAGCTAGCCGATGCGCTGGCCGCAGTGCACGAGCAGGACATCGTCCATCGCGACATCAAGCCGGCCAACCTGATGATCGTGCCCGACGCTGCCGCAGCCGGGCGCGAGCGCCTCAAGGTCCTCGACTTCGGGATCGCCAAGCTGGCCAGCGGCATCGGGGCCGGCGAGACCCGGCCGGGTCAGGTCATGGGCAGCCCGGTGTACATGGCCCCGGAGCAGTGCCGCGGTGCCGCTGGCGTCGACAGCAAAGCCGACGTCTACGCGGTGGGCGCCGTGCTGTATCACATGCTCGCCGGGCAGCCGCCGTTTGACGGCGAGACCTTCGCGGCGCTGGTCTTTAAGCATCTGCATGAGCCGCTGACGCCGCTCGCGCAGCGCGGGGTCGAGGGGCCACCGGCCCTGCTGGAGTGCGTGCAGTCCCTGCTGCACAAGGATCCCAAGCAGCGTCCATCGATGCGCGAGACCGCCGAGCGCCTTGAAGCGCTGCTCGGCCAGCTTGCCGTGTCGCCCTCTTCGCTCAGCGACCCGCGGGCACTGGCGGCCACCGAGCGCAACCCAGTCGCGCCCAGGCCCGATGACGCAACCCGCCTGCACATCGATCTGGCCTCGACGCTGGGACAGTCGGTCGGGCAGGCACCCGGCAGTCGCTGGTCGCCATCGCGTCGCCTGCTTGGGGCCGCTGTGCTGGCGCTGTTCGCGTTGCCTCTTGTGGCTGCCCTGCTGTGGCCCAAGCCGTCGCCTTCGACCAGCGCCCCTCTGCCGTCAAAGCCAGCCAGCCGGCCGTCGGAGCGCGAGCGACCCACCCCTGCCAGTTCGGGGGCTGCCGCATCGCCTGCTGCGACCCGGGCGAGTGGGGCTCCGCTCGACGACCCAGCCGCTGCCGCTGCCAAGCCAGGCCCAGGCAGCGCGACCCCGCCTGCCGCCTCGGCTCCGCCTGCCGCCCCGCCGCGGCCGTCGGCCAAGACACCGACCAAGCCCACCACGCCGGCCAAGCAGAGCTCTGCCGCCCCGCCGAAGCGCCCCGCCGCATCCAAAGGAAACAAGAGCCTTGGCAAGAAGAATGCCTTCCCGATCATCCAGTAGGCCGGGGGGATGGCGAGGCGGCCTGAGCCTGCTGGTTCCGTCGCTGCTCTGTCTCCTCCTGTCCAGCGTCCGCGCCGAGCGCGCGCCCTCGTGTCAGCAGGATGCAGGCTGCTGGCGCGAGCTAAACCGCGGCAGCAAGCTCGCCGAGGCCGCCGACTACCCCGCCGCCCTCGCCGCCTTCGAGCAGGCCTACTCCCGCGTGCCCGACCCCCGCCTGCAGATCAACATCGGTCGCTCGCTGCATCGCCTCGGCCGCTACGACGAGGCCATCGCCGCCTTCGAGCGCTACCAAGCCACCGCCCCCGCCTCCGCCCCGGCCGAAGAACAAGAGGTCGTCCGCCGCTTCCTCACCGAGTCCCAACAAGCCAAACAACCATCCCTCCCCCCACCCCCCGCACCGCCACCCCCACCAAAGACGCCGATTTACAAAAAGTGGAGTTACAAGAAGTTTTTGAACAGCGACGGGGGAGGGTGTTGGAACGGGG
>CAZVMD010000288.1:0-9493 GCA_964628555.1 uncultured Myxococcales bacterium | reverse complement strand
ACACGTCCCCGGATGTCACCTGACACGTCCCGCGAGGCACCTGTACACGTCCCCGCTGCCAGCGGCCCACCCCGGATGGGGACTAAGCCTAGCGCGTGTGCTTGTCGATCAGGCGGCCGACGGCGGGGATGGCTTCTTCGACGTGCTTCTTGGCGGTGGGGCGGAGCTTCTCGTAGCTCTTCTTCACCACGCCGCCGGGGGCGCGGGCGGCGCGGTCGTCGGTGATGCCGAGCAGAGCCTCGGCAATCGCGCTGCTCTCGCCGGCAAAGTGGTCGGGCAGCGAGCGCGGGCTGCCGCCGGCCCGCAGGCCCTGATGCGCCTTATAAAACGGCTCCAGGCGGCGGGCAAAGTCGTCGAGCAGGTGGTCTACGGCCTCGGCGATAAAGCCAGGCTTGACGGCCTTGACCGTGCCATAGCCGAGCTTGATGGCGGCGCCCGAGAAGCCGCTCTTCTTGCTGACCTCTTCGTCGATTAGCTGACAGCAGTCGGCGATGACGCGACGCCGCTTGTCGGGGGCGGTCAGGTGCTCGACCAGGCTGCCGGGCGAGCCAGGGCTCGACGAGCTTCCCGCGGTTTCTGCAGATGTGGACAAGAGAACCTCCTCGCACCGCCTATACCACAGTTGCGACGCCGGCTTTTTGCCCATCGCGGCTCGGCGCGGCCGACCCGACAAGCGGCGGCCTGGGGCCCGGTGGCAGGGGCAATAAGCCAGCGAGAACGCTCACCTTTGTCCCCGCGGCGGCTGATATTCTCGAAACAATGGCGAAGTGTCTGCTGCCGAAGCAAGGGGTGCCTTGGGGGGCTCTACACCGGCTGCCCGCGCGCCGGGTCTTTGCGGTCTTTGGGCTCACGCTGCTTTTGTCCGGAAGTCACTGCGGAGGGGAAGGACGAAGCCTGCGCACGCTTTTGCCCAGCGTCGGCTCGGTGCTGGGCGGGGAAGCAGCGCTGCTCACCGGCAGCGGGCTTGCCGAGCCACCGCGGGTGCTGTTCGGGGGCACCGAGGCCACGATGCTGCAGGCGGACAGCTCACAGGCGCTGCGCCTGCGCATCCCCCCGTTTGCAGTACGCGGTGAGCAGCGGGTCAGCGCCCTGTGGTCCGACGGACAGCTGCTCAGCCTAGACGAGCCTTTCACCTATCATGCGCTGCAGCTATCGACGGCGGAGCAGGCCTTCCCGCCGACCCAGCTCTTGGCCCACAGCGTCCGTGGGCGCAGCGGCTCCAGTGCAGCCAGTGGCGATACGGTCGATCTTTGGCTGGCGACCGACCAGCCGCTGGCCCTGCATCGCTTTGCCGGGCGGAGCGATGGCCACTTCAGCTGGCAGGCCAGCCAGCCGCTGCGCGCGCAAGCGACGGCCCTTTTGACCGTCGATCTCGATGGCGATGGGCGGGAGGATCTGGTCGTCGCCGAAGGGGCGCGGCAGATCCTGTCGCTGTGGCTGGGGCAGGCCGATGGCAGCCTGAGCGCTGGCGGGGAGATCGCCGCTGGCTGCGTTCCCGAGTCGCTGTGCGCCGCCGATCTTTTGGGCGACGCCCGACCCGATCTGGTGGTTGGCTGCCGCGAGGCCACCAGCCTGGCTGGCGCCGTCTTTGAGAACCGCTGGCCAAGCGGAGCCGCGACTCGCTTCGCCGCACCGCGCCCGCTCAGCCTGCCGGGCCCGGTCGCCGTCGGCAGTGTGCAGGTGGTGGCGGCCGATCTCTGGGGCCAGGGCCGCGCCACGCTGGCGGCCACGCTCGGCCGACGGGGCGGCCTGGTGCTGTTTCAGAGCGATGCGATGGGCAACTTCAGCGTCGCCGCCACCCTGCCCACCTGGAGCGAGCCGGACAAGCTGCTCGCCCCCGACCTCAACGGCGATGGCCGCGCGGATCTGGTCGTCGTCGATCGAACCAGCGACACGCTGAGCTTCTATCTCTCGCCGGCTAGCGGCCTGCCGACGCGCCAGCTCTTCCTGCTGCCGCCGGGGTACGAGCGCCCATCGATCGCGGCGATCGACTTCGATGACTTCCGCCGCAGTCAGGAGCTAGTCCTTTCGGCGCCACCGGCCCCGGGCTCGTCGCAGCCGCGACCGCTGCAGGTGCTGGGGCTGTCGGCGGGCGAGCAGCTGCGGCCGCTGGCCTCGCTGCCCAGTACCAAAGACGGGCTGCAGCTCGTCGCCACGCCGCTTGCGCCCGGTGCCCCGATCGGGCTGCTGGGCCTGAGCCGCGACGCCAAGACCGTGCTCAGCTGGCCCGCCCCGGCGACCCCCGCCGTGCTTTCAAGCGGGCTGCCGCCGCCGCACAGCCTGGTCACGGCCGACCTGACCAGCGATGGACATATCGACGCTGCCTGGCTGGTCGACAGCCGCGTGGCTCTGCTGCTCACCGACGATCGGCAGGGCGGCGAGGAGGCGAAAGCGCTGCCGGCCCCAAGCTTCCTCGACGTCAGCAGCCCGCGCGGCGCCCCCCGCACGCTGTTCGCCGCCGATCTGAACGGCGACTGGCTCGGCGATCTGGTGCTCGGCGACGGCCAAGGCCTGCAGCTGTGGCTGGCCCGCCAGCCGGCCCAGTTTCAGCCGCCGCTGTTCGTCGATCTGCCGCTTGCGGTCGATGTGCTCAGCGTCGCGGATATCAACGAAGATGGCCGCCCGGATGTCATCGCGGCAGCCGCCAGTCAGGCCGCGCTCTATGTCCTGCTCGGCAACGGCAACGGCACGCTGCAGACCGCACAGCGGATCGCGCTCCCGGGGAACGCCTCTGACGGCATCTTGGCTCTGCGCAGCGTCGATCAGGATGGCGATGGCCAGCGCGACATCCTAGCCCTGTCGTCGGGACAGCTGCACATCCTGCGCGGGCAGGGGGGTGGGCGGCTCGCGGCCCCGCTGTCGCTGTCACTGCCGATCGCGGCGCGCAGCTTGGTCGTGCCGGATCTGGACTTCGACGGCCGCCGCGACATCGTGCTGAGCAGCGACCGTGAGCCTGGGCTGGTCGTGCTGCGGGCTCAAGCCGACGGCTCGCTCGCGGCCGCTGCGCTCCTGCCATCCGATGTCCCGCTGCCCAGCCTAGTCGCCGAGGACCTCGATCGCGACGGCCAGATAGACGTGATTGCGACGGTGGCCGGGAGCGGTGAGCTGCGCGTCGCGCTCGGCCGCGCCGATGGCTCGCTGCTGCCACCTGTGCCGGTGGCGGTGGGACAGCCGACGCTGGCCAAGGATGCGACGCTGCTGCCGCAGAGCTTTGACCTGGCCAGCCTGGACCTGTCTTTGGACGCCGAGCGCGACCTGCTTGTCCTCGGCCAGAGCGCATATCAGGTGCTGCTGCGCAGCCCAGCGCGCTAGCGGACCGGCGCGGATGGCGACGGCGCGGCAGACGGAGCCACCGGCGGGGCGGCAGACGGAGCAGCAGCTGGAGCCACCGACGGCGATGGAGCCGCGGACGACGGAGCCGCGGACGATGGAGGAGACGGCGGGGGCAGGTAAGCCGGGGTCGGCGCCGAGGTCGTAGACACCACGTTGCCGTGGTCGTAGACGATCTCGCTGTCGAGCACGCCGCTTGGCATGTAGAAGCGCCAGGCCCCCTGCCGCAGGCCCTCTTCGTGCAGGCCGGTGATCTTCTTCTGCAGCGTGTCGTACCACTCGACGTAGGGACCGTGCCGGACGCCCGCGCCCGTCGCGCCACCGACCGCCGCTGGCCGCTCGCACCAGGCTGCCGTCTGTACACCCGCCACCCGGCCAAAGACGATGCCCGTGCCCGAGGGACAGCGCAGGCTGTTTTCGATGGTCGGCGGCACCTTGCCCCCAGTGGTCAGGATGGGGTCCGGTCCGCTGGCGCAGGCGACCAGGCCCAGACCCAGCGATAGGCAGGCGGCTCCGCGGAGGGTGGGAAGAAATCGCGACATCGACGCAGGCATGATGCCCCTACATTAGCCGAGCCCCGCCCCGGCGTGCGTGATATCTTCCCCCTCTCTTGGCCGCCCAAAATCCCCCAGCCTGATCGGCGGCAGCGACGACTGCTACGCGCACAGAGGAGCCACAAAGCCATGGTCGGCCGGGAACAGCTCGAACAGGCTCTTGCCACCGCCCGCGCCGAGGCGCTGGCCCGCACGCAGGATCCACGGGCCGGCTTCTTTGGTCCCGCCTCACCGGCCTGGCGCGTCAACCGCGAGGCCATGCTGCTGCTCGGCGGCGGCGCGGCGGCTCTGCTGCAGCTAGCCCATCCTTTCGTGGCCCAGGCGGTCTTCGATCACTCGCGCGTGCGCAGCGATGTCGCCGGGCGCTTTCGCCGAACGTTTGTGCGCGTGCTCAGCCTGACCTTCGGCGACCTCGACACGGCTAGCGCTACGGCGCGGCGGGTCTTTGCCGTCCACAGCCGCATCGTCGGCAGCCTGCGCCAAGCCGGAGCCGCCTACGACGGCACCTCTGGCTATGCCGCCAACGACGAAGCGGCGCTGTTCTGGGTGCAAGCGACGCTGATCGATACCGGCCTGCGGGTCTTCGAAGACCTCATCGCTCCCCTCGCAGCGGCTGAGCGCGATCCGTTCTATGCCAGCAGCCGCAGCATGTGCCGCCTGTTCGGCCTGTCGCCGCACACCCTGCCGGCTGACTGGACGCAGTTTCGCCTGTACTACGACGGCATGCTGGTGTCGCCGCGGCTCACCGTCACCGCTGAAGCGCGCGAGCTAGCCGGCCACATCCTGACGCCGCCGAACGCCACCGCCAGTCCGCTGTATCGCTTTATCCGCGCCTATACCGCCTGGCTGCTGCCCGAGCCGCTGCGCGAGAGCTTCGGCCTGCGCCTGACGCTTGCCGACCGCGCCCTGTTGCACAGCAGCCGAGCCGTCCTGCGCACCGCCATCCCGCGGCTGCCGGCGCACCTGCGCTACTTCCCTGACTACCTCGATGCGCAGCGCCGCTTGGCCGACCAGCCCGGTCCCGACCGACGCAGCCACGCCATGGCCCGCCGCTTCCTGCGCCTCTTGCGTCCGACCGCCACCCTGCGCGATGTGCTGCGCTAGCCGCGATCGATGACCGCCCCTGCCCCGCCCCCGCGGCTGCCTGCCTGGCTTGAGCGCGGCCTCCTCATCCTGCTGGGCGTCGGCTTCTTTCTGGGCGGCTACTTTCTGCTCGGTCAGCTGACGCTGGGCCGGGCCCGCCCCTTCCCCTTCGAGCTGGCCTGGGAGCGCCGGCTGCCGCTGTATCCGCCGGCGGTGTTCGCCTACCTCCTGGCGCTTTTGCTGCCCGACTTTGCCCTGTTTGGCTGGCCGCTCGCCGATCGCGTCGGCATGCGCCGGCAGGCCCTGGCCTATGCCCTGCTGCAGACGCTGGCCTTCGTCATCTATGCCGCCTATCCCCTGCACGCCGATCTGCGCCCGTCGCCGAGCGCGCTGCCGGCCACGCTCAGCGGTCGGGTGCTCGCGACCTATTACGCCTTCGATCCGCCGGTCAACCTGTTCCCGTCGCTGCACTGCGGTCACGCCGTGCTGTCGGCGATCTTTGCGCACAAGCTCGATCGCCGGCTGGGCTGGCTGGTCAGCGGGCTCGCCGCTTCGGTGTTGGTCTCAGTTCTATTGGTCAAGCAGCACTACCTGGCCGATGTGCTGGCCGGCAGCGCCCTGGCCTGGCTGGCCGATGCACTGGTCGGTCCGCCGCCCATTCGCCGCGCCGCAGCGACGTCCGCGTCCAGCCAGGCATCTGCTCGAGCTCGCTAGCGCCGCACTCTCCTCGGAGCCCGCCCCCATGCCAAGAGCTCCCGCTTGGCAAGTTTTTGTCGCGGTTTTTTGCCGCAAGTCCGTCCCGCAAGCTTGCGAATCGCGCAGGCGCTGTGCTACGCCGTAGCCCGCTTCAGGTCACCCCCGGTCCACGGCGCCTCTGGCCCCCAGCGACCGAACGCCGCGCCGCGCACCAGCCCGTCGGGCCGACCTGCTTCCGTTCAGCACTGCAAGGAAATCCACATGCTCTTCGATTGGGTCTATGGCCTGTTTTCCAACGATCTCGCGATCGATCTCGGCACCGCTACCACCCTCACCTTCGTCAAGGGGCGAGGGATCGTCTCGAACGAACCCTCCGTCGTCGCCGTGCAGCGCGGCGCCACCGGCAAGAAGGTGCTGGCGGTCGGCCGCGAGGCCAAAGAGATGCTCGGCCGCACCCCCGGCAACATCGTCGCCGTCCGGCCGATGAAAGACGGCGTCATCGCCGACTTCGAAGTCACCGAGGCGATGCTGCGCTACTTCATCCTGCGCGCCCATCACCGCCGCACGCTGGTCAAGCCGCGCATCATCGTCTGCGTTCCCTCCGGCATCACCGAGGTCGAAAAGCGCGCCGTGCGCGACTCGGCGCTGGCGGCCGGGGCCCGCGAGGTCTACCTGATCGAAGAGCCGATGGCCGCCGCGATCGGCGCCGGCCTGCCGATCACCGAGCCCTCGGGCAACATGATCGTCGATATCGGCGGCGGCACGACCGAGGTCGCGGTCATCTCGCTGGCCGGCATCGTGGTCAGCAAGTCGATCCGCACCGGCGGCGACAAGATGGACGAAGCGATCGTCCAGCACATCAAGCGCAAGTACAACCTGCTCATCGGCGAGCGCATGGCGGAAGAGATCAAAAAGCAGATCGGCTCCGCCTATCCCCTCGACGAAGTGCTGACGGTCGACGTCAAAGGCCGCGATCTGGTGGCCGGCGTGCCCAAGACCCTGACCATCAACTCGGACGAGATCCGCGACGCTCTGGCCGAGCCAGTAAACGCCATCGTCGAAGCTGTGCGCGTCGTCCTTGAGCGCACGCCGCCCGAGCTGTCGGCTGACATCGTCGACAAGGGCATCGTCCTTTCGGGCGGGGGCTCGCAGCTACGCAACCTCGATGTGCTGCTGCGCGAAGAGACCGGCCTGCCGGTCATGGTCGCCGAGACGCCGCAGCTTGCCGTCGTGCTTGGCTCGGGCAAGGCCCTCGACGAGCTGCGCCTGCTGCGCGAGGTCACGGTCCAGTAGCGCGACGGCCGCGGGGACTCGGTCATGAACCCCAGTAGACGAGCCCTAAAGCTGCTGATCCCGGCGCTCTTGCTCTTGGTGCCGGCCCTGCTGCTGCGCTCTAGCTTGAAGGATCCCGAGCGGCTCAACCCGCTTGATCGGGTGCTCTTGCGCGTCACCGCCCCGCTGCAGGGGCTGGTCGGCGGCACGGCTGGGCGCTTCGGCGGCCTGTGGTCGCACTACATCGCTCTGGTCGGGGTCAAGCGCGACAACGAAAAGCTCAGCGCCGACAACGCCGCGCTGCGGGCCCGCGTCGAGAGCCTGTCGCAGCTTGCCGCCCGCGCCGAGCGACTGGAGCGCCTGCTGGAGCTGCGCGCCCAGATCCAAGCCGACACCCTGGCCGCGCAGGTCATCGGCGTCGAGACTTCGCGACAGTTCCGCGTGCTGCGGCTGCGCATTGAGCTCGGCGGCCTGGCCCGCCTCAACCGCGACGCCAGTCCCAGCCCCGGCTCACCGGCCGCGCTGCTCGCCGAGACCCGTCCCGGCATGCCGGTCCTGTCCCCCTCGGGCGTGGTCGGGCGCGTGCTGCGCATCAGCGGACCCTATGCCGATGTCCAGCTGACCACCGACCCGCGCACCTCGATCGACGTCGTGCTGCCGCGCACCGGCAGCCGCGGCGTGTTAAAGGGCGTGGCCTCGGACAGTCGCTACCTGTGCCGCGTCGAGTACGTGCTGCACAAAGACGACATCCAGGTCGGCGACGCCGTCGTCACATCGGGCCTGGGCGGCCTGTTCCCGCGCGACATGCCGATCGGCAAGGTGGCCCGCGTCAGCAAGCCTGACAGCAGCCTGTATCAAGAGATCGAGGTCGAGCCGCTCGTCGATTTTGGCAAGCTGCGCGAGGTGCTGGTCGTGCTGTCGCCGCCGCCGCCCCCTGACCCCGACGCGGGCAAGCGCCCCCCCGAGCCAGCCCGCGGCATCGGAGTCCCGCGATGAGCCTGTCGCGCGCCATCTTCCTTTTGCTCCTGGCCTACATCGGCCTGGTAGCGGCCACCGCGCTGTCGGCGCTGTCGCTGCGCCCGCTGCCCGATGTCGCCTTCTTGATCGCGCTGTACGCCGGTCTGCACTGTCGGCCGTTCGCCAGCTCAGGCGGGGCCTCGTCTGCTCTGCTGCTGCTGCACAACGCCCGCCCGGAGTCGATGGCCGGCTTTGGCGCCGCGCTCGGCTACCTGTCCGATCTGGTCAGCGGGACGCCGATCGGCCTGCACGCCCTGGGGCTTTCGGTCAGCGTGCTGCTGCTGCGCGCGGTGTCGATCCGCCTGCTGGTGCGCGGCGTCGGCGCCGTCATGCTGGTGTCGCTTTTGTCGCTGTTGGTCTATCGCCTGCTGCTGTCGCTGCTGTACGTGCTGTTTGCCGCGCTGTTTTCGCCGGCTGGCTCGACGCTGTGGGCGGCGCCCGAGCTGACCAGCCTGATCGGCGAGGCGGTGGTCACCGCGGCCTTGTCACCGCTGGTCTTTGCCGGGCTGTCGCGCCTCGATCACAGCGTCTGGCGCGATCCGCGCACGCAGGGCCTGGGCGGCGGCCTGGGCGGCGGCACCGCTCCCGCACGACGCGCTCGCCGCGGTGGCGCCAGCAGCCCGGCCCGCCTGGCCGCTGAGCTCCCCGGCGGAGTCGGAGGCCGGCGATGAAGATTCGCTTGAGCCGCCTGCGCTTTGATGATCGGCTGAGCCTGCCGGTGGGGGCGCTACCGACCGGGATCTCGGCGCCGCTGTCGGCGGGCCAGGGCACAAGTGAGCTCGGCAGTGCCACGCTGCAGAGCGGCAGCCATCGCAGCCCGGCCTCGTCGCCCGGCCAGAGCCCCAAGGCCCGCGAGGGCGGCCTGGGCTGGGCGGTGCTGGTCGTCATCGTGTGCTTCGTCGCGCTCGCCGCCCGCCTGGTCTATCTGCAGGTCATCCACGGCGAGGCCTACTACCAGCGCAGCACCAGCAACTTCATCAAAGAGCGCGACTGGCCCGCCGTGCGCGGTCAGCTGCGCGATCGCAAGGGCCGCATCCTCGTCGAGAACAACCCCGCCTACAGCGTCTATCTGACGCCGCAGTTTGCCAACCCGGACTCGCTGGCCCGCCTGCGTCAGCACCTTGAGCTATCGGAAGAGCAGTACACCGCGCTCCTCGATCGCGTCGCTGCCCGCCGCCACGGCAAAGAACGCAGCCAGATGTTCCTGGCCATGGAGCACCTCAGCCGCGATCAGATGGCCCTGCTTGAAACCGACAAGCCCGAGCTGCACGGCGTCGATCTGGTCGCCCGCAGCCACCGCAGCTATCCGCACGGCGCGCTGGCGGCGCATCTTTTGGGCTACCTCAACCAGGTCGGCCCGAGCGAGCTGTCCGGCGACGCTCAGCACGGCCCCGGCAGCCGCCCGCTGCCCGCCTACAAGCCCGGCGACTCGATCGGCCGCTCTGGCATCGAGCGCCTGATGGAGCCGACCCTGCGCGGCATCCCGGGCTACGAAAAGATCGTCGTCGACGCCTACGGTCGCAAGAAGACCGATCGCGAGC
>CAZVMD010000287.1:0-9503 GCA_964628555.1 uncultured Myxococcales bacterium | reverse complement strand
AGGCCAGGATGTGGGTGGCGAGGCGATCGAGGAACCAGCGATCGTGGCTGATGATCACCGCGCAGCCGGCGAAGTTGTTGAGGGCTTCTTCGAGCGCGCGCAGCGTATCGACGTCGAGATCGTTGGTCGGCTCGTCGAGCAAGAGGAGGTTGCCGCCGGCCCGCAGCATCTTGGCCAGGTGGACGCGGTTGCGCTCGCCACCCGAGAGCTCTTTGATGCGCTTCTGCTGATCGGTGCCCTTGAAGCCGAACTGGGCGCAGTAGGCGCGGGTCGGGACCTTGCGCTTGCCCATCTCGAAGTGCTCGGCGCCGCCCGAGATCTCTTCCCAGACCGTGCGATCGCCCTGCAGGGCATCGCGGCTCTGATCGACGTAGGCCAGCTTGACCGTCTCGCCGACTAGGAGCTTGCCCTTGTCGGGCTTCTCGGCGCCGACGATCATGCGGAACAGCGTGGTCTTGCCAGCCCCGTTGGCGCCGATGACGCCGACGATGCCACCGCGCGGCAGGCGGAACGACAGATCGTCGATCAGCAGCCGATCGCCATAGCCCTTGCACAGCTTGTCGGCCACCACGACGTTGTCGCCAAGGCGGGGCGCGGGGGGAATCGAGATCTCGGCGACCTCTTGTCGGGCCTCGTTCGACTTCTGCAGCATCTCTTCGTAGGCCGACAGGCGGGCCTTGCTCTTGGCGTGGCGGGCCTTGGGCGAGGCGCGCACCCACTCTAGCTCGCGGGCCAGGGCCTTCTGGCGGGCCGACTCCTGCTTCTCTTCGACGGCCAGGCGCTGCTGCTTCTGCTCTAGCCAGGACGAATAGTTGCCCTGGAAGGGATGCCCCTGACCGCGATCGAGCTCGAGAATCCAGCCCGCCACGTTGTCGAGGAAGTAGCGATCGTGGGTGATGGCCACGACGGTGCCAGGGAACTCTTCGAGGTGGCGCTCCAGCCAGTGCACCGAGTCGGCATCGAGGTGGTTGGTCGGCTCGTCCAGGAGCAGGAGATCGGGCTTGGACAGCAGGATCTGACACAGCGCAACGCGACGCCGCTCGCCACCGGACAGGACGTTGACGTCGGCATCAGGCGGCGGGCAGCGCAGCGCATCCATGGCGATCTCCAGCGTGCGCTCGATCTCCCAGCCGTTTGCGGCATCGATCTGGTCCTGCAGCTTGGCCTGCTCTTCGAGCAGCTTTTCCATCTCGTCGCCGTCCATCGGCTCGCCGAGCTTGTTGCTGACCTCTTCGAAGCGGGTGAGCAGGGCGCGGACGTCCTTGACCGCCTCGGCGACGTTTTCCAGCACGTTCTTTTTCGGGTCGAGCTTGGGCTCTTGCGGCAGGTAGCCGACCTTGATGCCATCGGCGGGCTTGGCCTCGCCCTGAAACTCTTGATCGACGCCAGCCATGATGCGGAGCAGCGACGACTTGCCGGCCCCGTTGGGACCGATGACGCCAATCTTGGCGCCGGGCAGAAACGACAGCCAGATGCCCTTTAGGATCTCGCGCTGCGGTGGCACCACCTTGCGCAGGTTCTGCATCGTGAAGATGTACTGATGAGCCATGGAGTTCTTGCTTTCCTCAGGGTTCGAGTCGGGATTTGACTCGTCGTTCGAATCGGGGTTCGACTTGGGCTGCGACAGGAACGGAGCGCACCTTCGCCTCGCTCAGACGGCGGCGCGGGTAACCGGCGGCAGAAACAGGCCGTGCAGGGTATAGGCCAGGATCTCGTGCGCCACGCGACGCAGCTCATCATCGCTGCTATCGCGGCGAGCAATCCACTGCAGAGCGACCTCTTTTAATCCCCCGAGCGCGGCCTGGGCAACGATGTAGACATCGCAGTCGCGCACCAGGCCCATGTTCTGGCCCAGACGCAGGGCATGGCATAGCAGATCGCGCACGCGGCCATAGAAGTCGGCCATCTTGGCATCGCACTCAGCATCGAGGCCCTCGGCCATGAGCAGGGTGATGCGGGTGACGTCGCGGTTCTGCTGCAGGACCGCAAAGATGCGATCGAGGTTCGACTCGATCTGCGCAAGCGGCGGCGGTGCGGTTGGGGCCAGATCGACTACCCGCACCACGCTGCGGATGCGGGCGAGAAACTCATCCACGAGCTCGTCGAAGATGGCGCGCTTGCTGTCGAAGTGCAGATAAAAGGTGCCGCGGGCAATATCGGCGCGATCGAGCAGATCTTGGATCGAGGTCGCGTGATAGCCGCGCTGAGCGAAGAGCTGACGCGCGACTTCGAGGATCTGCAGCCGCCGCTCAGAGCGCAGGCGCTGCGCCCGCAGCGAGCGACCATCGCTAACGGCGTCACCGACAACCTCGCCGGCTGCACTGCTCGCTGAGCTTGAGGCGGACTCTGCCATATCCTGGGGCTCGCGGCTGCCATCGGTGGGCGGCTTGCCTGAGGCTGCCAGGGCCGCCATAACAGGAGGACTCACGGGACTGCGACTCACGCGGCGCATCCTATACCGACTAGCCCCTGTAAAGGAGGCTGCTCATTTCGCGTACCTAACCCCTTGACATCGCATCAAATCTCAGGGATAACATTCTTGTAAAGTAGCTCACTGCTTTGTCCACCTCTCACACCCCCTAAAGAAACCGGGCAGAGGGGATACAAAGCGACCCTGCGGACACGTTAGATAGAAAGACGGTCGCGTCATGACTACCGGAGGCTCCATGGCTGGTTCTACTGATAAGCGCAAGCAGAGTCTGTACTTTCCCGAGGATATGCTGAAGGAAATTCAGGAAGAGGCGACGCGGCAGGACCGCTCGCTCTCGTGGATCGTGCAGAAGGCTTGGAAGATTGCGCGCAACGAGATTAAGAAGTATCCCTCTGTGAATGAGATCCCCGGAGACGACGACGAGCGCGGCTCCAAGGAGTAGCGCTGAGCCGAGTCCTGACTCGCAGCCAGCCGCTCCCGTGTCCTCGCCCCCGCCTGCCTCGGCATCCCCCACTTCCCCCCCACAGCCTGTTCCGATGACCGCCGCCGGCCTAAACCGACGGCGGGCTGGCTTTGCCCTGTGTCCCGACGGGGACGGTCGGCCTATTTCCCTGTTCTACGAAGTCACCGGGCAGCGCGCGCCGGCTCCGACCCTGCTCCTGTGCGATGGGCTGGGCTGCGATGGTTATGTGTGGAAATACCTAACTTGGGCGCTGGCCACCGAGTACCGCATCATCCATCTGCAGTACCGCGGTCACGGCCAGTCGAGCCTGCCGGCCGATCTAAACAACGTGCGCCTGTCCGACTTTGCTCGCGATGCGGTGGCGGTGCTCGATGCCTGCGAGTGCGAGCGGGCGGTGTTCGTCGGTCACTCGATGGGGGTGCAGGTGGCGCTGGAGGCGTACAACCAGACGCCCGAGCGGGTCGCGGGGCTGGTGCTGATCTGCGGCAGCTATGGCCACCCGCTGCGCACGTTTAAGGGCAGCGATCGCCTAGAGTCGCTGCTGCCGGTGCTGCGGGCGACGGTGTCGCGCATGCCGCAGGTAGTCTCGGCGCTGTGGCGACGGGCGCTGCCGACCCAGCTGTCGTTTTATCTGGCGCAGCAGATCGAGATCGACGGCTCACGGGTGCGGCGCGAGGACTTCTTCCCGTATCTCGAGGGGCTGGCCGCGATGGATCCGCGGATGTTCGTCTGCACCATGGCGGCGGCGGGAGGGCACTCGGCCAAGGACATCCTGTCGCGGATCGCAGTGCCAACGCTGATCGTCGCTGGTCGGCGGGACTCGTTTACGCCGATGACGCTGTCGGAGGAGATGGCGCGGGTCATCGCCGGGGCGGAGCTACACATCGTCGAGTCCGGCACCCATACCGCTCCGATCGAGCGGCCAGCGGAGATGGCGGCCACCATAGTCGGCTTCCTGCGACGGCGCATCGTGCCGCCCGCCCTGCCCGCGGCGCCACCTGAGCGAGGGGCCAAGTGAGCGAGCCCGTTGGACCCAAGGGGGACGAGGAGAGCCCAGCCTTGTCGAGCGCGCGGCCCCAGCCCGCCCTGTCCAGCGACGGCGACGAGCTGCCCCCCGGTCAGCCCGCCGTCTCGCCGGAGGAGCTAGCGCAGCGCCGGCGTCGCCATCACCTATCGCAGGGCACGCTGTGGTTCATGCGCATCGGCATCATCGCCATGCTGGCGGTGATCGCTGTGCTGTGGTGGCGCCGCAACCATCAGAGCGACGATCAGCTCGATCTGATCCGCTATGTCGAGATCGATCTGCCAGCCCTGTCCTATGTCGAGGGGCCGGTGGTGGAGCGGCTGAACGCGCTGTTTGATGAGAAGACGCGGAAGCCCGAGGATGTTCGTCGTGAGATAGCTGACGATTTAATGCCGGCATTAATCCGTCTGCGCAGGGCCGCGGAGGCGCCCAAGGGGGGGGCTCAGACCGATCAGGTGCGGGCCCTGGCAGCCGAGTACTTCGCCTATGTCGAGGCGCTGATCGAGGTGGGCCGCACCGCCATCCGCGTCATCGATGACAAGAAGCTCGATCCCCAGGAAGGCTTCATGCAGCTGCGCGGCTCGCTGCGCGCCGCGGCGGAGAAGAACTCGGCCTGGCGTCGCCATGTCAGCGAAGCCAGTCAGCAGCTGGGTCTGTCGAAGCCGCACTGAGGGCTAAAAGGCGTAGCTGCCCGACAGCACCAGCTGGTGCTTGCTGTAGCTGCGATTGTCGACATAGTTGGCGATGGTCGACAGGTTGACGAGCAGCGCGTAGGACAGATCGAGAGCAAAGCCGAAAGGCAGGCTCTGGCTGGCCGCGAGGTCAAAGCCGATGGTCTGGTCGATGCGTCGAGTGGCCGGCATCTCCAGCGCGGGGAAGTTGGGGCTGGCAGGCAGAACGACCTGGCTGCCCGGCAGGCACGAGGTCGCGCCGCGCGGACAGCTGGTGGTGGTGCGCTGCGGGCTGAAAGTCGCCGTGTAGTCGTCGCTGTAGGCGCGGTACTCGAAGCTGCCGCCGGCCTGCAGCTCGATGCCGCGCGGCAGGCTGAGGCGAACGCGCGTCGAGAGCTCATGGCCAAGATAGCTCAGGGGCGAGCGATAGGTGAACCAGCCGAGGGTGACTTGCAGGGGGCTCGGCGCCGTCTCAAGCTCGCGGCTGAGCGGGATGGTGCTCTCAAGGACGCCCAAGCGCTCGGAGCGCAGGCGATACGAGAGCTGACCGCGCAGGCCGAGCGTCGCGCCGCGCAGGCGAAGCTCTTGCTGTAGCTTGACCTCGTCGCGATCGGCATCTAGGTAGGCATCGCTTGTTCGGTCAAAAGAGCGACGCAGCTGATGCTGATAGAGCAGGCGCGTGCGCAGCCGGCGACTCTCGATGAAGGTGGCATCAAAGACGGCGTGCAGCCCACGCTGGTAGGGAGTAAACGAGGCCAGGCCGGTAAAGCTGGCGACAAGGTCGAGGTGCGGGCGCAGGATCAGCCAGGGCGTCGGCTGCCAGATCAAAGAGACCGGCAGCGTGTGTTCCTGGCGGTTGTAGACATCGTGATCGAACGTCGTGCCGGTCAGGACGTACTGATAGAACTGGTAGCCCAGGCGCGCCTCGACGGTCGCGAGGCGAAAGAAGCGGCCCGACAGCTCCAGCGAGACCGTCAGCGGCAGATCCCACTCAGCAATGGACGAGGCGGGGCAGGCATAGATGCTGCGGATGGCCTCGGGATAGTTGGCGATGAGGCTGCTTAGGATCTGATAGGGCGTCCGCCGCAGTGGATCACGCGCCGCTAAGATGCAGTCGCTGCTGGCTTTGGCTTGGGCGGACGGGCGGGCCGAGGTCACGACGATGCCATTTATCGTCTGGACATTGCCACCTTGCAGCACGTTCGAGTCATAGCCAAACGAGATCGCGGCATAGACGCTCAGCCGCTCGCGCAGGGCTTCAGTCTGGGCCTTTTTGCTTAGGGCGATCGCTTCGCGCTGATCGTTGGGTTCGCTGAGGCCGAGGCGCAGCGCTCGCTGAGCCGATGCCTGGGCGGCGCTGAACTGCTCGCGGTCGAGCTGCGCTTTGGCCAGCTCGAAGTGAAGATCGGCGTCATCGGGTGTGAGCTGCAGCCCGGCCTGGGCCTCGGCGATGGCCGCTGGGTCGTCGCCGAGCTCGCGCAGAGCGAGGACGCGCACATAGTGCAGCAGGCTGCGCTCCTCGGGCGCCAGATCGCTGTCCTGGGCTTGCGCGATCGCTTCGCGTAGGTGCTGCGCCGCGAGTGCCGCCTGGTGGGCCTTCAGCCGCTGCCGTCCTTCGGCGAACAGCCGGAGTACCTCCGCCCGCTGGTACAGCAGGCGGGCCTCGGTGCGCAGTACGGCATCGCTCTCCGGCTGCGTCAGCATCGCCTGGGCGCTCTCCTTGGCCGGTGAGTACTGCTTGTCGGCCAGCTGTAGCCGACCCAGCGCCAAGCGGCAGTCGGCATTGCTGGGGTCGAGGGCCACCGCTTTGGCCAGGGCCGTAAGCGCCGTCGAGCGCTCGCCGGGTCCAGCCTGGCTCTGCGCGATGCCAAGCAGGCAGTAGAGGCTAGCCAGCGTGGCGGCGGGCTGCCCCTCGGCCTCGGCTTGCTGGATGGCGGCGCTCAGCTTGGCCAGCCCCTCGTCGAGCCGATGGGCCTTAAGCAGCGCCCTGCCTTCGCTGACCAGACCCTGATAGCGCGCCTGACTGCTCGCCGGCAGCGGCGGCGCGACGGGGCGCGGCGACGACTCCGCCCAGGCCGGGCCCGCGAGTCCAAGCCACCAAGCCAGAAAGAGGGCCGGTGAAGATGCGCCAGAGCTTGCGGGCTGGCGCTGCGCTGCCATGGGGTCATTTTAGCGAACGCCCTGCCTCGACGCGCCGCAACTTGCGGTATCGTGCGCCGCGTGAATGCTGTCGCTAGCGCTCCTGATCTGCTGCCCCTGCCACATCGACCACAGCCATCGTCGGCTCAGCTCGCGGACTATGACTATGAGCTGCCGCCAGAGCTGATTGCGACCCAGCCGGCTCCGAGCCGCGATCAGTCGCGCCTGCTGCTTCTCGAACATCGACAGAGCGATGCGCCAGATGGGATGGCGGGCTGTCGGCATCAGCGCTTCGCCGAGCTCCCGGAGCTGATCAGCCAGCAGGTCGGCGAGCGGACGCTGATCGTGCTCAACGACAGCAAGGTGATGCCGGCCCGACTGCACGGCCACAAGCTACGCTCCGACGGTACGCAGGGGGGACAGGTTGAGCTGCTGCTCACCGAGCCGCTGCCCCCGCTGGCCGAGGGGCAGCTGGGCTGGCGGGCTCTGTATCGCTGCAGCAAACCCCTGCGGGCAGGGCAGATCGTGCGCCTGCAGCGACAGCTGGCGGAAGGTGGCACCGCTGCCCGCGATGTGCAGGTAATGACTGCTGATCAGGGGGTGGCCACGATTCACTTCGGGCGCTTGCGAGCCGAGCAGTTCTCGCAGCTCCTGGCGCAGATCGGTGAGGTACCGCTGCCGCCGTATATCGAAAGCGCGCGCCTGCGCGATGGGCAGCCACGCTCGCTTGAGAGTGATCGCCGACGCTATCAGACGGTGTTTGCGCGCGCAGAAGGCTCGGTGGCGGCGCCGACCGCTGGCTTGCACTTCACCGAGGAGCTCCTGGCTCGGCTGCGCGCCGCTGGCCACGAGATCGCGTATGTGACGCTGCACGTCGGTCCTGGCACCTTCATGCCGCTGCGTAGCGACCGCATCGAACAGCACGTCATGCACAGCGAGCGCTACCAGATCAGCTCGTCCACTGCTCTGGCGATCAACGCCGCCAAGGCGGCTGGCCGGCCCGTCCTGGCCGTCGGCACGACGGTGGTGCGCACGCTGGAGGCTGCGGCCCGACCGGGCGGGGCAGCCGGGGAGCTGATCCAGCCCTGCGAGGCTGGCGAGACGCAGATCTTTATCTATCCGCCCTATCGCTTTGCCGTCGTCGATGCGCTGCTGACAAACTTCCACTTGCCGCGGTCGACGCTGCTCATGCTGGTGGCGGCGTTCGCTGGGCGCGAGCGCATCCTGGCCGCCTATGCTGAGGCTGTGGCCGCGCGCTATCGCTTCTACAGCTTCGGAGACGCCATGCTGATCCCGCGTCCCTGGGCTGCGGCGGCTGACTAACCAACCACGTACTCTGCTTTGCGTCGGTGCCAAGCACACAGCGCGGCACCAGACCTGGGGAACTTCGATGCCGACCTTGAGCCCGGCGGCTCTGTCCGCCCACGCACCGATAGAGGCCAGCGCCATCCACCTGCCCGAGCCAGCCTGCCGCAGCTTCGAGGAGGAAGCGCGCGATGGCAAGGCTCGCGCGGGTCGCTTGCGCCTGCCGCATGGCGAGGTGCAGACGCCGATCTTTATGCCAGTGGGAACGGTCGGTAGCGTCAAAGCGGTGAGCCCTCCCGACCTGACCACGGCGGGGGCACAGATTATCCTCGGCAACACCTATCACCTGTGGCTGCGTCCGGGGCTACCGATCATCGCCGCGCACGGTGATCTGCAGCGCTTCTGTGGCTGGTCGCGGCCGATGCTGACCGACTCTGGCGGCTTTCAGGTCTTTAGCCTGGGGGCGGGCCAGCGCGCGGATACCAGCAGCGCCCATGGTCCGGTGCCGGTCGCCAAGCCGCTGGCCAAGATCAGCGAGGAGGGGGTGCGCTTCCGCTCGCACCTCGACGGCTCGCTGCGGGAGCTGACGCCCGAGCTATCGATGCGCATCCAGGCCGTGCTGGGCAGCGATATCGCCATGGCCTTTGATCACTGCCCGCCGGGCCTGTCGCCGCCACCGGAGGCACAGGCGGCGATGGAGCGCACGACGCGCTGGGCGGCCCGCTGTCTGGCGGTGCCGGCGCCGCTCCTGTCCGATGGCTCGCGAGTACTGGGCCGGCAGCTGCGCTTCGGCATCGTGCAGGGCGGAATCCACCTGGACCTGCGTCGGCGTCACCTGGCTGAGATCTGTGCCATGCCCTTTGATGGCTTTGCGCTCGGCGGGTTTGCCGTCGGTGAGCCACCGGAGGTTATGTACCAGCTGCTCGACCAGGTGGCCGATGAGCTGCCACGAGGTCGGCCGCGCTATCTCATGGGGGTAGGGACGCCGCGCGACCTGGTCATGGCTATCGGTAGCGGCGTGGACATGTTCGACTGCGTTATGCCGACGCGCAACGCCCGCAATGGCCAGCTCTTTACGTCGCTGGGCAAGATCAACATCAAGGGGGCGCGCTATGCCACCGATCTTTCGCCCCTGGACCCCGCCTGCTCCTGCGAGACCTGCCGGGGCTACAGCCGCGCCTATCTGCGCCATCTGTTCGTCGCGGAAGAGATCCTCTACCACCGCCTGGCGACGCTGCATAACCTGACCTACTACCTCGACCTGACGAGCCGGGCGCGGCAGGCTATCTTGGCTGGGCGCTTCGCAGAATTCGCGGCGGCTGAGCTTGCGCGCTGGCCGCTTGCGCAGAGCGAGCGAGCAGGGGCTCCGCAGCCGGTCACCGGAGCCGGTTTTTCGTCGGAGAACATTTGACCGGCGGCGATCGTCGCTGCTATGGTTTTTGTAGAATCCCCGGCCGGGAGCTCCCTCGT